>JAPPGC010000074.1 GCA_028875125.1 Bacteroidota bacterium | reverse complement strand
AAAAACACTAATTTTAACTGTCGTCAACTGTAGTTTTAATTGTCGTTGGACAACTGGACCGGGTAATCCACCAGGCGAGTCCGCCCAGAACAATGATCAAAAGAAATGCCGCAATAGCAAGATCTCCGGTCAGTAACCCTACGATCTTGGATACCGTGGAGGTCGCTACCCGAACCCCTCCGATGCCGCTGGCATCGGCCATGACCGGGAATAAAATGATCGTGGTCGCTATTGCAACCGACAGGGACTGTGCGCGCTGAAAGAAGGTGTGCATGACCATATGAGTTGGTTTCTCATGGTCTTACACACGATTGAAATGATTTAGAATCAGTTGATGTGTTACAATTTGGGCAAAAGATTATAACACGAATCCTGTGGATCGGAGGGGCAGTTACCCCAGAAAAGATGACGGTCCGCAAACGGCAAAGCTGTTTCCCGTCGTTTATCCCCTTTCATACTTATCTCTCAGGCACGAACTCAATCCGTGCAGCGGGCAACGTCTGAGCCACAGAAAAGCTGCGATTCCACTGTGTTATGATATTTGCTCAAAACAGTTGGTTGGGACCCCCAATAAGTGCTCATGGATCTACCCGCCAACCCAGCACATGGCTTGAATCTCCACTAATACGCGCTTCCTCAGGAAGCCTGACCAGTTTCACAGATGCCTCTGAAGCCAACTGACCATCGGGCAAATAAATCATGCATTGGGCTTGCCCATAACGATCACTCAAATACTCCCGCTTGGCAATTATGCGTAGCGGCTCATCGGTCGGAACAGGATGCCGGTACTTGACATCAAGTCGCACGGACATCATGAAGGCGTGCATATCCTCAATCAGAGAAATGCGCCCCGCGATCTCATCCAGAATGGATGCCTGAACACCCCCATGCACGATGCCCGGATAACCCTGAAACAAGCCAGGAATCGTGTATTGTGACTCTACAACATCGTCCCCGTTGTCGTAGAAAGTCATGTAGAGTCCACGCGGATTGTTTCGTCCACACACGAAACAATGATCGCTGTTCGGTTGCTTATTCACACTCAGACCGCCTTAACTTCGGTGACCAAATCTGTTACCGAATCTTTTGCATCCCCAAAAAGCATTCGCGTATTCGGCTCGAAGAAGAGCAGGTTCTGTACGCCGGAGTATCCTGGGCGCATGCTCCGCTTGAGGAAGATCACTGTCTTTGCCTGGTCCACATTAAGGATCGGCATTCCGTAGATCGGGCTGGTCTGATCGTGGCGTGCGGCAGGATTGACGACATCATTAGCCCCAACCACGAGTGCAACATCGGTTGATTCAAATTCATGGTTGATATCATCCATCTCAAACAGTGAATCATAAGGCACGTTTGCTTCCGCCAGAAGCACATTCATATGCCCCGGCATCCGGCCAGCTACGGGATGAATAGCATATTTGACCTCTACACCGTGCTCCTGCAGGACATCAGCCAGTTCGCGCACCTGATGCTGGGCTTGCGCAACCGCCAATCCATAACCCGGCACGATGATTACCTTGCGAGCATAACTGAGCAATATTGCCGTGTCATCCGGTGTCGTGGACGTGATCGTCCGTCCGTCTTCCAGCTGTTTCGCGCCATCACTTGAATCATCTGAATCACCACCAAACCCTCCTACCAGTACATGCCACAACCTGCGATTCATTGCAACACACATGACTCTGGTCAGCATAATCCCCGAAGCGCCAACAAGTGCACCACTGATAATCAGAACCGTGTTGGATAGTACAAAGCCAGTTGCCGCCGCAGCCAGCCCAGACAGGGCATTGAGAAACGCGACAATAACCGGCATATCTGCACCACCAATGGGGAGAACAAGCAGTATCCCCAGAATTAACGATAGACCGGCAAGGATCATGATCAATGAGACCATATCCCCGCCCACGAAGATCCAGACAATTGAACCCACCGCGGCCGCCGTACAGGTGGCCAGAACAAGATATCGGCCTGTGAACTGGATGGGGTTTCCTGTCATCTTCCCGCTAAGCTTCAGGAAAGCGATAAAGCTGCCGGAAAAGGTCACCATGCCTACGAGAATACTCAAATACGCACCAGTGTGGCCTCTTGGATCTCCAAACCCACCTCCTTCCTCCACGATCCGGGCAATCTCCGCCCCAGCTACCAGTGCCGAGGCCAGCCCACCAAACCCATTGAAGGCGGCTACTAACTCCGGCATACCGGTCATTTTCACACGCTTCGCCATCACCGCACCCAGAAAACCACCTACCGCCAGGCCGCCAATCATTTCTGCGGGAGTTAGGATTTGTTGACTGAACAGTGTGGCCACAATAGCTAATAGCATCCCGATCGCTGCGAGACGGTTACCCCTTCGCGCTGTAACAGGGGACTGCAACTTTTTTAAACCCCGAATAAAGAGTATTGCAGCTATTAGGTAGGCCCCGGCAGTGAATCCTTCGCTAAACATTCTGGGGTTTCTTTTTGAACATTTCCAGCATCCGATCGGTGACCATAAATCCTCCCACCACATTAATCGTTGCGGCAATCAGGGCAATCACACCGATCCACTTCGCCCACACTCCTCCTACCATCCCCGCTGAGACCAGCGCACCAATAATTGTTATCCCACTTATGGCATTGGACCCAGACATGAGGGGAGTATGCAGGGTCTGCGGCACCTTGCTCAGCACCTCGCGTCCAATAAACATGGACAACACAAAAAATGTCGTATATGGAAGCATTGTTTTTAACGGTCAATCAGATTGCGGACACGCTCATGCACTACCTGCCCTTCGTGACAGACACAAGCAGCCTTGAAAATATCGTCTTCAAAATTCGTCTCAAAAACCCCATCCTTCACAAACTCACCTATCATCGCTGATATCGTCCGAGCATACAGAAAACTAGCATCTGCCGGCACAGTGGCCGGAAGGTTGGTATACCCAACAATCTGTACGCCATGACGTGTTGTGACGCGGTCCGGCTCGGTCAGTACGCAATTCCCTCCAGTGGCCGCGGCCAGGTCAACAACGATACTGCCGGGCTTCATGGCCTTTATGGCTTCTTCACTCACTAAAGTCGGGGCCCTGCGTCCGGGAATCAGCGCTGTAGTAATGACAACGTCCGACTTGGCAAGATGGGGCACGAGCAATTCTACCTGCTGCTCCGCCTTCGCAGCCATTAGTGCCTTTGCGTAGCCACCTTCATCCTGCATATCTTCCATTTCGAGATCCAGTTCAACGAACTGCGCTCCGAGGCTCTTGACCTCCTCTCTGGCGGCTTCACGAATATCGTAGCCCCATACACGAGCACCAAGCCTGCGGGCTGTAGCGATTGCCTGCAATCCTGCCACACCCGCCCCCAAGATTGTCACATTGGCTGGACGGACTGTTCCCGCCGCGGTGGTTAGCAGGGGAAAAAATCTCGGAAGCCGGTTAGCTGCGATGAGCGTGGCTTTGTACCCCGCCAATGAGGCCATTGCGCTTAGTGCATCCATCTTTTGTGCCCGCGATATCCTGGGTACTAACTCCATCGCAAGAGCAGTTACCCCTTGGTCGGCTAACCGGGCAATCCGTTCAGGTACTTCAAGCGGCTGCATAAAGCCTACCACCACAGCCCCCGACGATAATCGGACTATCTCCTCATCGGAAGGCGGAGCGACCAGCGCTAGTATGTCAGACCCCCACGCTTCAGTATCCTGGACAATCCGGGCCCCTGCCTCACGAAAAGCATCATCGCTAATTCCGGCCTCTCGACCAGCATTCGACTCTACGATAACCTCTAGACCCTTCTTGGACAACGCTGAAACGACCGGGGGCACGAGTGCCACGCGACGTTCGCCCGATATTGAAGCTTGAACCGTCCCTAGTGTCATAGATCAGAAATTTTCAATACCCAATATACCAATGATTGACAGCTATTCTTGACTTTTTCGGCAGTTGGCTAGCCATTTCGTTGCTCAAAATCTTTCATAAAGTTAACCAGAGCTTCTACCGATTCAAGCGTGCAGGCATTGTATATGGATGCACGCATACCTCCCACTGAACGATGCCCCTTTAGTGCAACCAGTCCGTGTTCAGCCGCCTGTCCAATAAATGTTGCTTCCAATTCCTCCTTTGCCAGGCGGAATGTAACGTTCATTAGAGACCTGGACTTTGTCTCGGCGGTACCTCTATAGAACTCGCTGTTATCAATGGCGCTGTACAACAGATCGGCCTTTCTTCGATTCATGGCCTCTATCCCGGGAATGCCTCCTACGCCATCGAGCCAACGAAGCACCTTTTCCACAATATAGACCGCAAACACCGGCGGGGTATTAAAGCATTTTGCCGCATGCGTGCCATAATCCAGCATTGTCGGCAGGCTCGTGTTACGCTTTTCGAGAAAATCGTTTCTGACCAAAACAACCGTTACCCCGGCAGGACCGATGTTCTTTTGGGCTCCGGCATAAATCAGGCCATAACGCTCGTGTTCAATGGGGCGGCTTAGAAAGTCACTCGACGCGTCACAGACCAATGGACAACTCACGTTCGGAGTGTACTGAAATTGCGTCCCGTAGATCGTGTTATTGGATGTAAAATGAACATAGGCATCCCGGGAGTCGAGATCCCAGTGAGCTGGATCCGGAATATAGTTGAATCCAGCATCCGCACTCGAAGCTATTACTCGTCCGTTGCCAATCCGTATAGCCTCCGAATGTGCTTTTTTTGCCCAAGTTCCGGTCAACAGATAACCCGCCTGTCCCCCTGGGGGAAGAAAATTCAACGCTAACTGATGGAATTGCATTGACGCACCACCTCCCAAAAACAAGATATGCCAGTCGGCCGCGAGGCCTAGAAGGTTTCGTATGCGCTCGCGGACCGAGGCTTCAATCTGCATATAGGACGGCGATCTATGGGATATTTCCATAACTGACGCGCCGGTCTCTCGATACACAGGCAACTCATTCCGAATATCTTCAAGAACCGGCAAGGGTACCGCACCAGGGCCGGCTGAAAAATTATGCAACCGCCCGATTCTATGAGACATCATTGGGTTTAGATTTTGATTTGAGAAACCGACAATACATCCTGAATGCCCTCGAGTAGATTGGGGAGCTCTTCTGGGGGAGTACCTACGAAACGAATCCTGGCGACGGCGGCATGTCTGGGCCCGGTAAATACCTGGTTTTCCATCTCCTGTACATTGAGGTTGCATTTTCGCACGACATCCAAAACCTTAGCGAGTACACCAACCTTGTCTAGATGTCGAACGGTCAACAGATGTGTCGCAGAAGATTGCACTGCAATATTTACGCAGTTTGGCACAACGCTACTACTCGCATATGTATTGATCACACGCACGGCTTCGGCCCCCGTAGCCTCTTGCGCCTGCATCGTCGATGCTCCGATATGGTGTGTAAGGTAAACCGATTGATGGTTGCGAAGACTGGTTTCCAGTGCGCCTTGTTTATAGGAGGGCTCCCCCGCGAATACATCCAACCCCGCCCGGATACCCTTGTTGTCCAAGGCGGCAAGTAGTGCATTTTCGTCAACTACACTGCCGCGTGTCGTATTGATAAAGAATGCCCCAGGTTTCATTGCCGAAAAAAAGTCTGCATCAGCGAGATGGTAGGTCTGTGGTGTTGCCGCTACGTGTAAAGACACGATATCTGCCTGTGAAGCTACTTCAACTGGACTGTCCGCATACGTTACGCCAAGTGCTACTGCATCTTCGGGAGTAAGTGAGCGACTCCAGGCAACAACGCTAAGCCCCATGCCCTGCGCCATCTGGGCAACCAGACGTCCAATTTGCCCCATGCCCACGATCCCCAGTACCCGACCCTTGAGTCCTTGGGCTTTGGCATACTTGCTCTTCTCCCATCGACCCGCACGTGCTTCCGAGACATTATCCGCAATCCGCCGATCCAGCGAAATCATGAGCCCGATGGTTAATTCTGCTACTGCGCTGGAATTCCTACCTGGACAATTGGCGACGAATATGCCGCGCTCAGAAGCAGCTTCTACATCAATCGAGTCATAGCCGGCCCCCGCCCGCACAATCAACTCCAAGGATGACGCAGACTCCAGCATCCTCCTCGTTACCTTGGTTGAGCGCACTACCAAAGCCTCGATTGAATGCCTAGTCAAAGCTTCTTGCAACGCGTCATTTGAGCAAATATTAACAGCCACTCTATGCCCGGATTCCTGCAAAGCTTTGATACTGCTTTCAGGCAGTTTATCCGCAATAAGGATGCGCATAATACCCTAGAATTGATGTATAAGAAGTCCACTCCGGAGTTTGGGCTCAAACCAGGTCGATTTGGGCGGCATAAGCTCACCCGCATCTGACACATCCAAGAGCTGATCCATACTGGTTTCAAACATTGAGAAAGCAACCGTTCCTGGCGTTTGGTCGACATGGTTCACGAGTCCCTCAACACCCCGGCTTCCCCCTACAAAAGTGATCCTCGGATCTGTGCGTTGGTCAATTATTCCCAGGAATGGTTCCAGAATGAATTCTCCCAAACGGGCAACATCTAGACTATCCGCTACACCAGAACGTCCGGTTGGCGGTAATTTTATTGTATGCCATGCTCCATCTGCATAGAGGGAGACCTCTTCCCGTGCGGTCGGCACCTCCCTCCCACTTGCTTTTTCAAGCACCCCAAGAGCCTCGATCTTCTCAATCAACGCGCCCACATCAGGCACATGAACCACCCGGTTGTATGGCATAATATACATATTGCTCACAGGGAAACAGACGGCAGGAAAAAAATCGCTGTCTGGCAATCTCTGGTCAGACCACGCCTGCCATGCAGCTTCACAGCGATGGTGGCCATCGCCTATATACAGCGACTTGACGTCAGCAAAAGCTTCCACCAAAGGTTCGTGGTCAGAGAATTTCCAAATAGTATGTTGAATTCCATCCTCCGCCGTAAAATCAAATAGAGGTGCTCCTGTCGCAGCCTCCTCCATTAAACTGGTAATCGAGGCATCATCCCTGAACATTAAGATTACCGGCTCAGCATGTGCGCGTTGTGCAAGAATATGCTTTGTTCGGTCAGCCACTTTGGGGGGACGCGTATTTTCGTGCTTCAGAATGATCCCCCGCTTGTACTCCTCAACCGAAACCAGGCCATAGACGCCAACTTGCTCGTGTTCCCCCATCCGGAGTCTGTACAGATACAGTGCAGGGGTATCCTCCCGGCAGCTGTAATCACTCTCCGCAAAACTGTGCAGGTTCTCCGCTCCTTTGCTGTATACCGCACTATCGTACTCGCCTACGCCTGGGCTTAGGTCAATTTCCGGGCGAATAATGTGAAGAAAGCTATGCGGACGCCCTTTTGCCAGTGCACGCGCTTCCCTCGCACTAATCACATCGTAGGGTACGGAAGCTACTTGTTCGGCCACTTCGGGACGAGGTCTGAGTGCGGCAAATGCTTTGATTCGGGCCATTGAAGAAAGAGTGAGAAGTCCAGTGGTATCAACGATCATGCAACATGCCCATGCTTTGCTCTGGGCAACCTGCCGGTTGAACAAACAGGACCGCAAGCTGTGCCAACTAACTACACAGCCGAAACCTTTTTATTTCTTTGCTGTACGAGGCTCCATTCTCGCGGGGTGGAGCAGTGGTAGCTCATCGGGCTCAAGTTGCCACCTTCGTTTGCTGGGGCACGCTACCCCAACAGATTATTGACGAAGGTAGTTTTGGGCTGCGCGCGAATGGAAACTGGCGCGTGAATTTCTGTCAAATTCGGGGAAGCCTGTTGCGTGGTAATCCCGAGCCAAGCCCTTAGTTGGGAAGGTGTAGAGACTTGACGGCAGGCCCCTAACGGTTCGGCCGAGGGTGAAGAGAAAGTCCAGACCACAAACGATCCTATTCGTAGGATCAGCGGCGAAAGCCGAAGTGGTAAGCATAACCCGAAGGTCGCGGGTTCGAATCCCGCCCCCGCTACAAGTGAAGCCGACATCCGTTTGGGGGTGTCGGCTTTTTTGTCTGGGGTCTTAGGACGGACGCGTTTCCTGATTATCCATAACACCCTCCGCCTGTGCTACTGTCCTCTCTACATGCGCTCCGTCCACGCTTTCACCCTCCCATGCCAGCCTTGATTGTACCGCCAGAAAGATGCGGTATGGACGAAATGAGAGCCTGATTACACGGGGCTCACGTGTATCGCAATTTTCCTGCACAGGTTTTACGCAGCCAGGCCGAAGTACCCAGCCATCACACCGAATGTACTTATGTGCTTGCAGATTTGCGACGCGCCATGATAGCCGGAATCAGTGTCACAACCCACTGGACACAATAGACAATCAAAGACACCATCAAGGCCAGCCCGGCACATACGATTGTTACAAATAAAAACGTGTCTGGCCACGAATCGATAACCATCCCCGGTAGCATCGAATAGTTAACAATGCGAACCAGGACGATGATAAAAAACAAAAGTCCCGCAACTAACAGCAACCAGTGCCTGGGACGATATGCAGATAAGCTACTCATGATTTCCAAAATGCAAAAGATGGTCTACCCTCAAAAGGGTTTTACCGGGCTTGATATGAAACGGATCCACGGTGGAACGATCGCCTGCGAAAACGAAAATGGATTTATTCGCAACCGGTGGGAGGTTCGGTCTTCCTGCACAGGTTCTACACAGCTAAGCCGAGGTGCCTAGCCATCACACCGAATGTAATTTATAAGCTGGCAGATCTGTGATTCGACATGATCGCCGATATCAGTGTCACTACCCACTGAACACAATAGACAATCAGAGACACCCCCAAGGCCAGCCAACATAACATAGTGGCTGCTGGGAAAGCGAAGATTAACCACGGCGTGGACGGATCAGTCACCGTAAACGAATCGGTCTCCATTACCGGAGGGGGCGCCGTTATCGAAAAATACAAAAGTGCCAGCAGGGCAACCAACGAAAGCCCCGCAATCGCCAGCAACCAGTGCCTCGGACGATATGCAGATAAACTGCTCATGATTTCAAATTAAGAAGTATGCCTGCTAACAAACTAACGGTTCTACCGCGCTCCATCTGTAATGGATCGCGGTAGAACCCTTTTTAGTCATGCTTGACGACTAAACTAAACACCAAGTATGGTTCGCTACAGCTGCGCAGATACTGTAATGAACTGAATGTTGTCGAAGTAATCCGTCGGAACCATGGAGTAGTCCAGATTTATCTCTGTCCCGGCAAACTCCAACTGTAACCCGCCACCAAAGGCGTAGCCTTTGTAGAAGGTCTCGTTATTTTGACGACTATACTCGTAACCACCACGCACATAGAGCAGATTCCTGAATCCAAGCTCGAGAGCGCCGCTGAATTGGTCATCCTCAAAGCTGTTTGACCGGAAATTACCCAACAGCGTCGCTGATGCACCCGCAACCATCTCACGCTCGTAGGCAACCCCAAAATTGAGCAGTGTCGGATATTGAACGCCTTCTGATTCAAGCTGGACGGTATTAACACTGGCATCAGTGGGTTGATCAGGCAGCCGCACGCGGCGTCCCAGACCTGTACCGGAATACTGGAGTTCATTGCCAATATTCTTCAGAGCGACGCCCAGGCGCAGACCCGTTTCACCGACCACATAAGTCATGCCTGCATCGAACACGATGCCGGTGGCCGTCAAATCATCAATCGTGTGATTAACAATTTTGAGTGTTGCACCCGCTGCGATGCGGTCCGTGAGCGTCCGTGCGAAGGTTAATCCTGCATTGATGAAAGATACCCGGAAAGTAGCGTCCGCCTTTTCGGGGTCGAGCTCGGTTTGCCGGTGGATCTCTCCCATATCCCATGCCGAAATCGTCAGAGCCAGATTATTATCTCCAAAACGCTGCGCTAACCCGAAGTAGTTTACTCCAATGTCTGCAACGTACTGAAGTCGACTGAAGAGCGCAGATGTACTTTGGTTATTGGTTAGCCCGGCAGGGTTTGCATAAAGCGCCTCAAGGCCATTCATCTGGGAAAGGACACTCGTCGTAGCACCTCCAAGTGCGCTATAGCGTGCGGTAAGCGGTACTAACAACTCTGCTGCACCGTTTGTACCCGCCCGGTTTGTGTTGGGCTTGTCAATACCTCCACCAAGCTCACCCGTACCCTGGGCAAATACGATACTGCCGCTCATGAGCACTAGTCCAGTTACTGCCAGGATTCCAGCACTCAGTTGAAAGAAACGTCGATAAGTTTTCATGTCTCGCTAATGTTTTCTGTGCTATTGATGTTGTCACACTGGCCGGCGGACATTGCAGGCCGCCGGCCAAATGTGAGTCTAGTACACGTTCAGCTGAATGCGTTTTTTCACCACGGCGAATTTGATCGTATGCGATCCCACACCGGGTACCTCT
>JAPPGC010000038.1 GCA_028875125.1 Bacteroidota bacterium | reverse complement strand
CAACTTTTTTCAAATTTTGCTGATTTGGACTTGCATAAATGGTAGGGAGTCCCCCTCATTAACGTAGCCTATCAGAAGCTGTTTTTTTGGGATGGGGGGAGCATCACCCTCGAACATCAAGTATTTGGACCGCTTCAAAGTTCGGACGAAATGGGTCTAGACCTGGCCTCGGTTCTGAGTCGCCTGAAGTCTGATTTGGCCTATCGAGAGGCTTTCGACGATGTGTTCGATGAGCCGCCTAGCCTGCTGGGTTTGACCCAGGCACTCGGAGCTTATCAGCGGACGCTGCGTAGTGGAGGGGCACGCTACGATAGCTACAATGGGGGAAACACCGAAGCACTCAGCGGTTCTGAAAAGCGCGGCCTGGCACTCTTTGAGGGTAAAGCCGGGTGTGCCCGCTGTCACCATGGTTTCTTGTTCACCAGCCTTGAGTTCGAAAACAACGGACTCTATGTCGCAGGAGAAGACTCTGGTCGTGCACGAATTACGGGCCTGAGAGAGGACTACGGAAAATTCAAGGTACCCTCATTGCGGAATGTCGCGCAGACCGCTCCCTACATGCATGACGGTCGACTACCTACACTTTCCTCCGTCATTGAGCACTACGATCAGGGCGGCAATCCCGTGTTTGGAAAGAGCAATCTGATTAAGCCGCTGAATCTGAACGAGCGTGAACGAACTGATCTTGAAGCATTCCTGCACTCGCTGACAGATACCATTACCTTCGCGGGGGTGGAGATGCCATGATTCGAGCTGCAATGTTAGTGATGCTCTTGGTGGCTGGCTGTGCGCCTGATATAACGGACACCGACTTTTTTCGCGAACATCCGATAGAGACTGATCCCGAGGATACTTCGGTGGAGCTTGGTGTTCTGGAGGATGGACCGTTGGCAATACGTCTCACTGCATCTGATTCACTCCGCATAGGCATCAATACCATTTCGGCCGAAGTAAAGGTTGGCCAGGCACCGGTCTTGCAGGCCGATGTGACGCTTTCGCCTCAATGGATTGCAGCAGGACGTACCATTGTGTCGCCCTTAGATGCGGGCGAACTCGAGATCACGGATACACCCGGTCGTTTTGTAGGCGCGCCCCTATTCGTACAACCACAGGATGAAAAAGGCGTTTGGCAATTACAGATCACGTATGCTGCAAGTGGTGAGTCCGGTGAAGCTGTCCTGCCAGTTCAGATAAAACCATCCCTATGGGTGCAGTATACTGGTGAGTACTATGTCTCGTGGATACTGCCTGTTCGCCCGGAAACCGGGCTTGACGAGATCGAACTTGGACTTCATCGCCTGACCGATGAAGGATTTATACCCCTGGAGGATGCCACGCTGGACCTCTATCCGTGGATGGACATGGGGGCCGGACAAGGACACAGTACACCATATGAGGCCCCCGTTCATATGCGGGAAGGACGTTACCGTGGCTCGGTGAATTTCATAATGTCGGGGGGATGGGACATGACCGTATTCATTCAGCGCTCTGGAATGCCCAGGGATACAATTGATTTCAAAGGATTTGTCGTGTACTGATGCTGAAGTTCCGAAATATTTTGCTTGGACTTGTACTGCCCGCATGCATCGGATTGTCCTCCATAGAATTGCATGCACAGAATACAGTTCACGGACACATCCTTGATGCCTTGACTGGTGAGCCCCTCGCAGCCGCCTCGGTAACGGTGCTGGGGACCGATACAGGAACGACAACCGACAATCAGGGACATTTTGAATTGGCCTTGCCGGACGGCAATTATCGTCTGCGGATCTCCTTTGTTGGATACACTTCGACGGAGATGACCCTCTCTCTGCAACCGGCCTCCCGAGCCCCCCTGACAATCCATCTCCTGCCCGCCGTAATTGCAGTGGATGAAGTGGTAGTACGGGGTGCAGCCCCCCGAATCAATGATCCTGCAGCGTCCTCACACCACTTGAAGGCAACTGAGGATTTACTGGACCGCGTACCCGGGGCGGATTTTATTCAGCGTGCCAATTTTGCGTGGGAACCTGTTGTTCGGGGGCTCAGTGGTGGACAGGTCGGACTTGTAATTGACGGCATCAAGGTTATTGGTGCATGCGTAGATAAAATGGACCCGTCTTCATCCTATGTTGAAGTCGAGAACTTGGAAAAACTGGAACTAACCAAAGGCGGATTTGACCTGACGCAATCGTCCCAGATTGGCGGCACAATAAATCTAATTACCCAAAAGCCGCGGTTTGACCAGCCTCTTTACGCCGATACAGAACTAAGCTACGGCTCGGTTGCAGCACTGCGCCAAGGACGCGTATCCGACGGACTTACCCGCGGTAACACCAGTGTACGTGGGAGTTTTTCGTACAAAGAGGCGGGCAATTTTAGTCCTGGAGGTGCAGAGCCTATCCCCAACTCCGGCTTCAAAAAGAACAATTACAAATTTGATCTATCACAGCGGATTGGTTCGCGACACGAACTCACGGCCTCTTATCTGGGAGATAATGCATGGGATGTCGGCTATCCTGTTTTGCTTATGGATGCTGCGCTGGCCAAGGCCAAGATCTACAGCTTGACCCACACATGGCGCCCTGATACGCATTTTATCCCAAGATGGGAGACGAAGGTATATTTCAATCGCGTGGATCACTGGATGAGCGATTTTAAGCGAGATGTTCGGGAGCGTACGGTAATGCGTGCCATGAATATGCCGATGTTCGGGAAAACACGCACAACCGGTGCACTGAGCAAACTCGAATTGGAGCATAACGCATACCGATTAGAGCTCACTTTGGACGCATACGAGACAAAGAGCTTCGGAGACATGTGGATGTTCAGTGTTTTCGAGAATATCCCGGACATGTACCTCCTCAATCTGGGAGATGTGCGCGCACGCCACGGGGCTATTGCAGCGGATTTCATCACACCGTTACGCACCGGCCTGACAGCTCGTCTAGGACTTCGTCTGGATCACTCACCCCGTAAGGTGCAGCGGGATGAGGCCCTTGCTGTGTTACAAGGGCGTTGGGGCGTCGGCGATTTGGCCCAATCCTATACCCTTGGAAATGTGAGCCTCAGCCTGACACAAGAGCTGGGTTCCGGGGGACGATTGCGTTTGTCCCTGGCAAATGTTGGGCGACTACCCACACATGTGGAGAATTACGGACACTATGTGTACAACTACGTTGATGGCTATTTCTATACCGGCAACCCTAACCTAAAGCCTGAAAGAAGTACGCAGGTCGAACTCGGGTTTGAGAAGTGGACCTCAAAGGTTGGGATTCGCGCCAGTATATTTTCCAATCATGTGCACCACTACATTGGTGGCCGAAACGATGCAGATCTGCTCGGAAACACCTCAGCGCTAAGATTCAGAACCTATTACAACTCATCTGCTGCATTCCTCACCGGTGGTGAGGCGAGTATTGTGGTGGTTCTCCGGGAATGGCTTGAGTTGACTGGAACCGCTTCGTATACACGCGGACAGAACCTTGAACTTGATGAACCGATGTATCTGATCCCGCCCCTCACCGGCTGGACCAGTCTTCGTGCCATGCGCAACAAATGGTGGGGCGACCTGGAAGCTCGGATGGCCATGCCTCAAAACCGGGTAGCCCGCATTTTTGCTGATGAGGATGGAACAGATGGTTATTTCGTCGTCAACGTTCGCGGAGGAACAACACTCGGCCCCGGGATAGATCTGAGTGTCGGCATAGACAACCTGTTCGATGTTCACTATCACGAGCATCTGAGTTTCGGTAATCTGCCCAATCCTGGCCGTAATTTCTACTTGACACTGTCTTATTCAATTTAGGTCGCTCTGCCACCCCTCCTCATACATGATGTAAGCTGTGTATATATCTTTACCGGAGTGGGAGGCACGTAGATACCTTGGCTGCCCCCGCCTACCTGCTCACCTAGGCATGAACCACTCTGATGGACACCCACCTCAAACCTCATAGCCTAGGACAGCTGGATGACATCACCTACGGCAAAACTTCGAACATATTGACACGGGCTACTGGCTTCATAGAAGCCTATGACTATTCCCTCAACCCATACTCCGGTTGTGCTTTTGGCTGCACATACTGCTACGCTGCATTCTTTTCCAGAACTCCATACCACCGGGACAACTGGGGTTACTGGGTCCGCGTCAAGGAGAATGCAGCGGAAAACCTTAACCGAAAACTTCGCCGCAATAGTCGCTGCCTGGACGGAAAGCGGATATGCATGAGCAGTGTCACGGATCCCTATCAACCTCTTGAGCGAAAGCTGGGGCTCACCCGTGCAGTCTTGGAGGTACTGGCGGGCAAGGCTGCAACCGCAGAAACGAACCCCGACCACAAGCCGCGTCCTAAACTAGTGGTTCAAACACGTGGCCCGGATGTAGTCCGTGATTTGGATCTCTACCAGACTATCGTTGAAAATGGGGGCAATGTACAGATCAACATGACGGTTACGACGGACGATGAATCTGTGCGGCACACGTTCGAACCAAAGTGCCCCGGTAACTACCGACGGCTGGAAGCAATCACCGAAGTGGCCTCGTCTGGAATCTCGACCTGCATCACACTGACCCCATTACTATGGTTGCATAACCCGACAGGATTTGCTGAGCAACTTGTCTCTACCGGGGCGGAGCGTACTGTATCGCAGGCCTTTCATTTCAACAGAGGTCGGTTTGTAGCCATGACACGGGATGACGCTCTCAACATCATGGCACAAAAACTCGGCTGTGACCTGGCATCGCTTCCACGTGAATACCTGGGACGATACAATGCTTGGCGACACACCCTCGCCCTCTGTTTAGGTGACTACGGACTGACCCTTGAAGAGGGCAAATCCGGTTTTGAACCTCCCTTCTGAAAATACTATCATCTCACTAATTGCGTATATCCGGCCTGTTTTGTGTAAGTATGTCAACCTCTTGGACGTAAAACGCAACTTTGGCCCGATTTTTGCTGTAGAGACTGCAGACACTGAGCCTGACCGATACCATGTCAAACAAGAAAGTCAAAAACACGAATCCGATGGTGCATCTTTTTGCACAATACCTGGCTGGCCAGATTGAGGAGCCACTCTGGAAAAAATTCATTTCCGCCTTGGAATCTTTTGAGTCGAATCCGCTGGAACGCTCTGCTTTCATTGCATTCTTTGAAGATTCTCTTGCGGGCACAAACGACCGCTCGGCGCCTCGCCTCAACCGTCTTCTTGTAGAAACGGTAACGGCCTGACCAGGAAACTGCGTCTTTTAATAGCGGGCCGGTTGCCCGCCTATCATCGAACCTCTAGTGTCTAGTGTCGTTCGTTCCACGACATCCAAAATAATTTCACCAGGCTCATGCAAGCATCCCACCTGACTTCAACCACTGAAAATGGTTTTGCGAAACGCTCATTAATTACGCTACTTGCGCTTGCATTCGTGTGCGCTGCGGCTTCTGCTCAAGTTCCATCAGACGAGCTTTCTGAAGAGGACTTTTCTCTTATACGGCAGAAAGCTACAATCACAACGTTCGGGGAGAAAGCGGTCGTATATGAGTTTGTGTCCGATGACGGGCAGCTCCGCAAGGTTCGTCTGGCAGGACCATTCGTATCAGTTCATTCCTTGCCAGGTGAAGCATTTCAGATAGATGACATGAATTCGCCTTCCGTGGGTGGCGTACTGGGCGAAGACGATATAACTTTCTACGGGGATTTGACACTTTCTTCGTCGGAGTGGGACGAACAGGCACCTAATCATTTTCAGGTGCATGTTTATGACGGCTTGGTAGAACTTACCACAGTCAAGATATCGCCGTCCGATCCAGTCAATCAGGTCTTTCACCGACCTGAAGTACCTTTGAATCAGCAGGGTGACTTCATTAGACATATGAAGGAACGAGCTAAAAAACGAAGAAACCAATAAACCTGCTACTGGAGAATTTTATTGAAGGCATACGAATTTTGATAATTGCAAAAGGAAGGTAAAGAGCTAACAGCCGGTCACAAATAGCCATTAGTCGTGGGTGGGACGCGAAGAAATAGCCACCAAGTAATAAATGCTTGTATTGACGACCAGTTTGTTCGTAGCTGTGAGCATTTAGCATGATGCGGTTTGAAAGATTCTGGGTGCCTGGCTCATTGTCCCTAATCGGGATGGTAGTCTTTGCAGGTTGCGCTACCAAGTCAGACGTAGAGGGGCTACAAGAAAATGTCAAACGTACCGAACTGACTGAGATATTTCGGCTTGGTGCTGCCGAGAGTAGTGATGCAGTGGTTTTCGGAAACATCAGTGATATTGGCGTCACTTCAGATGATCAATTGCTTGTCGCCGACTCCGATGCCAAGGTCATTTATGTGTTCTCAGAAAGTGGAGACAGCCTACACACGTTCGGTCGCCCGGGAAATGGTCCGGGAGAATTCGATAGTATCCGAGATATGGATATAGGACCGGGAGACTCCGTGTTTGTGTGGGACGGTCGGCGGCGCGACCGGCTTGTGGTATTTGAGCCCAAGACATTCCGGTATTCCTATGATATTGAAGTAGAGTACCCCGGTGACGGCTATCGCACCCCCATCGGCCTGATTTCGATCAATAATGATCTGCTGGTGATGCGGTTTACGTCAGCCTATAGTCTTCTTAATGACGAAGAAGACAAAGATTTTGACTCAATTCAGTTTGTGAATAGAGAAGGGCGTCCCATGGGTGAACCGCTACTAAAGATGCCTGTAACCAGGCACTTGATCTACAGAACTGAAACCGCCACGGGCATGGTCGCCACGAACTTGGTATTGTTGCCGTTCATCCGTCACTCGTCAGTGAAGCCAGGACCAGAAGGAACTCTCTATTATGGTTGGAGTGATTCTGTTAGCTTTGATGTGTATTCGGCGAGGGGTGGTTTATTGCGTACGGTTCGTTACGAGCACGAGGCCATCCCAGTCACGCAGCAGGAAATGGATGAGCACCTACAGAATATGTCCGATGCTTCAAGACAAGTGTTTCTTCGTGAGGCAGTTGTTCCAAAAACAAAGCCCGCATACCGCACTTTTACCGTTAGTGACAAGGGTCAAATTTGGGTCAAGAACACCCCAGCATCCGACTCATTGGATGTGTCATGGACCGTCTTGGGTTTGGACAGTCAGGCCGTTTTCGGGTTTGAATTACCACCTGAGGTTACCGTTCGGGTGGTGAAGGGAAACCGTGTGTATGCTACAGCTGAGCTTGAAAATGGCGCGCCATACGTGGTTGTATATAACCATAAACCGCAGTTGTAGCAGACCTGCCGCGTCCGTTTAAAACCGACCCTATAACTGCCGCTAGATGTGTTATCCGGCATACGCGGCCACATCGAGTCCAGTGACACTCACCCAATGTCAGACGAATACACCGCCTACCGGAATGCAGGAATAGACTACAAGCTCCTCCGTAGTCCACCTCGCGCACTAATTCACTGAGGGCAACGTGCACGTCAACAACTTTGAGTCCTTCTGAGCGCTTAGTCAAGCGGGCGTGGTTCGGCACGCACCACCACTACTGCAAAAGTACATGCCGCTATTTCTGTCGGGGAGTTGCTGGAAGTACAACGACAGGGACCATAAGGCTCCCTTTGACGCGTTCGTGGATGGGATTGTTAGAAGGTTGTAGCCAGCCAGGCAGCAACTTTGTGGCAGCGCTTCAGTAAGCGGAACCAATTCATTCTTTCACCCAACCCTATACCAGACTCGTGAAGCGTTTTTCCTTCCTTGCGCCCCCGGTCTTTGTGGCCTTTTTTGCCGTTGGCTGTTCCAACTCGATTGAACATACGGAAAGCCAAGCCCCGAGCGACGAAATAGCTGAATTGATTGATCAATTGCCGCCGGACGGCATGATCCAGCTTTCGAGGCACCGTGATGCTGTGTTGCCTTCCTTTGAAGAGGGTGACAGCGGAGTTTTGGCCAGCGGCATTCGTTGGCGCTCCATAACGGATGAGGATGCGTTCGGAATTGGTTTTGCAGGTTGGCACATTCAATACAAGACGAATACGCGGGATATTGACTGCGAAGTAAGAACTAAAGCCAATATTTTAAAGAAGACGGAGTTCAGCCAGTGCATTGACGACCTGACTGGGGTGTGCGACGGTGCGGACGGGCACAACAACGAGGAAACGGGAATGATCGTTGCGGAAGGGTACAACAGAATCTATGACAGCGAGGGCAACGAGATCGGACGCACGGAGTGCAACTTCCCGCCTAAGCACCCACGGCTCCCCGGCAGCTTGGATTCCATCGATTCTTCCAGTTAGCTCCCAATAGTAAAAAATACGCCTAAGTCAGAAGCTCTGCAAGAGTCGCAAGTAAGATTCCCAAGCAGAGCAAATCAGTCCAATAGTTTTCGAAATGAAGCGGTTTGAAGATCTTTTCCAGGAACTGGAGCACAAGGTACACCAACAGGATCCGATGTCCGGCACGGTACAGGCAGTCAACGCAGGTACGCATGAGATTGGCAAAAAAATTCTTGAGGAAGCAGGCGAAGTGTGGATGGCAGCCAGCCACGAGACCCGTGAGCGCACCGCCGAGGAAATCTCCCAACTGCTGTATCACATTCAAGTCATGATGCTTGCCTGCGATCTGTCGTTGGAGGATGTTTATCGCCATCTTTAAGATCAAACATTGTCCCAATGCTACAAATTGCCCTGCCCAATAAGGGTGCCCTCGCCAAGGACTCGGTAGAGCTCATCAAGACCGCCGGCTACCGATGTAAACGATCAGGGCGCGAATTGCGCGTTAAGGATACTGAAAACGAAACCCTGTTCTACTTCCTGAGACCACGTGATATTGTAACCTACGTTAGCAACGGTGTGCTGGATTTAGGGATCACGGGTCGAGATTTCATGATTGAACAGCAGGCCAATCTTGAAGAAATACTTTCCCTGGGTTTTGGAGCGGCACGGCTGTGTTATGCGGGTCCACACCAGCAGTACCTTAACGTCAAAGACTTCGAGGGGCTTCGCATTGCTACTTCGTTCAGTCATCTGGTTTCAGTTGACCTAGCAGCGAAAAATGTTCGGGCGGAAATCGTACCGCTTGACGGGGCAGTTGAAGTATCCATTCAACTGGGAGTGGCAGATGTCATCGCTGATCTTGTTCAGACAGGTCGCACACTAGAGGAAGCACACCTATCCGTAATAGGCAAACCTTTACTGGAAACTGAAGCGCTTCTGGTTGGACGCGCAGGAATTCTTGAACCTGAGACCGCTGCGAATCTTTTCGTGCGACGACTCCAAGGGATACTTCTCGCTAGAACCTACGTTATGGTCGAGTATGACTGTCCACGCACGTCACTTGAGAAAGCCTGTGAAGTGACTCCCGGAATCGAATCCCCGACCATCGCTCCATTAAGTAACCCGGACTGGGTCGCAATCAAAGCAATGGCACATCGCAAGGACACCAATCGGATTATGGACGATCTCGAGGATCTGGGTGCAAAAGGCATAATAGTTACCGATATTCGAACCTGTAGAATTTGACAAGCTCGTGTCTCAAACACACTCCAAACTCATGGTGCTGGCCCTGATCTGTGGGTCTGCGATCGCATGCAGCCCCGCAACCACCTTGGAAGATGAGGTGCAATCAATTATCAGTGAATACCCCGATGCTACCGTTGCCGTAGCTATTCGGGACGCCAACACTCAGACGACACTGGATATCCTTAGCGACCGCTCCTTTCATGCTGCCAGCACCATGAAGGTGCCCGTCATGATTGAAGTCTGGAAAAGAATCCAGGCAGGTCGCCTCGACTTGGATTCAACTCTCGAGATTCAAAATTCCTTTCGCTCAATCGTTGATGGATCCCAGTACAGTATTGAAGAGGATACCGACGATGCTATTTATGAACGGCTGGGAGGGTACATGACGATCTCGGAACTCGTCTACCAAATGATCACCGTGTCCTCCAATCTCGCCACTAACCTCCTGATTGACTTCCTGGACGCTGAGTCTATCCAGGCTACTGTCGACTCTCTCGATGCTCCCGGCATGAGGGTGCTTCGGGGAGTCGAAGACCTTAAAGCATTCGATCTGGGTCTCAGCAATTCAACCACAGCCCGCGCACTCGCAACCCTCATGGAAGCCATCAGCCAGGGACGAGCGGTGGGTGAGACGTCTGATAGCCGCATGGTTGACGTACTCCTGGATCAGGAGTTCAATGAAATGATCCCTGCCGGACTTTCAGAAGACACACGCGTCGCTCACAAAACCGGACAGATTACCCGGATCCACCACGATGCGGCTATCATATACCCACCCAACGCCCCGGCATATGTGCTGATAATCTTGATTGAGGGGTTGGAAGATGAGAAGGACTCTGCTGCCTTGGGAGCCTCCATCACACGCACGGTGCACGCTGCTTTACGCGGTGGAGTTTAAAAGAATCGCAGTGGATTCGGATCAAGAAGATCGAACCGACAATGAGCCAACCGATTCTTCGCTGCCCCGCCGAGGTCCAATGCTTCTATCACTCGTTGTTGCAATGGCCTCAAGGTTTTCGACCCTACGCTTAATCGCATCCTGTTCCGACTCTGTCGCTTCAAGGCGTGCATAAAACTCCCGCAACGCAGTTTCATCGCTATGACTGTTTTTGTGACCCAAGTAATTCCATAACCTCACTAACAGACTCACCACAAGGATCCCACCAATTGCATATACGACAAGAATGAGAAGGAAGGATATTGACATTATATCTAATTTGAGGTGCTTTGTGCTATGAGTTCAGATGGATCGGCTTCTACTATACCGTCCTCGGAGGATGGGGCTTCCAATAGCCTAGTGACTACAATAGTCTCCAGATTCTCAATACGCCGCTGGGCGGCCGCAAGTGCATCTTCTGCTTCAATCAGACGCGCGGTGTGGTCCTCTGTATGGGGGGATTCAGAATTCTCCCTCTGAAGCTCAACCCATTGGGAAAATGCCTTGTAAGCGAAGGGAGTTATTATAGCAACAATAGGAACTATCACCCAGATCATGACGCAAACCAATAAAATATATCAGGCACTTCTCCACGTCAGGATACTCAATTTTGAATATATGGTTGCATGACCAAGAACCTCACTCGAATGTTTCACCGAACGCTGTATCGCCGGAGAAACGCACGCTGGATTGCTCTTGAAGCAACTCTAGGTGTCCGCATTTACAACTTCGCACTGTTCGAGAAAGCCCTGCGCCATCCCTCTACCGAGAGTGAGCAACCCGCTGGATTACTGGGCTCCTACGAACGGCTTGAATTCCTGGGGGATGCGATCTTGGGTGCAGTTGTCACTGAATACCTGTACCAGGAATTCCCGGACCGGATGGAAGGATTTCTGACCACTCTGCGATCCCGAATCATATGTGGTGAAACCTGCACAAGAATTGCCCGCAAACTTAGACTGATTGATTTTCTGGAGATCAGTCCGCACCTGAATCTGCAAGACAATCACAAGATTGATTCCGTTCTCGCCAACTGCCTGGAATCCATAATTGGGGCTATCCACTTGGACAGTGGTATAAGCGCCTCACGAAGATTTATTCATACACATGTATTGGGTGGAGTGGATCTGCCTAAACTGGCAGACAGGGACGACAACTATAAAAGCCGTCTCCAAGAACTTACGCAGGCCAAGAAATGGGACCCGCCTGTGTACGTTGTTGCAGAGGAGAATGGGCCTCCCAACAAATGTATATTTACCGTTGATGTTTACGTCAACGGGCGTCGCCGGGGGCGAGGTCGCGCAAGGACAAAAAAGAAAGCAGAGCAAAGAGCTGCTCATCAGGCGCTCCAATCCCTTTCTATCAATCCTGATAGAAAGATCGAAGCCTGAGTGTTGCTCGCCGGTTGTTGCTCCAAAATCATACAATACTGTACCATGAGCGCGTACTTACCACACGCAGATCGCTTTGCTGCTCGTCACATAGGGCCGTCTAAGGACGATGTGCAGAGCATGGTAGAGAAGCTCGGTCTACACTCGCTAGACGAACTGATTAACAATACTATACCCTCATCAATCTTTGATAACCGTCCACTTGATGTACCTGAGGCACGCCCGGAACATGTAGTCCTTGCCGATCTCCGAACCATTGGACGCCGCAATAAGATTTTTCGATCATATATCGGCATGGGGTACCACGACACCATCACGCCAAGAGCAATTCTGCGGGCAGTGTTGGAAAATCCATCGTGGTACACACAGTACACGCCATACCAGGCTGAAATTTCTCAGGGTCGCCTAGAAGCGCTTCTGAACTTCCAAACTGCCATCATTGACCTCACCGGGATGGAGATTGCCAATGCTTCCCTTCTGGACGAAGGTACCGCAGCGGCGGAGGCTATGATGATGTTCTTCCGTCTCACACACAAGCGCACGAAGTTTTTGGTTTCGTCCGACTGCCATCCTCAAACCATCAGTGTAGTGCAGGGCCGTGCAGCTCCATTGGGAATTGAAGTGGTCGTTAGTGATCATATGTCGTTTGAGTTCACTCCCGAGGTGTTCGGTGCACTGGTGCAATACCCTGGCTCAGACGGCGTCATTCATGACTATAATGAACTTTGCAACCTGGCGCATGGGACGGGGGCATTCGTAGCAGTAGCTGCTGATCTGCTAAGCCTGGCGCTGCTGCGGGCACCCGGACGATTCGGTGCGGATGCAGTGATCGGTAACTCCCAGCGGTTCGGGGTCCCCCTTGGATACGGAGGGCCACACGCAGCGTTCTTTTCAACCAGAAGCGCCTTTCGACGTCAAGTTCCTGGACGGATGATTGGAGTAACCGTGGACATGGATGGAAAACCTGCGCTGCGCATGGCTTTGCAGATGCGTGAACAGCACATCAAGCGTGCACGCGCAACCAGCAATATATGCACGGCTCAGGTTCTGCTCGCCGTAATGGCCGGAGCTTATGCGGTCTTTCATGGCCCAAATGGACTTCGAAACATCGCCCTGTGCGTCCATATGTGGACCCGTGCATTAGCGAATGGACTGCTCAGAAAAAACTACCAGCTTCGTCACCAAGAGTTTTTTGATACAATTTGCATAGAGAATCCACCAGCCGACCTTCGCACACGGGCCGAGTCGCAAGCAATCAATCTTCGGTACCTGGCCGACGGAACCGTTTGCATCTCGCTAAACGAGACTACAACTGGTAAGGATGTGGATGACCTGCTTAATCTCTTCGATGCAAATACATCCAGTGCAGCAGAATTGGTCGCACAGATACCCGCGTCTTATGACGGAATACTGCCCCGACGTACGCCTTATCTGACACATCCAATATTCAACCAGTATCGCTCTGAAACAGAGTTGATGCGCTACTTGCACCGCCTGGCCTCTCGTGATCTATCGCTCACGACTAGCATGATCCCCCTCGGCTCCTGCACTATGAAATTGAATGCAGCAGTGCAGTTGGCACCCGTAAGTTGGGCCAACTTCAGTGGGCTACATCCGTTTGCCCCCGTTGATCAAGCGGCGGGCTACCACGAAATCTTCCGTGACCTTGAAAAATGGCTGGGTGAGTTAACGGGTTTTTCTGCCGTATCGCTGCAACCCAATGCCGGGGCCAGTGGTGAATATGCTGGGCTGCTGGTTATTCGTGCCTATCTCGCCAGTAAGGGTGAGTCTCACCGAAACGTGTGCCTTGTTCCTGATTCGGCACACGGCACCAATCCTGCCAGCGCCGTCATGGCTGGGATGAAAGTGGTCGTCGTCAAGACCCTGAGTAACGGAGATATTGACTTTGACGACCTGAAAAGCAAATCTGCACGATACAGCAATGACCTAGCCGCACTTATGATCACATACCCGACCACGTACGGGGTGTTTGAAGAGCAAATACGTGACATTTGTGATCTAGTCCACAAACACGGCGGCCAAGTGTACCTGGACGGGGCTAATATGAATGCACAAGTGGGGCTTTGCAAACCCGGACATTTCGGTGCCGATGTGTGTCACCTGAACCTGCACAAGACCTTTGCGATTCCACACGGTGGTGGAGGCCCGGGTGTAGGCCCAATCTGTGCTGCGGAGCACCTTGCCCCCTTCCTGCCTGGGCACCCGCTCATCAAAACAGGCGGAGCACAGGCGATTGATCCGGTTGCGTCTGCGCCATATGGCAGCGCAAGTGTACTGCTTATCAGTTGGGCTTATATCGCATTGCTTGGCCCCAACGGACTCAGGCGCTGCTCGGAAATTGCAATCCTTAACGCCAACTATCTCGCTCACCGCCTATCGGGATACTATGAACTCCTGTTCCGCGGCAGACACGGCTACGTCGCACACGAGTTTATTCTGGATGTCCGGTCATTCAAGCGTACAGCAGGTATTGAGGCGGTTGATATCGCTAAACGTCTCATGGATTACGGCTACCATGCGCCAACTATGTCGTGGCCCGTTAGCGGCACTATGATGATTGAGCCTACCGAGAGCGAATCCAAGGCTGAACTTGACCGCTTCTGTGAAGCGATGATTGCAATTCGGGCTGAGATCATGGAAATCGAAAGGGGCAGACAAGACAAGGAACGCAACATTCTCAGACAAGCTCCGCATACTATGGCATTAGTCTGCGCGGATGATTATGATCTTCCTTACACTAGAGCACAGGCAGCTTTCCCAGTACCCTGGACCCGCCACAATAAGTTTTGGCCTACGGTTCGAAGGATAGATGAAGCTTATGGTGATAGAAACCTGATCTGCTCATGCCCCCCAATAGAAGAATACCTGACGTAACTCATGGCAAACGAATTTCTTGAACGCTTAGGTCAATCTGTGGGCTTGCGGCTGGCCACGATGGCCATGTTGACACTGATCCTTATGATCCCCCTTGCAATAGTTGCTGATCTGGTCAATGACCGAAGCGAGAGGCATGACAATACTGTACACGATATTGGAAATGAATGGAGTGGACAGCAAACACTTCTGGGGCCTGTTGTCGTTGTTCCCTTTTTGAGCTCGGAGTATGTAAGCAGCGATAACCCCGAGCGCCTTACAATGCTGAGACACGCATTTTTCCTACCCGAAACGCTGAACATAATAGGAACGATCGAACCTGAAATCCGCTACAGGGGCATCTATCAAACAATTCTCTACACCGCAGATCTTACCATCAGCGGGACCTTCCCGGGTGCTGATTTTAGCAATTGGTCTATTGAAGAGGATGCGATAAGATGGCAGGAGGCCTTCATTGCTTTTGGCATCACGGATATGCGGGGAATCAAAGACGAAGTCCTGCTGAACTGGTCCGACACTACATTGGCCTTCAGTTCCGGCATGCAAGAAGCAAGTCGACTGGTACCTGCCGGAATCAGCTCCCGGATTGCGGCTGATACGCCAAGCGAGTTCAGCTTTAACCTTAAACTCGACGGCAATGATGAGCTTCTCTTTGTCCCTGTGGGGAAGACAACACAGATTGAGCTTAC
This sequence comes from Bacteroidota bacterium, assembly GCA_028875125.1. Lineage (GTDB taxonomy): Bacteria > Bacteroidota > Rhodothermia > Rhodothermales > Bin80 > Bin80. The sequence continues at coordinate 56,479 of JAPPGC010000038.1, read as the reverse complement.
TTCTTCTTGGGATGCTCCCAGCTTCAGCGGTGCTTTCCTCCCGGACGAACGAACAGTTTCCGACGATGGATTTTCCGCCAGTTGGCAGGTTCTGGACCTGAACCGCCCATTCGGGCAGTCATGGCGCAGCGAAACAATGCCCTTGTTAGAATCGGCATTCGGACTTTCGCTGTACCCCCCGGTTGATCAATACCGCAAGACACAACGATCGACCCGTTACGGATTCTTATTGGTGGGGTTGACCCTGCTGGCCTTCTTTCTGATTGAACTGCGAATGGGGCTGCGCGCTCATCCGTTCCAGTACATCTTGATGGGACTTGATCTTTGCCTGTTCTTCCTAATGCTCCTCTCGCTCGGCGAACACCTGCCCTTCAACAGCGCTTACATCTTGTCGGGCGTCGCTACGATAGGACTTGCTGCGCTTTATGCGGGTACGATTTACCGCTCGCGCCGTGTTGGCATGTTAACAGCGGGGATTCTTGTGATCCTGTACACCTTCATATTCCTTCTCCTCCAGTTGCAGGATTATGCACTCCTGGCAGGCAGTATTGGTTTGTTCTTGCTCTTGGCCTTGACGATGTACCTGACCCGCAATTTTGCGAATCTGGCTGCCTTGTCGCTATCCAAAGCCGACAAGTGACCGGCGTACTTTGACATTTCGGTTCCGGCCTGACATCAGAGGTCCTAGGTTGTTTGAAGTGACCGGTAGAGCGCTGTCGTTTGCTTTGCAACGACTTCCCAGCTAAATATCGCCTGTACGCGTTCACGCCCCCGCCGGCCCATTGTGCGACTTCGCTCAGTGTCCTGCATCAATAAATCAATCTTGGCCGCCAACCGCCGTGCAAAGCCTTCGCCCTCAAGCTCCACCAAGTGTCCTGTCTCTCCCTCTACCACCACCATTGGAATACCTCCCACATCTGAAGCTACAACGGCGGTCTCACAAGCCATCGCTTCAAGGTTGATGATCCCAAATGGCTCATACACCGAGGGACATACAAAAACCTGGGCGTGGGAATACAACACCACCAACTCAGGAGGCGGCATCATTTCGCGGATCCAGACCACATTATGGCGCCCTGTGTTCTTCAACTCAGTAACCTTCTGGATCATTTCCGCTTCAATCTCCGGTGTGTCCGGCGCACCGGCCGCGAGAACTACCTGTGTGCCTGGGGAAAGGTGGACAATAGCATGTAACAAATGAATTATTCCCTTTTGCCGGGTAATTCTCCCAACGAATAAGGCATAGGGTTGGTCGGCGTCCACGCCGTACTTAAGCAGCACGGAATCATCGAATGTTGGTCGGTACTCGTTCAAGTCTATTCCGTTAGGAATCACATGAACTATATCTGGATCAATACCATAAAGAGAGACTACATCCTCCTTCATCTGGGGGGACACTGCAATCACAGCATCTGCGGCCTGGTAAGCCGTTTTTTCAACCCAGGAACTTGCGTGATATGCACGCCCCAGCTGCTCCACCTTCCAAGGCCTGTGCGGCTCCAGACTGTGCGTGGTCAACAATAGCTTGGCACCTGTGAGCTGTTTGATCAGACAGCCGGCCCAGTGAGTGTACCAGGTGTGACAGTGAACGATATCTGTGATTTCCGTTGCCGCAGTCATCGCCAGGTTTCGCTGCATCGTCCCAAAAAACTTGTTAAACCGAGGATCCGTACCCTCGGGGGCCCCGGCATCCGACACACCCTGTACCCTCAGGGAATCCGTAACCTGCTCTTGTTCTCCAAATGCATAGACCTGCACCGGATTGTAACGTGCCAGCTCGCGTACGAGATACTTAACATGCACGCCAGCACCACCGTAAATATTCGGCGGGTACTCATTCGTCAAAATGGTGATCTTCACTCTGTATCCTCAATCAATTCTTATCTGTCTCGGAGCACGCACGAACAACACCTCATGGAGTTGGTCATGATTGGTGAACACCTCCGCCCCGCGTGTTTTGAGTCCATGCATATCAAAACCGATAACCGTCAGGTCCGCATCAAAAGACGTATCAATGACCTGTTTTCTAAATGTCTCAGCAGTGTCGGTTGCGAAATACTTTATATTCTTCTCGGAAATCGGCAGCCGCCCTTCCTTGATCAACTGTGCAAACTCCTGCCGTGTCCCTTCTACTTCCGTCTCCGGAAGGGCAGCAAATACTTGCACTTGCGCCTTCTCCCAGTCTGGATGCCCCAAGAGGATATAGCTAAGAAGAATCATTGTGTTTGCATTGGCTTTATCATTCCATGTCAGCCAGACATGGATAGAATCTCTACCACCAAAGTGAGTTTCACCGTGACGAAGCACCATTAATGTCATATCTGTGCCGGCCGCAAATAGACACTGATCAACAACACTCTCAACTACGTCCAGAGAATCTCGTTGTGCGAATTCAAACAGGATACAATTATTCGACATCCCGGATACGCCCGGAACCTGAAGCGTCTGTGCCAAAGCTGATGTCATTGACGGGCTCACTACGGTATCCATATACACCGTACTGTGCTGCTTCCTAGCCAGTTCTAACAGTCTAGACCTAACAGCATTGCTCTCAGCAAAGGTGGTCTCTGTGAGCATGCCCTTGATGAAATGCACGTAGGTGCCAAAACCATATCGGTGGCAGAGCCATCGCAGCATAGTCAATGGGCTCCGCCGATCAAACGTGCGGTCGTTTACCATGATTACACTGGGGCGCCATTCTTCTGTGGGCTGATCTGCACGGCGCTGCTGCAATCGAATCTGCATGTAACGCGTTGCCTGGGTAATTGCGTTATGGAATAGCGACGCGAGATCTCCTTCTCTCCCCTTCGCGATGCGCAATCCCTGATACAGCGCTACAAGCACCAGAATAGCAAGCACTGCAAACGCAAAGCTAATTTGGAACATCAACAGGAAACACATGATTGCTCCCAGCAAGCTGATGTACCAACGCGATCGAAAACTGGGACGATAACTGGGACGAGCAGCAAAGTGCTCCAGAAAGCTGATCGCGCAAAGTGATCCGTAGGTCACCATAAAAAACATCGAAATCAGCGTGGCAACCAGATCCACATTGCCTACAATCACAATAATCAATGCGAGGATACCTGTGATAATTGTTGCGTGACGAGGATCATTAGCAGCCCCCACACCGTGCGACACCCATTTATTGCCTCGCTTCCCTGGCAATGTATTATCTGCACCCAGCGCCTGCAGTGTCCTTGGTGCCACCAGCACCGACCCGATTGCGCTGCTCAATGTCGCGCAGCATAAACCAATCAGAATGGCTGGTCCCCACAAAGCGATCTGCGCCATAACCAATTGGTCTTCCGCCATAGTGTCAGGCGAAGCGCTGATGTGAAGCTTGAAAACAATCGCCATATACACCACCATCCCCACAATTGTCGCCCACAACGTTCCTCTAGGCAAGGATTTACGTGGATTCCGCAGATCTCCTGACAACCCCACGCCGGCTGTCATGCCTGTGAATGCAGGAAATACAATTGCAAAAACGACAATAAAAGAATCCGGCTGATCAATCTTGTTCGTTAAACTGACTGACTCGGGATCGAAACCTTCCAGAGGTAAACCCAAAAAGAACATGATCAGTGATCCCAGGAGCGTCGCAGCTACAACGTACAGCACCTTCACGCCAAGGTCTGCTCCCCTCATTATCACTAAACCCAAGAGCATGATCAGGGCTGGAATTGAGATAAAGCGCGGGTCAAAGACAATGCCGAACTGGTCCGCCAGCACTGGCTCCAACCAAGTGAATGCCTCGGCAAAGGCAATCATATAAAAGGCAACGGAGATCGCCTGGGATAAGTACAGGCATATCCCAATCACACCACCAATTGTCGATCCAAACGATCGGGAGATAATGAAAAACTCTCCTCCTCCCTCCACCTTGCGATTGGTCGCAATCTCTGCTAGAGCCAAAGCCGTCGGGATGGTTACAAGGTGACCCAGGAGAATTATTCCGACTATACCCAGCAAGCCCGTGTGGGCAACGGCATAGCCGAACCGCAAAAACATGATTGCCCCGAGGATCGTGCTGATCCCAGCTAGGAACACAGGAAGCGTTCCAAATCCGTAACCACGTTCTGTCATCAACGACCTGAGATCAGATTAGCAAGCCAACCTCTACGGCAACCAGCCACGACAATGACCCTGTAAGGAATGATTGCTGCTTGTATGCAGCCCAGACTGTACATCACGCTTCCAATGAATGAGACCTCCTACCGTTATGTACATACCGGATCCGGCTCAAGAAAAACATTTAGAGCCTTTACCAATTTACGCAATTATCTGTATAGTCTTACTTGACGGTGGCTCTGACAGGTCGCTGTCTGCCCGTAAAAAATGCTTTCCTAAACAACCAAGTGGTTTGAGTAAAATTCCAAATGGTTCTCTTCTCCCATCCCAACTCGAGGATCCCTAATTTCATCTTTTGCTGCCTGCATGGCTACTCAGGATTGCGTATCCTTAGGATGGGCGGGTCGTGAGTATTGAGAACTTGATTGCTGTTCTAAAATCGTCCGTTCCTTGGTGCAAGAGGTGCTGATTCTGACAACGGAATTGCAGCACTTCTTAACTTTCAAAAAACAAGCCTGATCGTGGAATTTATTAGCACCTGCCTAACTGTCTGACTTTCTATCTAAGCAACCTTGTGCTCACAATGCCGATGTCTTCTCCCACTGCCACTACCCAAGACCTGTGTACAATCCTGATTGTCGATGACGAGGACGACATTCTTGATCTGTTGCGCTACAATCTTGAGAAAGAAGAAATGCGGGTGATTACGGCCAGAGATGGAATAGAAGCTCTCACTGCTATTGATACAGAATCAATTGACCTGGTAGTGCTTGATATTATGATGCCGCATATCGACGGTCTGGAAGTTTGCCAACGTATTAGAAGCAATTCCAACGTCAAATCGATTCCCATATTATTTCTTACCGCACGCTCCGAGGAAGAAGATCACATCCGGGGCCTGGATGCCGGTGCCGACAGCTATCTCCCCAAATCTTTTGGTATCGGTGTCATTGTTTCTCAGATTAAAGCACTCTTGCGCGGAACAAAACGTATCCATGCCAACAACTTAACCGTGACTGTACTTGACCTCGAAATTGATCCCGAGCGCTTTCGCGTCTTCCGTAACGGTCAAAATGAACGGGCTGAATTTCGCTTTGCTCGCAAAGAGTTCAAACTTCTGTACTTCCTTGCCAGTGGTTCTGGACGAGTATTCAAACGAAAAACACTGATTAAAAAGGTTTGGGGAAAGCCTAAAAAAGTCGGAGAGCGTACCGTTGATGTGCATGTGAGTAGGGTCAACAGAAAGCTGGGCAAGTACCAAGGCAACGACTATATCGTATCCGTTGCGGGAGTAGGATACCGCTTCCTTGAAGTAGAATGAACCTGGATCCTATCGTATGAGGCATGTACTCCGCCCCAACCATGGAAATTTGGCCCTCCGACTATCCTGGCGTGTCAGCTTACTTGTTCTGATAACTTTGTTCCTGACCGCCCTGATCGGGTTTCGTCTTCCTTTGTGGGTGGTCCTGGGTATTAGTATTATCGTGGGCGTCGGCACTTTCCTGTTCATACGCTGGATTGTGGCGCGGCGTATAGTTCGATTACAAACCAAACTCGCCAAAATCGGTGAAGACGAGGCCACGCCCGTCACCAATGCCTCTGCTCCACTGCGTGATGAGCTTGATGAACTGAACGAGCTCGCGATTGAAGCAAATCAGCGCATCCTGTACCAAATGCAGGAACGGGAACGTGTCGAACATTATCGGCGCGAATTCCTGGGCAACGTATCGCACGAACTCAAAACACCGATCTTTGCGATTCAAGGGTTTGCAGAAACTTTGTTGGATGGAGCATTGGAAGATCAGCGCGTACGGCGCGCTTTTGTAAAAAAGGTGCTCAGGAATGCAACCCGTTTAGGTAACCTGGCAGAAGATCTCGCCTCGGTTGCCCGAATGGAGATGGGGGAGCTCTCCATGGTGCTGAAACCATTCAACCTGAACGAACTTATCGAAGAAGTCAGTGAGTCACTTGAATCGCTGGCAGCGGACAGGAATGTCACAATACGGTCCGCCGTGCCGTCTGGCTTACCCCCAGTGATTGCAGATCGGAGTCGTATAAGTCAAGTGCTCAGCAATTTGATTGACAATGGTATTAAGTATGGCCGAGACGGTGGGCTGGTTGAAATCAATGCACGGCCGTTACCTGAAGGATCGGTAAAAATATCTGTCGTTGACGATGGAATCGGAATTGTCCCTGAACATATCCCACGCCTCACCGAACGCTTTTTCCGGGTAGAGCCTAGCCGTTCCTCCAAACTTGGCGGAACTGGACTGGGACTGGCTATCGTGAAGCATATTCTAGGGGCACACAACAGCCAACTGATGATCGAAAGCCTTCTCGGAAGTGGATCCACATTTGGGTTCACGCTGCCTACAGCTGACGCGTGAACCGGAAGTTTTCAGAACTGAGCCCCTTACCACTCATCGCCAAGTCATACAATCTTCGGGATTTACGGCGGGCTGCCGCCATGTCACCATCGTTAACCAGCACAACGTCAGCGCGGCCTGCTTTTTCTTCCTGAGACATTTGACTGCTCATTCTCGCGAGCACTTTCTCAGCACTTACACTATCCCGAGCCATCACGCGCGCAATCCTCAACTCTTTCGGCGCAGTAACTACACAGACCGCATCCAGTCTGTTTTCTGCCCCGGCTTCATATATGAGTGCGGCCTCATGGACTAGCAGCCCCCCCTGGAGGCGGTTTCTCAGGATACCAAAAGCCTGGGCTACTTTCGGATGTACGATTCCATTCAGTTCCTCCAGACGGGTATCGTCGGCAAACACTTGGCTCGCCAGCCACTTCCGGTTCAATGATCCATCCTCCCGATAGCTTTCTCTCCCAAATGCCCTGGTTACCTCCTGGCGTACCCCCTCGTCTGACTCCATTAGGTTCCGCGCAGTCAAATCCGCATCGAATACTTCAGCCCCTAGCTGCGCCAAATATGCGCACACGACAGATTTACCGCATCCAATTCCGCCGGTAACGCCAAGAATCCGCGTACTTGCCATTGATTTAGCCTCCAACATTCATGTGCTACAGCTGCCACGTCATAGTCAAGGAGACTAGTGGAAACAGTCGTCGTGTCCCGCTTCGGGCCGTTCGGCGAATTATATCCTCATTTGCCGGCGGCAGTTGGCCGTATAGCCAATACCTCAACTGCTGCCAGTTGGCCCAAGCCTCCAGGCGCAAAGTGCTCTGGGATCGCGTCCAGTAAAGTGCGCTGGACGGTCCAGTTTGTATAATCCATCGTCTACCTGGTCTGGTAATGCTTCCGTAAGCTGTTCCACCCTGCTCATTGGAAAACTGATATCGCACGGAAACTGCTCTGTCGTAGTCACTCCGCAAGAATGTACGCCAGCCAATCTCACCACGAAGTCGGCGTCCTGTCTGTACGCGTAGCCAGGCACTATAGGTTCTGAGCGTATCAAATGGTACCTCAGCAAAGTTCTCCCACTGCAGGCGCCCCAGACGTAAGTCTGCGAAACTGGCATATAACCTCAATTCCGTATCAGCAAAGATGTTTTTTTCTATCTCCGACTCCAACCGCATCTCCCGTGCAGACTGATCAGAGGATCGACGGCCGGGCAGCACAAAGTCATCCGTCGTATAGGTGGCTCGCACCTCACTCGCCAACCTAACGCGTGTCCCCAGTGAGGGCGTCCAGTCAATCGCCGGGCGCAAACGAAGTGTGCGCTGGATACTGTTTTCCGCCGAGCGCTCAGCATTCAGGAATACGGTGTGATGGTAAGAGGCAAACAATCTCACCTCAGTCGACAAATACCGGCTGCGACGGTATCTGAGTCCAATCATGCTTGTGTGGTAAACTTCGTCCCGGTCATCAAGATTAACGATGGGCGTATCATGCCGGACGATGCGGGAACTCCCCGTAAAAAGAACTGAAAGCGTTGATAGAATATCGGCCCGAACATTTCCGCTGAGGGATAAGACCCCTTCGTCATAGTCTGCCTGATGCAGGAGCGTTGTCTTTTGGACGGCTTCCGAAACCGGCAGTTCATCTCTGTTACTGAGCATTCGACGTTCATTCACCACCCCATACTCTGCGCGCAATTGTGCGTCAACGCGATTTCGCACGTAGTTAACTCCAACCTGTCCCGTGAATGCCTGACGGGCAAAGTTGGTCTCGAAAGTGACCGATTCTTCAGGAGATCTTGGTGTGCGGATACGTCTTTGGTTCGAGCGGATGTTCGTCTGTGCAATCACCCGCAGGCCTCGCGCGATCGGAATCCAGACCAACAGGTTCGCGTCAAGCGTATCGCTGGTTGTTGATTCAATTGATTCTGGATCTCGTACCTGCCCCCGATTCAGAAATGATGCCGCCTGATAAGCGTCCCGTCGTCGACTTACAAAGCGTGCGCTTGATTCCAGCCTGGCCGCCCCAAACGAACGCGCTGCATCGCCCGCTACTGTCAAATCCCCGGCCCGCCGCGGCGCAATGCGCTGCCACGCAGCACTGGAATTAAACGATATGCGATAGCCTTGAAGCTCTTGCGGGGCCAAGTCAATGGCTATCGAACTTGCCGGCCCCGTATCAATCCGCAAGGGTGCCGCACCTTCTGCCTGTATGACTCCTGGTCGGCGATCTGACGCAACACCCACAGCCGGTTCGATCGTTAGTGTTGAAACGGGTCTTATCTGTATTCCTCCCAAAACTGCCTGAGAAGATGCACGTCCAGAACCAAACCAGTCCAGATCCCCACGAATACTGGTACCGTAACGGCTCCCTAAAGGGCGAAAAGCCCTGAACTGCAAGCGATTTTCGTCCCGGAAACGCAAGCGGTTGTCGAATTGGATGTACGCATCTGACAGAAACCGATTGGTCAAATCAAGCTGCCAGCGAGCAATCTCCGCGCTCCACGCTATTGCTGAGTTCCAGCGATACTGGTTTAATTCTCTGGCAAATTCGATGGTCTTCTGCAATGAAACTTGCGCCTCGGCGTTGCCGCTCGGAAGTGCTAATACCAATGCCCATACGATCACAAGCCACCGACAAGAATGGGCCCAACGCATTGGTCCATACGTGCTAGCCCGGCGGCCATGTAAGTGAACGGCCACCAAGGACATGGATGTGAAGATGATCAACTGTCTGTCCGCCATCGCGTCCGCAGTTTATGACTACGCGATAACCTTTCATAAGCCCCTCCTGCTGGGCTACTTTGCTAGCCACCATCAAAAGGTGTCCTGCCAGTGCCGCATCAAGCCCCCCATCCAAGGCGGGCACCGGCTTGCGTGGAACCACCAGTACATGAACTGGCGCCTGGGGTGCAATATCCCGAAACGCAACACATACTTCGTCCTCATACACGCGATCCGAGGGTATTTCCCCGGAAATTATGCGTTCGAATAATGTTGGCATAGGACCTTGAACAGTTGCCCTCGCTGAACAATACTTAGTCCGCTTCGTTCCTTGCCGACCGTGTGAGCAGCACTTAATCACCCTACTACTGCATCGCGAAATGCCAACGGTTTACGTTACCCGCAAGGCCCATTTCAATGCCGCTCACCGGTTGCATAACCCCGAGAAATCAGACGAATGGAACCGTACGACCTTTGGTCCCTGCAACAATCCCAACTGGCATGGACACAATTATGAACTGACCGTTACCGTCGGTGGTAAACCGAACCCGGATACAGGTTACGTGATTGATCTGGCAGAACTGAAACACATTATTGAGGAAAACGTCATCCGTCACCTAGATCACAAAAACCTGAACCTGGATGTCCCCTTCTTGAGAGGGGTCCTGCCGTCTACCGAAAATCTTGTTATTGCAATTTGGGACCGACTGGCAGAGGCCTTGCCAGCGGGTAAGCTTTATCGTATCCGACTTCATGAAACTCAAAGAAACTCCGCCGAATACTTTGGCCCCGACAAATAGTGAATTCCTCCATGATCACAGCACTGTAGAGGTGCCTGGAGTAGCAGAATCCCAGATTGAAGCCCTTGGCGAGCATTTCTCAGAAGTTTTGCACCTGCTCGGCGAAGATCCCAGTCGCGAGGGGCTACTGAAGACGCCTGAACGTGTCGCACGGTCTTTCTCGTTCCTCACAAAGGGATACAACGTTGATCCAAAAGCCATTCTAGAAACCGCAATCTTTGAGGAAGAATACAACGAGATGATCCTTGTTCGTGATATAGATGTGTTCAGCCTTTGCGAACATCATTTGCTTCCTTTCTTTGGCAAAGCCCATATCGCCTACATCGCCCAGAATCACATTGTCGGCCTAAGCAAGATCCCGCGGGTCGTTGATGCTTTTGCGCGAAGGCTACAAGTACAGGAACGCCTGACGGTCCAGATCAGAGACGTCATTGACGAGGTGCTTAATCCGATTGGAACCGCTGTCGTAATCGAAGCTACCCACCTCTGCATGTCCATGCGCGGTGTACAGAAACAAAACGCGGTTACCGCTACGAGCGCAATGAGTGGCATCTTTCTGTCACGGGGCACAGCGCGTGCAGAGTTCATGCGGCTCGTGAAGAGCGAATAGATATCGGATCAGTTCAGAATCGGATCCTCTGGAAAGTTAGCAACAAGAGCATACTCTCCACCCATTTTTCGCAGAACTGTTCGCCATAGTGTGTCGGGCTTGGAATGGAGTACCAGTTCTTCATTGCCACGCGTTACAAACCACGCACCTGCTTTGATCTCTTCCTCAAGCTGTCCGGGCGACCAGCCGGAGTATCCCGTAAAAAACCGAACCTGCCTCGGCTTGAGAATCTTGTCTCCGAGGGCCCCCAATACAGCTCCTACATCCAGATTGAGGGATAGCTCGTCCGAAAATGGTATTTCGCCCTGCACAGAAGAGCCCTGTTGATGCAGACAAGCCAACGAATTTTCCTCAACCGGACCACCAAAATAAACCCCCTGATGAGGAAAATCACACGCAATAAGACTACCCAAGTTAAAGTGGTGTTTGCGATTGATCACGAAGCCCAGGCTACCCTCTGAATCGTGCATACAAATCACAACAATTGTGCGATCAAATGGTGGAGATATCTGGTTCGGTGGTGCAACCAGTAAATCGCCAGGTCCAATGGAAGAAAAACTATTTGCAGTCATTCTTTGGAATCCATAATAATGCCCTCAAAGTCTCGCCCCAACGATCTGCATTCCAGATAATTGTTACAACATTTATCCTGCTGAAATGCGAAAATAGCCTACCGTGACACCCCATACTTCATTCCGCGCTCCCCGTGCGTTGATTTAATAAGGGCTCCGCGGCCCTTTTACTCCAACGCCAGTCGTTGTGAAGAGCTTCCACCCATTTCCAGTTAGCACGTTCATCCCACACATCGATCATACCCCGATTCTACTGTAAACAGTCTGGTTCTACCACGACTACTCCCTTAGTTTCATTGCAAAAGAAATTCAGTCATTCCAGATTGTCCAGAGCCACATTACAGTGCCACTGGATATGCACTATGGGGATACAGATAGATTTGCAAGAGCCTGGAACTTAAAAAGGGATTATATAGGATACTTGATATCTTTGACATCTGGCCCTGTATGCGGGATAACCAAAAAGAAAAGCATGGCGAAGCCAAGGCGTTCACGGCCTATCTCACGCGTGCTACCGTGGCTGCGCTTACGCGCCTGTGGACGCCGTATCATACTCCAGACATGCCGCTCTTCTGCCTCTGCGTGCGCCAGATATCCCAGCGCAAACGCGCTGCCGGGTGCTGGGAATCACCGTGCGTGCCGGTTATCTATGCGCGTAAAGCAAGGGCCGGGCAGAATGCCGTAGCCACGCTGCTGGGTAGTCCCTCAATGAGCACGAAGCGGCATTGAATTCGGCGAGTGCCGCTCTCGCAGCCTTCATCACATGGTTACACGACTAGAGACGATTCGCGTGACTAAGACCGGCCGTCCCGAAAACGCATTGTACAACCGCGGCTTGAGCCGGCTCTGAGTCACCGCGCACGATGATGGCAGTAACCACTTCTCCTTTGCGGTGATACTGGACGGTAAACCGGGCACAAGGTCAGAGACTGGAAAGAAACGATGCGGTGTATGCCAGCAGCTTTCGGAGTAGCTCTGCACTAGCCACTGCATTTGGTTATGAAACAAATTATCACTATATAGAGTAATATCACCATCCGGTAATAGTATCATATTCAATGACAGGAAGAGACATTGAAACTCAAGCATGTTTTATCATAGAGCAAATGCTCCAGGCCATTCCTGCCGTGTCTGATCTGCGGATCAGCTATCAGATGCGTGGTGACAACGCATGCCCAGACATTCTTGCCGAAGTAGAAATCGAAGGTCCGTCAAAAGGCAGCAGAACTGTCCCTTACACCCTCTTGTTTGAGGTGAAATCGAACGGGCAACCTCGTTGGGCAAGAATAGCAGCCGTCCAGCTTACCCGTTACGTCCAACAGGCGCATGCTAGGGGGGTCCCGCGAGCCTACGGCATTTTTGTTGCTCCCTATGTATCCGAAACATCCGCCGCTATACTACAAGGGCATGGCCACGGCTATCTTGACCTTGCTGGTAACGGGCAACTCGCGCTAAGGGGTATATATGTAGAGAGGAAGGGCCACTCCAATCCCTTTTCGGAGCGTTCTGAGCTCCGGTCGCTGTTCGCACCCAAGGCTACTCGTGTCCTCCGGGTCCTCCTCAGGCACCCTTACAAGCCGTGGCGCATGACCGCCCTAGCCAAGGAAGCAGATGTCAGCTATGGTCTTGTAGCAAAGGCGAAACCGCTCCTCCTGGACAGAGAATGGGCTCAAAAAACACCACGGGGCTTGGCATTGGTAAAACCCGATGACGCTCTTGACTGTTGGGCAACAACTTATAGGCGGAGGCGCAACCAGATCCATAATTACTACAGCCTCGATAATAGGCAGGAAGCAGAGCGCCGTCTGGCTGAAGCAGCCGAGACATTAGGCGCCCGCTATGCGCTGGCTGGGTGTTCTGGTGCTGAGCGCTTTGCTCCGCATGTTTCGTATCACCGTGCGACGACTTACGTGGAGTCTAAACAGATCAAACAGGTTGCTCGCCATGCGGGCTTTCGGGAAGTCAGCAGGGGCGCAAATGTACAGATCTTCGATGCTTACGACGACGGCGTATTTCATGGTAAGGAGAAGATCGGGGGAATATGGATAGCCCATCCTGTTCAGCTCTTCATCGATCTCAAGCAGACGAGAGTTCGTGGGGACGAGTCCGCCGCATTCCTGCATAGCCAAATTATCAAGCCCCTATGGGAGACAGCCCTAAACAGGGAAAAGACTCCATGAAACAATACACCGCTAACGACTACGGAAGCCGCGCTGTGAAAGCGGCCCATAGAGTACTCATCGAGCTCACGCAGGTGCTCTATGAGTACGAAGAACACACCGTTATAGTCGGGGGCTGGGTGCCTCCCCTCCTCATACCAAACTCCAGGCACATTGGCTCAATCGATGTGGACCTGGCGATTGATCATAAAGCGATTCAGGGAGCGCCCTTTGTCCCGATCCAGAAGCTACTTGAACAATCAGCCTACTACCCTGATGGCAAGCGAGCTTTTATCTTCCATCGAGATGTGGAGCTGAACGATGGAGGAACTCCGGATCCCGTGGTTGTACAGGTGGATTTCGTTGCTGCAGAGTACGGCCTGGCTGGCAAAAATAGAGGGTCGTAGCCGATACAGGCTTTCCGCGCTCACAAAGCACGTGGTGCCGATCTGGTATTTAATCGGAAATTGGTAGAACGCGTACCGATTATTGGATACCTGCCCAATGGCACCGAATTCGATGCACAAATCCGCGTCGCCGGCCCGGTCCCATTCATAGTCATGAAGGCCAATGCCCTCAAGAACCGGGACAAGTACAAAGACGCCTATGACATCTGGTTCCTTCTAAAGAATCACCCCGCGGGCCTGGATGGACTAGCCGATGCCCTGATTGAACATGCGAATCACGGTCTGGTCCAGGAAGCATTGGATCATCTCGCTCAGACCTTTGCCGCAGCAGATGGCAAAGGTCCGACCGCCGTTGCCAGGTTTCACGACGACTTACAGCCGGGCACCGAGCAATACGAGCAAACACGTCAAGATGCCTACCAACGTGTTCGTTTTATATTGGAGAAACTCGGGTGGGCATCCAGTGCTTATTGACCAGCCAAGTCTATACCGAGGCTCTGCGTGGATATCCTAAGGCATTTATGGCCCGATCCAGCCTCTTCAAGTGCCGGCCTCACAGCCTTCATCGCACCATTGCACGTCCAGGAAACAATTTGCACATCTGAGAGGATTCCAGATGCTTGCCGGAGCCTACGGGGACAAGGAAGTGGGACATTGGGATGCTTTGGCTGAGCTTACCTGCGCACTGATGGCACCTCCGGACCGCGGCTGTAAGGGAGGGCACCCCGTCCCCTGAGCAAAAGCTGCGCCTGTTGATCTTTGATCATTGATGAGATATAATGGAGGATTATTCATGCGTTCACGCATGAATAATTCCATCTGTCCCAAGGATAGTTTTAATTGACGCTAGACTAAGTGCCGGTAGAACCTGAAAATGTTTTTGTCGCCCACAAGTGTGCACCAAATACTCGAATCTCCGGAACTCAAACTAGGAATAATTTCCGTTCTGGCGGAATAGGAAGCCGGACATACAAGCGTCTATCTGAGACGCCCGATCCAAGCCGATAGCTCCGGACGTCCTTGCAGACGAGCCAGTAGCATGTAAGTAGCAGCAAAAACAGCAACAACCGTGATACCAAGCCAGACCGGCGGCCAACTTTGAGCGAAATACCATAGGATCCCAGAAGGGACAAGTGCTGCTATGACGAACATTGTCATTGTTCCCACGGCCCGCCACGGCGTGATCGTGTTGCCCAAACGGCGCCTTAGTACACGTCCCAGTAGCCACCACTCAACCCATGAGGCCACCGCGCTGCCAAAAGCCAGACCGACTGCACCGAAAAAAAGCACTGATGTCCCTGGTCCCGTAATGAGTGACACCGACAATCTGTCAAGTGCAAACATTACCGGAATTGCAATCACCAACGCAATCGCCGCACGGACCATAGCCATTCG
The DNA here is from genome assembly GCA_028875125.1 of Bacteroidota bacterium. Taxonomy (GTDB): domain Bacteria; phylum Bacteroidota; class Rhodothermia; order Rhodothermales; family Bin80; genus Bin80. The sequence goes on along the minus strand of JAPPGC010000038.1, from coordinate 41,367 downwards.
GGCTGGCGTACGTGTGTCGCCGAGTGCCCAAAAACCATTCTGTAATAACCGACTGCTAACGGTTGCCAAGAGCCCCAAACTGTAGGTGGCCAAGATGACATATACAAGCCAGTTATCGTCCACACCAAACGAACCCCCACGATAGATGGCACCGACAATTACATACCCCAGTGCTATATACCCCAACGCGGTAGGTGTAGCCAGGAACAGGCCCTGGCGCAAACCCGCGTTAATGCGCTTCGCCATTCGCGGTAAACTGTTGGACCCTATCCTGGAGAGTTCAGGCAATTCAGCAGCAGCAACAGAAAGACCAAAAAGGGAAATCGGCAGAATATAAAGTACCTGCGCGTAACCAATGCTCGCTACGGCACCCCCCACAAGATGCGTTGCGAGCAATATGTCCAAATAGGCCGAAAGCTGTGCGATCCCACGGCCAGCTAGCGCAGGCACTACCGCATTCAGTGCCCGGCGCACACCGTCTACACGAGTGGACAAACTGAACCGGAACCCTTTTAGCACCAAAACAACGGACGGGAGCTGAACAAGAAACTGGAGCAGTCCTCCAACCAAGCCGCCTGCAAATACCGCCGTGAGTAATCGCGTGAGTTCCTCCGGCAAGATGGACGCATCTGATTCCCCGCCAAGATCCCACGGAGTCAGCCCGACCAAATTGCCCACGCCAAGTAAAGTCCCGATGATGGTCACATTCCACAGCACCGGTGCGAAGTAAGGCATAAAGAACCGCCGATGACTGTTAAGCACGCCCAGTGCCCATGACGATAGCACCAATATTCCCGCCATGGGAAATGCTAGGCGAACCATATCCACAGATAACAGCAGCCGGTCGACCTCCCGTTGCCCTTGTGCCACCTCGGCCGCGTCCCCCACAAAACCCGGCATAAGTACAGAGCAGATCGGGTGGGCCAACCATATCCCGAGAAGTACCCCGGTACAGACTACGGCGGTCAGTAGACCTAGAATACTTCCGGCGAACCGACCCGCAGCTTCCGGTCTACCTTCCTCAAGCATTTTGCTATAGACCGGAATGAACGCTGCAGACATTGTGCCTTCACCAAGCAGGTTTTGCAGCGCGTTCGGTGCCTGAAAGGCCGCTTTCAGGACATCTGCATGAGGCCCGCTGCCGAAATAACGCGCGGTGAGACTCCATCGAACCAGGCCCAACACCCGGCTTGCCATAATACCCAGCGCTACCACAATCGCCCGATTGGTTCGTGCGTCCGTCTCTGGATTAGCCATGGTCCAATTGAGTTTGGGAAGCTGTCGTATCTTGGACGTATCCTTCGGGGATCATGATTGAATACATTAAAGGTACACTCAGTCGCAAAGGACCAACCCATGCAATTATTGATGTGCACGGGATAGGATACCGAGTTTTTATACCCATGTCCACCTTTGAACGACTACCTGATACCGGCAATAAGGTACAACTACTTACGTATCATCATGTCCGGGAGGACAGTGAACAATTATATGGTTTCTTTTCTTCTGGAGAACGGGCGATTTTCAGGTTGTTCATTAGTGTATCTGGAGTGGGGCCACGGATTGCCATTGCAGCCCTTTCAACTATGACGCCAGCGGAACTGGTGCAACATATTACTTTGAGGGAGCCTCCTATGCTCCAGCGAATCAATGGCGTCGGCCGCAAGACTGCTGAACGCCTGGTGGTGGAGCTGGTTGATCGCATGAGCGAGCTGAATCTGGCAGAAACAGAAATGGCCGGGGCTGCAACCGCCCGTGCAGACGCCTGTACCGCTCTCGAGACACTAGGGCTTTCGCGCCACAAAGCTGAACAACTGTTGCGAAAGGTCGTGCGCACCCACCCCGAAGTCAACAAAGCTGAAGAATTTGTGCAACTTGCTCTCAGTCAATAACTACATTGAGTAACCTAATCGGCCAGCCTCACTTTCTTCTCCCATGACAAACAACCCCATAACCCGACGTGATTTTATCCGAACTGGTACAGCAGCCAGCGCGGCCGTGGCCCTCCGACCAAAAATCCGCCCCTTCGCGGGCCCCGTTGCAATTGCAAGCGGTAACGGTCTCGCGGCTGTGGCGCGTGCGGTTGAAGAAATCAACGCCGGAGCGGACGCCCTTGACGCCATCATTGCAGGGGTTAACCTGGTAGAGGAAGATCCAAACGACACCTCTGTGGGCTACGGCGGGCTCCCCAATGCAGACGGAATCGTTGAGTTGGACTCTGCCGTCATGCATGGCCCGACCGGTCGTGCCGGAGCCGTCGCCTCAGTCCAGAGAATCAAGTATCCGTCCAAGGTAGCACAGCGTGTTCTTCAACGTACCGATCATGTACTGCTGGTGGCCAAAGGAGCACAAGAGTTCGCGCGCATGCACGGATTCCCGACTGAAAACTTGCTAACCGACCGTGCTCGTGAAATCTGGGTCCGCTGGCGAGAAAACCTCTCTAATCGGGATGATTATCTGCCGCCACACGGCCCGGAGGATCGTGATCTGGGAGAAGCAATGCAACGCAACTATGACCACTGGGGAACCATTCATTGCTCTGCCATTGACCTGCAGGGCAATATCAGCAGCGTCACTACAACCAGTGGACTAGCTTTCAAGATCCCTGGGCGTGTCGGCGATTCTCCGATCATCGGCGCCGGTCTCTACTGCGATAACGAAGTCGGAGCGGCCGGCTCTACCGGGCGGGGTGAGGCAAACTTAGAGAACTGCTGCAGCTTTCTGATCGTAGAGCGTATGCGCATGGGAGACAGCCCCGAGCAAGCGTGTCTGTATGCATGTGAGCGCATTGCGCAACATACACATCTGGCCCGACTGCAAAATGAGGCGGGAGAGCCCGCCTTCAATGTGTCATTCTATGCCCTCAATAAAGCCGGTGAAGTGGCAGGAGCACGTATTCGAGGGAAGGGACGAATGGCAGTCGCGGACGCGAACGGGGCCAGACACATAGACATGGCGTACCTTTACGCGTGATATTCTTTGTATGCCTGTACTGCTAGACCTGCAAGGCCTGTCGTTTCCGGCGGCGAACGTAGCGTTGTTTCAGCGAGAGGCACCACTGGTACTGGAAGTCGGGTTCGGGGACGGTGGATTCCTGACCTCTGTTGCCCAGGCACATCCTGAGTGGAATTTTATCGGAGCGGACACGGCCAATGGATCGGCCACACGGGCATTCAAGCGCGTGCGTCGTGAAGGATTATCCAATGTTCGTCTCTACCACGGCAGCGGCTTGTTTCTTCTGAGGAACCTGTTTTGTGATGCAAGTCTTTCCAGAGTTTATGTGAATTTCCCGGATCCCTGGTACAAAAAACGGCATGCATCTCGGCGATTGCTCCAGGCCTCATTTTTTGAATTACTCTCTGCACGTCTTGAAGCTGGCGGTAAGCTGCTCCTTACCACAGACAGTGAACCGTACTTTAGACAAGCCCTGATCTTGGCAGACAACTCAGGATACTACATAACAACAGAAACCACACCCCCGTCAGCTACACTTCGCACAAAATATGCAACCAAGTGGTATGCAGAAGGACGCAGTTTTTATCACGCATCCATTCAAAAACATACTGGACACCCTTCGCCAATCCCACCTCAAATTCGCAAAGAACTCGGCATGCATCACGCCCTCTTGAACGGTTTAATTCCGGAAGTCACAGAATTCGACAAGTTGGTTCACCATTTCGAGGACGGTCATGTCATTGTGCTTGATTTGATGCGCATGATCGGTCAGGAGGGTTTGGTGTTTATAGCCCGAACACACGAACCAGAACTGGTGCAAGAGCTTTTTATACAGCTCCGCCCCGCGAGACGAGCTCAGGCAGATCTGTTACTGAGCGTCATGAATCTCGGAAAGCCTCTCGCAACGCGTGGAAGCAGCGAGGCCGTACGGGCTGTCAGTCGCTGGCTGACCCAACGGGGACTTACGCTCTGTGGCACGTACTACCGAATTTCGTCCAGAGCCTCCTGATCCTCCGGTCTGACGATTGATCTGGTAAGCATGCAAAAACAATTGATCGCCGTGGACTCCCTGATCCTTCCAAAACATCCTGAGCTCAATTGACCTGGAATTTGGTACCCAATGTAGTCCAACCGCTATGCGGCAAGACGCATGTTACGGACAATGTCGGCTGGAATCGGGTACTTCATTTTCCAGATAATGCTCATCGGCTGTTCTCCTTGGTGAGACTGGTATGATGCCCGCCCCAGAAACTGGTAGGGCATTGTCAGTTCGTGGTCGGTCTTCTTGGCGCTGCGCGCAAAGATCAGAGGGGTGATCCCAAGAGTTTTATGATGTGTATGGCGACGGCCCTTTGGCATGTCTGATCTCGTGTTGTTTTTAGATTGCCAGTGAAAGTGGTGAGCGTCGATCACATAATCTCGGTACATTGCAGTGCTGGCGTAGTACTTTTCATTTTTGTGAATAGTTACAAAAACCATATTGCAGCTTGTTGCTTCATCAAAACGAATCCCCTCCCAGAGGCGCAGCAATCCCCCCTTTCCTACTAGATTGAATGCAGAAGCAATGTCCAGCAATGATTACCTGGTATGCAATGCCAGCAGGGCATCAGGGACAATCGGCTGACAAGCTGCCGTCATACGAATATAACCTATTGGGCTGACGCTCCGGGTCCCCTTGAAAGGCTTGAAGGCACAATCAAAAACAGGCAAATCTGCATCTTTCAACCCTGGTGCACTCTCAATCATATCATGCTCATTGATATACGTCAGAATGGCATCATTATTTTCTCCCTTGTACCCTAGGTGAGTAAGCGCTTCCGGGATGGTGTGGTTGACAAGCTTCAACGTGCCATCCCCCTTGCCAGCTAGCAGCTTGTACTTAACCAGCGCGATATCCGGCTCTATACCGGTGGTGTCACAATCCATCGAAAAGGCTCTCGTTCCAGTCGGAGCATGCACCGTCACCTGTGAATTGCGTCAACCGTAACGCCCGCCGAGTGCAACCATATTGTCCAATGATTCCACTACAGCGCTCCGTAGATATCCTGAGCAACTTCCATCAATCTCATTGGCAGCATTGCGATGCATGCGCATTACCGTGAGCATACTCTCACGATTCTCCTCATAGCTTGCGAAGGGACCAATCTTTGGATTGGCTGCAATTTCACAGGGGTGGACTTCGCCGCCCGATTTAACCAGGCATTGGGGGCGATTTAGCGGTCTCAGCAGCACATTCAGCACGTCCCTCGTCGCCCGGAGCATACCTAGATGCGATCAAACGGCATTTGAGCAAAATTAGACGGCGGCAACCTGCCCCAGCTTGCGGGGCCTGCTCTCGAGCGCCGAGACAAGCTCCGGTAGTCCGGCCCCGACGGCTTCCTTGCAGGGCGCGTCCACGTCCTTCTCCGTGCGGCTCATGGGGGGGAAGCCATTGGAGCATGAGTTCAGATCAATCTATTCGACAGCGGGGCGCGGGCTTCCAGCTGTTCCATTAGTGCTGATAGGTATAGAGCCGTGAATCACAACTTCCGGCGGAGATCAGTCTAGCGTTTCAGAAATACAAGGGGACTAAATCCTTGAAGTCAGATTCAACGGATTACTCCACCAATGAGCACCACTAAACACAAATCACCGAGAGAAGACAATCCAGAAAACTTGAACGGAAACGATGCGTCTAATGCGGATCCGCTCTATTCACTGGCACGCCAGCTTGCGGAGGCCGTGAAGCCGGTCAGGCTCTTGGCTCGCCAATTTGAGGAGGGGACCAAATCGCTCGGGCGTTTTTCTCGCCAGATTGACGAGCGACTAGAACCCTTGAGAACGCTATCTCGCCAGATTGCAGAGAAGCAGAATGCTATTCGATCGGCACTTCACCCATTGGCGGTTGAAATTGTGACCGCGGAGACTATATGGAGGATGCACGATCGAGCACACGAAACAGGTTGGATTCTCTGCCCCGATGTATCAGATTTTGACGGGTATCAAAATATCTTGAATAAATCTGGTGAGGACCATGAAACCCTAGACAGGTGTATCTCAGAATTCTATTCCGTGAACTGGCCCAGAATCGACTCCGGTTTGAGGTCAGAGTTCTCAACCTATTCGCTGGACGAACTCTCGAAGTCTGCGTTTTGTGAGGCGCTTACATTGCATGGAGCAGGTAAATACGATCTGGTCCCTCGAATACAGTTTCCAGAGATTGAACGGGTGATGCGAATAAAGTTGTTTTACAATTCGCAAAGCACGATCGGCAGCACGACTATGATATACAAACTCGGGAATAAATATTCTTGGTAGGAGGTGACAGGGCGGAGTCCTATAGCACATCACATTCTATTCGGAGAACTTGTACACTGGGTGTTTGCAGGCCAGCAAAAACGGGGCGCTATTAAGACACATTGCGTACCAAACCGACATGAGGTGATTCATGGACTTGATATTACACTCACATTCAAAGACAGTGTGAACACGCTGCTCTTCTCGTTTTTCATAATGGGGGGCAATGCAGTCCGAAGCACAAGGCATCTCTCCTGAACGTGAATATGGACACAGTGTGCGGGACGCGCGATTCGATGGTCCCGCCGAGCCCGTTGTTAACGCGTTTCTTGACTAATGCGCCAGTGTTGCACGGTTGCAGCAATACTCGCGACTCATTTTGAACTGATTTCTAGATTCGCAACACTGACCACAAAGAAGCCTTTACTATTCCTCCGCACAAGGTATAGACGATCAGCCGTGTCAATCCACTCGATGCTGATGGACTCCATTACGCGAGCGTTTCCGTTTAGCTCAGGGTTGTCGAATTGAAGCTGGCCATAGCCAGCCAAGTCCCCATTCTGATTAAATAGTTCCGCTCGTGGCTCAAAATCCTGTTTCAGTGGGGTCCGAACAGGGAAATGAAGGATCTCACCTGTGCTCAGGATAGCCACACCGTTACTCCGGCTGAGAATCCTCGCACGGTAAGTTCCAGTGGGGCCTGATCTTGTTATAGAACCCCTTCTAATGTCTTGGTTCTCCACTATATCTTTCTTGCTGACGGGTATGAATGCCCTCGTGGGGACAGGCCCCCCTTTTAGCTTCTCCATGACCCACTTGTCATTTGACCGTGTGTATCGGTAAATGTATCCACCGTACACGACAGGAGCCAAGACTATGGTGTCCGTCCCATTGGTTGCCACATTCATCCCCCTGGACGAGGTGGAATACGCGTTCAGGAATGGAACGTCCAAGTCGTAGATATCACCCAATTGGGCAAAAGTCTCTAGTCGGTTAAAATCCGTATCGTGTGTATGAAGAACCCTGTCGTCCTTAATACTTGGGCCTCCTTCAGGATTTGCAAAAAGCTTCACATACTTGAGCACAAAGGAATTGTCAAGAGACAGGATTGGCTTCGGCGCGATCGTCCTCCCGTCTTCTGCAAGAGACTTTGTTGCGAAGCTCTTGCCCATATCCGTGAAAATCGTGAGACGCCTGTTCATTCGGTCGGCCACAATTAGCCGGTCGTTGCCATCTACGTGCATGCCGAAGACTTCCCACAATTCGCCGGGTCCTTCGCCTCTTTTGCCGACCGTAGTTAGATATCGGCCACTCGCGTCGAAAACCCGAACGTCCGCGCTTCTTGCATCGCTTACGTAGATGTTTCCTCGCGAGTCGGTGCGTACTATATCAGAGGCATGCAATAAGTACTCGGATGGTGCCTCTTCGTCATCACCAATGATCAAGTGCTCGCGCAGCGTAAAGGTCAACTTCTGAGCCTGCACGGTAGCCAGCATGCTAGCACCTATGGCAAACGTAGAAAAAATTCGTCGCAAAGCACGGTTAGCATTCATGTCTACTTGATGTACTTGTGGCAGGCTAGGTGAAAGACTTCATCGTATATCTGCCAAAACGAATGGCTACGGCGAAGCAGTTCGGCCAATCTACAAACTGACTTGGTCATTACTGACACGCCTCTGGCCTAAAGTGAATGGGGCGAGAGCACTGGCAAGGGTGTACTCGTGGCTGCCCAGATCCAGCACGAGGCTGACAGAAAGCCCGTACCTCCCGGTGCGACAATAAGATCGCCCACTCTATGTTCTGTGCACCAATTCTGGGGACCCTTCCAATGTCCCCTACGAATCGCATTTGCAATACTTTCCGTATACTGCGCAAACTAACTCCTTCGGCTGAGACCAATCTAACTCGCACCCTTCCCAACCCTTCTGAATACTATCTGAACCGTTCTCGCACTCTTCTTCCGATCCACAGCTCTTACAGCACTCGTCCTCTTCGCCTTGAACAGCAGCACTCCCAAGGACCGATGCCTGCTGGCTGTACACGAAGATGCACAGGCAGAAAAGTGCGAACGCAAGCGCACGCTTTAGAGATTGAGTCATCTTATTCCGTTTCATAGTATAGCCTCCTAAATTTGGTTGAGTTGAGTTAGCGGGAAAGCGCCTCATAGGCCTTGCTGGCTTCCCACAGTATTTCCTCCCTTACATCCGGCGCAGAACCTGCGCCCAATGCAAGTCGCGCCCGAAAAAACAGGCGCCCTTTATCTGGATTAACCATTAACATCTGGTGTGTTACTTTGGTTGTCCCGAATGACTGAATTTGATCACCGTACACCTCGCCCGTGCCGTACAGGACTTCCTGATCGAAATCGCTAGTCCGAGCAAAACGTTTCGCTGCGCCCAGATCATCACCCACAACAACGATATCGGTGTGCACCGACTTGCCATGCAGGCCATCCTGTTTGAACAGTTTAAGATAGGCATGCACTTCATTCAAGCAGTCCGTGCATGGGTCAGCGGGCATCGCAAAAATCGTCACTAATTGGTCGGCCTTCAGCTCGGCCGGAGATCCAGTTGATCTGAATCCATTCACGCCCCTGAGCGCATCGTACGCAAATGGCTCATTAACGACAAGAAATTGCCGATCTTCATCTGGAATATCCGTCGCATCGTACCAAGTTCTTCCTGCAAGAATCAGGAATACCACGCCTAAAGCGTAGAGGCCGAAAGTAAGCTTACTCGTCATTTAAAGCTCCATTAACATGCCCGCCGATCCCGGTTAAAGTAATCAGTGCACCAATTTGGGTTAGATGCCGAATTCTACCTCGAAATTTTTCAGGCATTTGATTCACCAAGTCCTCAAGTTTGGATTGATTAAGTACGCCGGGACACCATTATACTGTACAAGCCTCTCGCAAAACACCAAAATCTAATACCTGAGGCAAATCACAGATAGAATTCCCTACACTTTGTTACAATATAACATACCCTCGGGTGTTTTGCAAATCTTAATGTTCTTTATCTGTTACGTAATGGGCCAATATGTGTTATATTATTGTTAATTCGTGATTGATTGCATTTATTGGGAAGAGCATTGCAAGAGCCTTGTTTGAAAAACAAAGTTTCACGCATCTCTCCCAGTCAGCAAAATGAGTAAAATTTTGCAGGGCGCCAGTGCAATAACAGCTGGTCACATAGATGTTTATTGGGGTTTCATCCTTGTGCGTTGCTTGCTTCAGCTTGCTGGGATGTGGACTAACAGGACGGATGAAGTAAGCGTCTTGTTCAGCTGCCAGGCTTGTTTACAAGCGTCCCTCAAGATGGGCGCTAATGTCTGATGGGGCATGGAGACCGGTCTGCTATCCTCAGTAGTGAACTTCCGCAAGGTAGAGCTAGGCTCTTGCGGAAGCATACCCCGGCTACGCAGATCCACAAACAACCGTCACAAGGCACGATGCGTTGCCCCTGTCTATGTAGTCGCCGTGGATGCAGGTGGCGAATGAAAAAGTTGGTTCCACACGAATTGCGATAGAACGATCAAAATGAATTCCCTACCGCATAGACAACAATTTCCTCTTTACTACCAGATTGAGTGCAGAAGCAATTTCCAGCAGCGACTAAACGGTTTGTAGCCCCAGCGGGACATTGGGGACAATTGCATACCGGGTAGGAGTATGTGCAATGTTTTCTTTCAGCGTGTCCCAGCCCGCTGAGCCTACACACCTGTCACGGCTCCGTTACTGGGTAGAACTCATCCCCTTGCGCCGTCGGGCTCGCCAGGCAGACTCGCCCGACAGAGAGTTTGCTGTGCTTTGCTCCTGCAACAGGGCTGCTGCCACGGCTGCTGCCTCGGCGGATGGCACCAGTTTCTCAGCCAGAAGCTCCGGGTGTTCGTCCACAAAATGGGTGCTTAAGCGAGCTTCCTGCCAGGCTGCACTCTCCATAACCCGACAGCAATATCCTCGTGTCGTCTTCACGCCCGCAATACAATAGTCCTCAAGGGCAAAGATCATTCGCTGAGTTGCTTCCTCGCGTGTGCGCCCCCAAGTAATTACCTTTGAAATCAACGGATCGTAATAGATCGGGATATCTCCCTCAGTCTGCAACCCTGCATCAACGCGAACACCTACTCCCACAGGCACTTGATGAAACGTCACTGCACCCGGGTTCGGGATAAAATTGGCGGCCGGATCTTCAGCATATATCCTGCACTCAATCGCGTGCCCATTAATTGTGAGTGCGTCCTGCGTGAACGGCAAAGTCTTCCCTTCTGCGATTCTGATCTGCTCGGCTACCAGATCAAGGCCCGTAATGTACTCAGTTACCGGATGCTCAACCTGGAGACGTGTGTTCATCTCCATGAAATAGAATTTGCCCGCCTTATCAATCAGGAATTCGATGGTGCCTGCGCCTACATAGTTACAGGCCTGAGCTGCGCGCACGGCTGCCGCACCCATTCGCGCTCTCAGTTTTTCTGTCATGCATGCAGCAGGTGCTTCTTCAATTAATTTCTGGTGACGGCGTTGAATTGAGCACTCGCGCTCAAATAGATGCACACATGATCCATCCGCATCCGCAAGAATTTGGAATTCCACATGTCGAGGTGTTTCCAGGTATTTCTCAATAAAGATGCGGGCATCGCCAAAGGCCGAGCCCGCCTCCCCCTGCGCCCGACTAAGGGCTTGCTCCATCTCCTGTGCACTGTGCACCTTGCGCATCCCCTTACCGCCTCCCCCTGCAGCTGCTTTTGCAAGTACAGGATAGCCTATCCGGTCAGCGATTTCGAGGGCCTCATCAAGGTCCACAACCGCTCCATCCGTTCCCGGAACAACAGGCACATCATGTGACTCCATGAGCTGACGGGCCAGCGTTTTGTCACCCATGCTGCTGATTGCCTCGGCGGGTGGACCAATGAAAATCACTCCTTGTTCGGAACAGGCCTGAGCAAGCTCCGCCCGTTCAGACAAAAAACCATACCCCGGATGAACCGCGTCCGCTCCACTTTCATGAATGGCGGCCATGATGCGCTCCAGATTCAGGTACGAGTCCACCGACCGTGCGGGGCCAACACAATAGGCTTCATCTGCATAGGCCACATGAGCACTTCCCCGGTCAGCCTCGCTATAAATTGCCACAGAGCGGATACCTAGTACTTTGCAGGTACGCATAATGCGCAACGCAATCTCGCCTCGGTTGGCAATAAGTATTTTTGAGATTCTTCGCATTTGCTTGTCTGTACCTTTCAGCAGGTATTCCCGTATGTTTTGATAGTAACGTGTGCTTTCATGTCCCGTTTAACTGCTTTGGATGATCTTTACGCCGTGATGGAGATCGAAAGCTCTGCCTCTGCGGAAGATATAAAAATCGCCTATCGACGACTCGCCCAACAACATCATCCAGATCGTAATCCGGGTGATGATCAGGCAGAGGAACGATTTAAGCTACTCCAGCAAGCATACAGCATTCTATCGGATCCTGAACGGCGAGCGAAGTATGACCAGCTTCGGTCCCTCACCAATCGCGAGCCGATTCCCGCTGTTATGGATGATCTCTTCTCCAGTATTGGCGAGTTCTTCGAAGAGATTTTTGGAAGCGGTGGCAATGTCGTGCACATCTCATTCGAACGTGCACTCCAGGGAGGCCCCGTTATGATTCGGGGCAAGGATGGTTCGCTCACCAGGATTGTGTTGCCCCCTGGGATCAAGAATAAGTTTCGTATCCGTGCTTCAGACGAGCCGGGAGCTCGTGTATTTACCTTCAGAATTCTCCCCCATCCCGTCTTTACCCGAAAAAGAAACAATCTGCTGATGCGGCTGTCTGTTACCGCACTGGACGCATTGCTCGGCTGTGCTCGGACGATCACTGATCCATACGGAGATGTGCTTACGGTTGATGTTCCGCCGAATTCTACACCAGGGATTCGGATTCGACTCAAGGGGGGCGGAGTCCGATTGAACAACAAGCGACCAGGCGATCTGCTGATTGACCTCGACGTTGCGCCCATGAATTCTGCCGATCGCCACCTTCTTTATAAGGCCGCGCTCGCGATCGGACTGATTGAGCGCTAGTGTAGCGTGTCCTACCTTACCCCTTGTACCGTAGTTGTTGATGAATTCGAGGAACTGATCTGCGGAATTGGTTCATGTAAACGGCCTCAGGCCCTCTTTGAGGCCCACTTGGTCGGAATGTGCATCTACTTGCCTACGTTTCTTTATTCCACTAGTACAGATATCATTGCAAGCATAAGCTTTGTTTTGTTCCGGAGGATTATGCCCGGCGAGGAAACCTTCATGCTACGAAAACTACAAGATCTTTGTTAAGGTTTGATCCAACGCCACAGGCGATGGAGATGCCGTTATTCCGTGGACTAAGTCTCGGATGCGTTGAGACAAGAATGGAAAACGACATCCGTTTTGGGTCGACGGCCTAGTCAAGGTTTGGGAGTGTAGGCCAATGCCACGAAGACTGTTGCCCATTTATCCCTTGGGCACTACTTTAGGCGGCCAGGGTATAGCTTGAAAATAGTAATGTGTGTCCGATCTATTATCTATGACCCAATGCGTTGCTTTATCAGCCTTGTCACATTGAAATATTTTCACCGATTCTTCGTCTAATTTAGGGTGCACTTTTATTAGTGCTTCGTACGGCATATCGGCGTCGATTAATTTTCCGTTATCAGGATCAATATCAGAGTATACTGTCCAAAAAAATATGGTTGTTTCTTTAATCCGTAGGTAAGCTTCTAATTCTGTAACGCCCGGATGATCAACACGCTCGACACGCAGGTTAGGGAGATCACTTTTAGATACTTTATAAAGGCGATAATCTCCGTAACTCAGATCTAGCTCTCTGTCGAGCACACTAATCGTGGCAAGGAAAGGATCCCTATCTTTTTCACCTCCAAGTTCTTCCCAGGCATCTCCAGCATGGCGGTAGAATACTCGGTATTCTACTAATTTAGGTCTGCTCATTGTTGTATGTAATTCCCATTTTTCCGGTCTACTCAGCACGCTATGCGCCTCCGGACAAGCCGCCACGGAGCTTAGTGATTTTGTCTGTCTCGACTCACAATCCCAAACTTTCAATCATTCCAGCCCGCAACCTCAATATCGTTGCGGTTTCGTGCATCTCGCGTTTCATCGCGTTGATCTTTGAAGCCCAGTAGTCGCGTTCGTACCCGGAGGCGCGTTAGGTCTACAGTCATATCCGCGCCAGAAACAGCCATGCACGAAGATTACGCATTTCCAGGAAAGGAACACAATGCCCGGTTTCCCGGCCAAGCCTTTCGGCGCAGCCGAAATCGGTAGCCGCGTGCGTGCAGTTGCCGTCGCACAAACAGTTCGGGCATCGTGTCCTTAAAACGAATAGCCACCATAATTTTCTACGCTGTTTTGGCGTGATTCGATCCATTGCTAGCATATGATCTGAATCTGATCTTCGGCAAGGCCAACGCCCTGCAGGACCGCCGCAAGACAAGCCAGTTTAGGAAGTTGGATGATTCTGAATTGACTCTCGCTGTCTGGTACATGCTCTTTGATCGTAAACTATCCCTGATGCGGCTGTCAAGTGAACCTGAGGCCACTCACGGCTTTTCCCCACAAGTCGTTCTTGAGGGTAATTCTACCTTCGAATTCATTCATGCCAAACGGGACTACAGGTGGTTTAAAGTAAGTGAATTCAAGTCGATTCACATTGCGCACAACTTGCCGCTAGAGCGTCCACAATGCCAACAAGTGGGGCTTTGTACGTGTGCTCGACCACCTGCACTTTGATCTGCCCAGTAGTCCGGCCTCCCATATCGACTACGGCAGTTTTACCTGCTTGCCCTCGGCATAGCTTAGCCTTTTCCACTCGCGCTTGTTCTTCTCAAGACCGCCAAAGCATGCCTCAACCAGACCTTCAAATGATCTCTTATTCGCGATTGTTCCATCTCGAATCCGTTGAAACACAGACGATGCAGTTTCCCTTACAAACGTGAATGTCTCTGTACAATTTCATAGTGGAAACTCCTTCTAGGCTGGCGCTCTCTACGTGAATTACCCACACCCAATAATTCAAACGCACCGTGATTTATACATTGCCGTATTCGTTTGACGCTGGGGATATTTTGCAGTCACAAGAACAGAATAGTATGGCCCTATGATTGCGGCGGTATGCACTCTTACATTCGCATCGATGGCATGTCAATTCAGTGTCTGCCTAACGGGATTTCTCAAACCATTGTTGAACTGCTGCTTCATCGAAAACCCTTTTAAGCGAATTCCAAAATTGTAGTACCTCTTCTGTGTGAACGACCTGAGCATGACGCGGATATACAACTTCCGAGTTAGTGTTTGTATATTTACTGTGGCGCGTGTGGTTTTTCAACTTAAACGTGTACTTCCCTTTGTTTTGAGTATCGTGAAGCAGGCTCTGAACTGCGAATTTGATCGTTCTTGGAGCCCGGTGGACCGCCATCGGATGTTATGTCAAATCCTGGGCTGTGCGTGCCGAGAACACCGTCGCAGAGCCACAATTCTGGCGGTCTCCCGTCGGTTTGTTAGGCAAATTTGTCACTCATGCCCGGCCGCAAATAGATCAGTTGGAGCGTCAGTTAAACCAGCGAGATGGGATCCCGTGTAAAGAGAAGTATTCTTCGTGCGGGAATTCGTCGAATTCGCAATGCGGCGTTTAGTGGTATACGTTCTCCGGTTTACGATATCCGACCACTCAAGCTCATGATTCTCCATGATAAATAGCAAGGCTGGGACAATCATTAAATGCAGCTATGGATGTTCATCAACTCCAACGTATATCGACATCTTTTCCGGCTGCGGAGGACTTAGCCTCGGCCTTGCACGCGGAAACTGGAAGGGGTTACTTGCAATTGAGAAAGATCCTTGGGCCTTTAATACGTACAGACACAACTTAATCGAAGGAAAGTACCGTAATAGCTACGATTGGCCCGATGGAATAGAACTCAAGCCCTGGGACATCCAGAAATTGCTGGATACACATGCACATGAGTTATCACAAATGGCGGGTGCAGTAGATTTGGTAATTGGAGGGCCCCCATGTCAAGGTTATTCTCTGGCAGGAAGAAGAAATCAGGCTGATCCTCGTAACCGCCTCTACGAGGCGTACATTCACCTTTTGCATTTAGTCCAGCCCAGCCTAATCTGTTTCGAAAATGTCACTGGATTCACTAACAACTTCCCCACTGAAGCCGAAAAATCAATTCGGAATTTTGCTGCTGAACTTGAACGAAAATTGAAAAACAAGTACACGATTAATAGCACAATTATCAACACCCGAGACCTTGGTGTTCCGCAGGCGCGAAAGCGGTATATCCTCGTAGGTGTGAAACAGGAAATGCCTTCTGCTTCCCGTATTCATGATTTCTTTCACGAGCTTGATCAAAACGTCAAAATATTTCTTGATTCAAAGGGACTTCCCCACTGCCCTACAGTCAAAGAAGCTATTGGGGATCTAGAATTACTTGGCAACGGCACGACCCCCAGCGTTCAATTTCCTGGCTTTAAGACAATTCGATATAAATCACCTCAGACATCATATCAAATCGGAATGCACGATGATTTAGATAGTACGCCATCAGACTTAAGACTCCCACGCCATAGAAAGCATATAGTCGAGCGCTTTGAATCAATTATCTCGCACTGTAGGGAAGAAGGATACCTCTGCGTAACTGTTCCAGAAAAGATACGGAAGGTACACGGACTAAAAAAGCACACCATTCGTGTCCTTAAATCCGAGGGAGTCGCCCCGACGCTCACAGCCCTACCGGAGGATTTGTTACATTATTCAGAGCCCAGAACACTCACGGTTAGAGAATATGCGCGATTACAATCGTTTCCAGACTGGTTTTCCTTTAAGGGCAACTACACGACTGGAGGTCAGAAGAGACGCCAACAAACACCGAGATATACTCAGGTAGCGGATGCTGTCCCGCCGCTTGTTTCGGAGCAAATTGGCATCATCTTGCTAAGCATCATCAGGAGTGTCCCTCCCCAAGAGATTCTGGCGGAGAGTATTGTAGATTGACTTGATGTCTTCTCTGGTCTTCAATAAAGTATTACGGTAATCTATCATCCACTCCTCATTTATTGTTACGGGGGGCTTTTTTTTATTTAAAGAGCGGAGCACTGGAGGCCCCCCGTCGACGCGCTCTTCTACACGGTGGGCAAGGTTGTTTCGAGGGGCAAGCACTTTGCCAGCGTAATCAATATCCCGATAACTTTCTCGATCCAGAACCTTAATCTTATCATCAATCCAGCCTATTAGTAGACAAAGTTCCGACGATGAAACTGTTCCTTTATCGTCTCCTAAGATATTCAGAAGAGTGTGTTCCTCAAGCCTTTCTTTTGTTCGCTTGAATAAACCGGCTTTGTGCTTTTTAAATTTTTCCGTTACATGTGTGGTCAGTTCTTTTTGATCATCATTGGAGTCATCCCGAAATACATCAATTAAGGTTTTTAGCATTACCATATCTATCTCTGCTACTTCCGCCATCGCGATGCCTCGCATGAAATTGACGTTTGTAAGCTTTCCTATGACGATATCGGCAACACCAATCAGCGCCTCACCAAGATCCTCACGTGTGCTAAGAAACACTCCATCAACTGCAGCCTTAGATAACTTTGATCGAAGACCGGACAATTCCTCCTGCCCCGAGTAAAAGATCATCTCATTGTATAGGTTCTTCTTGCGAAAATTCTTAGCCTCCTCTAAACCATCCTTGTCGATCCCCCCTAGGTTGAAGTCAATAATCACAAGATCATATGCCCCTGATTCATAATTGATAAGCGAGGATGTATCGTCAAAATCAATAGCCTTTTCATCAAGACGGAACCCTCTGTCTCGCAAGTGATCGCGCAGGAGGTGTACAGCTCCCGAGATTGTCTCAGGTTGATCGTCAACAGCCAGAAGGGAGAAAGTTAGCGTCATTTCGGGATGCGTATAGTTATAAGTGCACCCGGCCATTCTTTAGATCGCCCTGTGCGTGACAACGAAATCGACCCGTTCAGTGAACTGACTACCTGTGAAACATGGTAAAGACCAAGGCCTGCGCCTGATGTGGTTGTAATGCCCTTTTCGAGAACATCTTCAAGTGGATCAGTATCCGTTTCCCACCCGTCGCCGTTATCGGCCACATCAATAACGAGTTGCTGAGATGCCCGTCCTGCCGACTTTACACTCAAGAATAAGCACAAGCGGGTAGCCGAGGCCTTAACGGAATTCGTTACGAGGTTATCTATTAATATTGCAATGTCAATCGGCTGGAACTGTATTATAAACTCGGGTAACGGTTCACTTACACTCACCTCAATTCCCCGTGATTTCCACACTGATTCCACGCGCGCAACATAGTCATGGATATACAAAGCAATATCGTCCGCTGTCTTTACTGCTTGGAGTGTGTATCCGCTCTTTGTTGCAAACTTCGCTGCCGCGAGAATCTGACTGTTTCTTAAGGAGATTATGTTCAAGAACGGAAGCAAATCGTCGTAGCTAATATTGATTGTTTTTTTGGCTGTCTTGATCAAGCGTAAAACATGATGCTTTACATCAGAGGAATACATAATTATTTGATGATGTAAATTCAGAATAGTATCCTGGTCAAGCGACGACGCTGCCACTAAGAATCTATTTCGCTTACGCTCCTTGTCCACCTGTTTTATTGCCTTCTCCGCTTCCTTTTCTGCACGAATCGCTCTCTTCACTGCTTTTTTTTGAATCTTGTCCGCCTCCCGTTTTTCACGAGCCAAATCACGAAGGCTATCCTTGACAGCTTTAATATGAGCCCTAAGTCTCGGGTCGGATATTTTTCCAGCCAATTGCTCCACAGCATCCATCGACGTTCTGAAATGATCGGACTTTTGACTTACTATTCGAACAAGATCTCGATTGAAGCCGATTATTTCGACACCCTCTGTAGCCGCTAAGCGCGAAACAAGACTAGTAATCAGAGCACTACTATCATCGAACTTCATTCGTGAAATAGTATCCTCATCTTTGTCTAACTTGTCCTTCCAGGAAATATCCACGACGTACCGTTCAAGGCGTATTACGCATTTTTCGAGCACACAGTTTTTTAACTCATCCGCCTCACGGGTCAATATGAGTCCTTGATCCCGACTAGTAGCTTCATCAATGCCCTCAATGCCTTTGACATCAACTACACCGATTAGGTCTCGAGTACCGAGGTAGCGGCTATATCCCTGTTGTTTCCTACGGCTCAATCCAAAAAAGTCGTCCGTCTCGTTTCCGATGGGGTATACTCGAAACCCATTGCGGAACAGGAATATTGATCCGAAGTCCCTACTTCTTAGCCCCATTCTTCTGGCAAATGTGGCTTTTGCGCTTCGATTCAAAAAACTAATGTCAGCCCGAAATTCTGATTCATAGAGCGACGTGTAAGTGTTGGGTTCACTAATTTGGTAGATCATTTCGCCGCGATCAATTAACTCAGTTTCAACCCGCTGACCATCGTCAGAAAAATGAACGGAAAGAGTTGTCGTCCGTTGTTTCAATATGTCCATCACCTTGTTTTGTACGGGACCATTAATTTTATTCACAGGATCTGACTCCTCTTCATCGGCATCTGATTCCTCGCTGGCTTCTATCTCAATCGAAAACTTAGGCGAAATCTCTTCTATTGGATTTACAAGTTTGGCCAATTCTAATTTCAGTTTCTGCAGTGGTTGTCTATCCCAAGACGTGCGTAGTTGAGTAATCTGTAACACTGTGCCAGTCTCAGACGCCAGCAAGTCGTTTTCCTGTGAGTCTGATTGGAGTTGGAACAAGTCGCATTGTATGTTCGCAAAGTCTTCCTGTGCGTCTATTTCATATTTAGTCCAGTCAGTAGTGAGTTTGTATGTAGGACGATTTTTGGCTCTGGTTAACAGAACTAGGGATTTACCTAGGCGATCACAAGAGAAACGACCTACCCCTTTAGTGCCAGCAAAATCACGTCTCCTTTTACGTATAGAATCTCTATAGTCAGCATCCTCTGTTCCATCTCGTTTTGCAGAATATGCAACAAAGAGCCACTTGTTGATTAGGTCATGCCTCGACATTCCCTTGCCGTCGTCAATAATATGAATACTATCGCTCCCGAAGCGAAGTGTGACTTTGTTAGCGTGTGCATCGAACGAGTTCTTAACGAGTTCAAAGACGGCGACGATTTCATTCGTAATAAGCCCACGTCCGATGAGGTCTTTAAGCCCAGTACTCACACGAAAGCCATGTCTTGACATTGAAGCAATTTAGATCTTAAGATGGTTTTCCCGAGAATGTTTTGGATAAACATCTAGATCTTTGCAAAAAAGCTTGCAGATCCAAAAGTTCTCAAATTCTCTGTGTCCTCGTCCGATTGTTTCGACTTTCTGGGTCGTTCTGTTGAGTCGCTCTGTGTACTGTCTTAGCCCCCGTCTGCGTACCTGATCAATCCCATGATAGAGATACTTGATTAAATGAAAACGATCATTAATTAGGCTGGTCTCCGGGCCCTTTACAAGAAGGATGTTGGCATTCCACAAATCTGTCGCAATAGTCTCTGTGTTCACCTGTCTACCCCCAGAATGTAGTCAAACATGTATTTTGTACTCACTTTGTCACGACCTTCAACCGGATCAAGCATTGTATCACGCTCAATGGCACTGATGATGGTGACAAAGGTACGTCCACGCTGAATCGCCTTCTCATCCACTCTCAAATGCTGAATCTCTTCCCGCGATCGTCGCTGCTGCACACGCGACACACTGCGGTACAGGATCCAATCGGTGACGTCAAATCCACAACGAAGCAGCTTCGCCATCTTGGTTTGATCCTTATTCCCTTTCAGCAAGTCATTCGCCCAGTTCTCAAACTCATGGGTAAACCGATTCGAAGCTCCCGTCCAGAAAGATTCAATGGTCTTCTCGCCCACAAAAGACTGGATCCGTGGAACACGACGATGGACAAAACGCTTGAATTCCGCCAAATTCAAATGGTGCCAAGTCTGCTTTCTCCGATGATCGTAGCGCATCTGTATCTTGCCCATCTCGGAAAAAACCGAGACGTCCCGCGAATGCGAAATGTAGACATCAATCTCGTGCACCTGCTCGTCCACCAGCGTCTTATCAGCCTCACAGTCGTATCCTAAGCCCAAGCTGTATCGCATCACTGCGGTCAGATCTTTTTCCATTGGATGCTTCTGTATTTGGCCGAACCTCAAATTAATCATTTCACACGATTCGCAGTAGAACCAATGAGAAAATAAGTGAACTTGAATCAAGCGCCACCAAGCAGGATTCTCTGAAATTTCACGCTGCAACTTATCGACCGCCAAGAAGAACTTGGACTAAGAATTTAATATACCTGCTGCGAGCACGACGACAGTTAGGTGTGGAGTCCTTCATCCTACTGACACGCCAGAAGCAAGATAGGAAGGCAATAAGCCGAATCTTCAAAATTGGAATCTCTTGTCTGACCATTGCTACCCATTATGGACCAGTCCGAGCATACATGTATATTGAATTGCGCTCGGGTGATTTCGTGGTTGATCCAACCGAAGCTTATAAACGACCCGGGTTGTGTCATCGTGACTGGCAAATCGTCTGGCTCAACTATACGCGCCCGGGAAGAATCGGTACGCATATCAATAAGTTCACGAAACCGCTTGCATCACGTGTTCATGGCGACATTATACGACTGACGTTAGACACAAACGAAAAAGCGTTTAGAAATGGCATCCCGAAAGATTCCGTGGCCCAAAAACAGAGAGATCGATTCGACTGACTTAATCAGCTAGACGGTGAGCATGTGCAGGCAGATGCCTCACCGACGGATCTGACACCAATAGGGTTTCTTGTTTTGTAGGCGCGAATTGTTGGGGCTGTCGATGTAGACGCGTCGGGAAGCAATAATGCTCGTCCCCTCCAGTTAGTCAGTCATCCTGATGGCCATCAGAGGTTCGCAGCTGCGGTCATCGTAGACTTCTCCTCGCGACTACCACAAATCAATTTGTCCACGCTGAATAATTGACCTTTTTTCTCCCGCGTTTGGCCTGAGAATCATCCGCTCCTATTCCCAACGCTGACCTCAGTTGGACGAACTTTGGTCTACAAACTGATTCCTTAAGTTCCATCACTGAATCTGGCTTAAGACCTTCTTTATGATCTGCATGGCAGGCAGCTCTCCCAAACTAAGAAGGCGGACATGTTCACTTAGTGTCGCGATTTACTTCGCTTTTATCCGGACTTTGTCGCAATCGCCGAACTTAAGCCTTCCGCCGGGCGAGGCTTTTCAATGAACACAGTAGCCGACATGCCCGGTTATGGCCCTGCAACGGCCGAGACCGAGTCAGGCGTGTTTCCTGACGGTTTGTAGGCGAAGAACTGCTCGCAGATCTTACGATTTAGTGTAAAGAAATTCATCATGACGAATCCGGCAATAATCGTACTGGGATTGTGGGCTGTATATTACTAGGTTGACAATAATTGCCTTGTAACAGGGCTACATGATTCTCGCGAGAAGTAGAAGATGCGAAAGCGATGACGAATGAGAAACAAGAGCTATGGCTTCACGGTCGTGCCGGAAGATGCCTTCGCTGTTAGAAAGGAGGCCCGGGAGCGATCCGCTCACTGCCCAACAGCGCGGCGAGTTGATGAGCCGGATTCCCTCCAAGGACACGAGGCCCGAGATGATCGTTCGGCGGCTCGTTCACGGCATAGGTTACCGCTACCGTCTCCATGCCGAGGAGCTTCCAGGCCGCCCCGATTTGGTGTTCCGCCCGCGGCGCAAGGTAATCTTCGTCCACGGTTGTTTCTGGCATCGCCACACGGGCTGCGCGGCAAACCGGATCCCCGCTACCCGGCGCGAGTTCTGGCGACAAAAGCTGGATGGCAACGTTCGCCGTGACCGACGGAACGAGGAGGCCTTGGAGGAAATGGGCTGGCGCGTTCTGGTTGTTTGGGAGTGCGAGACTAAGGACTTGGATCATCTGGCCAACGAAATCAAAAGGTTTCTCGGCTCTCGCTGACAGTTCGTCTTCTCGTCCAATTACCCCCAGTACGGTAGAATTGTCCCGGTTCGGGTGCGTCACACCCCGTTTGATCTATGGGCGGCCGAATCTGTTGTTGAAACGATTTATGCCCGCCAGTTACTGACTTCTAGAGGCCCCACTGCTACTTTTCTTGTCTGCCGTCAGGTTCAGGGAAGCCGTTGGCTTAATCGATTGACACTGCCCTGAGAGAACTATTTTTTCTGTCTTGGAGATCAGGACTTCAAGACGAGTTGCTTACAGGGAAGCTGGCGGAACGGGACTGACCGTAAAGGACGCTGTGACCGAGTCGTAGATATGACCCACGTAAGTATCCGAGTCCAGTACCCCTCCATCCCAGGCGGCATCCAGAGCATTAGTGGGCTTTTCTGCAATGATCTCCTCTCTCGACTTACCCGTGCTTACCAATTTTGTCACTGCGGCGCGAACAGCGACCATCATTTCCCGATACGCCTGCAGATCAGACCGATCGGACAGCGGTCCATGCCCAGGGATGATTTTTGTATTGTCGTCACAACGGGCAAGCACGGCGTCTGCTACGGCTATCATCCCATCAATTGATCCACCGGTATCCACATCGATAAACGGATACATCCCATTGAAATAGGTATCCCCCATTAGGATCACATTGGCTTTATGGAAATGCACAATAGCGTCTCCATCGGTATGGGCCTCGGGTGCGTGAAAAACCTCTATCACATCCCCATTCCAGTTAAATGAGATGGTTTCTGTAAACGTGATCACAGGAATGGCCTCCTTTGGAGCAGCCGGTACTTTTTGTCCGAATGCACCGAGGAACTGATCAACACTCAGGCGTGCATGGGCTCTTTCGTGAGCCACTATGATGGCTCCCCTCTCACTAAAATTGCTGTTGCCACCCACATGATCCCCATGCCAGTGCGTGTTCAGCACAAGCTGTACAGGCTTTGCCGTCCGCGTCTTTATCGCTGCCAGTATTTTTTCGGTGAGTTGCCCGAACTGAGTGTCAACCATAAAAACGGAATCCTCTCCGTAAGATATCCCAATGTTGCCTCCCTGTCCAACCAGCATCAGGACACCAGGAGCGGCATCATAAACCTCAATCTCAATTGCATCAAACTCCTCCTGAGGGATAGCTCCAGGGGTTAGAAAGTTTAGTACGGACATTAACCGGTGTATTCTAACTTATTTTCTCCAAGGCAGGCCACTGCACTATTCATCGTCCGCACCAACTGCCGGACGCTGACTGAGTTCACGATCCAGAAGAAACAATGAGGCTCCCTCTCCCCCGACCAAGCGCAGGTTTTCCATGATCTCCCGGGCGGAGTCCTCCTCCTCTACCTGTTCATCCACAAACCACTGCAGCAATGTCTGAGAGGCGTAATCTTTCTCCTCCTGAGACAGTGCGTACAATTCATGTATCCGAGCCGTGATATACTGTTCATGTTGCAGCACCTGTGTAAAAATCTCCAGTGCAGATTGCGTGGAATCCACTTTGGGCTTATCCAGCGCATGTAAATCTACGTTCGCATCACGCTGAAGCAGAAAATCATACAGTTTTAGGCCGTGGATCAATTCCTCTTCCCACTGTCTTCGCAGCCAATGTGCGAAGCCTTTTAGGTTGCGAGATTCCATCTCGGCTGCCAGTGCCAGATACAAATATGCCGAATCAAATTCGGCCTTGATCTGGGCATTCAGCGCAAGCTGCATACGCTCAGATAATCCTCGTTTAGTCATCAGTCAAACCAATTTTGTTACTTCGGGCATAAACCGATGTGCAACGGTCCTGTTCGATCGCCCTCTGGTTTTGAACAGAGTGACTTTAGGCGTGAGAGGCTGAGCGAATGGCCTTATGTGAACTTGCACGGAATGGTTGATTTTCGACTCACGGTCATCAGGCCCGGCCGAGCAACCTGCCGCGCCATGTGCTTTTCACTGCATGAACATGACACTGTGCTAATGGTATATCCGGTGCATTCACCTTGGCTAACCCATTATCTGAACCCACGGCTACGACTCACTAAACCTGCATCAGACGATGTCAACGGCCGGCCACATACTTTGGGCAGATGATGAAATTGACCTGCTTCGCTCCCATGTGCTCTTTCTCGAAAACCGGGGATACCGGGTTACGTGTGTAACCAATGGAGCTGACGCTATAGAAGCCGTAAGCCAGGATGACTTGGTAGATGTCGTCCTCCTGGACGAGCACATGCCGGGTTTGGGAGGGCTTGAAGCGCTCTCGGCCATCAAGCGAAAGCGCCCGGACGTACCTGTGGTCATGGTCACCAAAAGTGAAGAAGAGCGCCTCATGGAGGAGGCACTGGGGGGACAGATCAGCGACTACCTGACCAAACCCGTCAACCCGAGCCAAATCCTGCTTACGCTTAAGCGGCTGCTGGAAAGCATTCCGCTGCGCAACGCCCGGGTGTCCCAGGATTACATGCAGCGCTTCGGGGCTATTTCCTCTGCTCTCGGCGATCGTATCGGACACTCGGCATGGATAAGCCTGTACCGTGAGCTAGTTCATCACGACCGTCAACTGGAAAATGACGAAGACGCGCGCCAGGTGCTGGCGGGTCAATTTCGGGAAGCCAATCGGGGATTCGGCCGATACATAGAAGAGGCTTACCCTACATGGATTTCGGCCTGTCGTTCCCGTGCGAATATTGATCGACCATTGCTTTCACATGAGATCGTCTCGCATTGGATTAAACCGTTCCTGGAAGCAAATCAACGAGTGGTCTTTCTCGTAATTGACTGTATGCGCTATGACCAGTGGCTGGAATTTCCATCGCTATTGGCCCCACTCTTCTCTATCCAGACCGATTTTCACTACGGTATCCTACCGACCGCCACGCCCTACGCACGCAATGCGATCTTCAGCGGCCTTCTGCCGCAAGAGATCGCTCGTCGATACCCCAAAATGTGGCAAGGTGAAGATGGAGATGAGCATAGCCGCAACCAGTATGAGGAACCGTTGCTGACCGATTGCCTCAAGCGGCTGAATCTGGACAATTTCACCATGCGCTATCGGAAGTTGATCGGAAAAGAGGACGGTCGCTCTTTTGCGCGGGATGTGAATCAATACCTGCAGGCTGACCTGAACGCCATCGTAATCAATTTCGTTGATATACTTGCTCACAGTCGGTCAGATTCAGATGTCATACGAGAATTGTCTCCAGATGAGCGGGCCTATAGAGCCCTGACACGAATCTGGTTCAAACATTCCTGGCTTTACCAGTCCTTACGGACGTTGTCTCAACAGAATTGCACGATTGTCATCACGACGGATCACGGAGCTGTGCGCAGTCTACACGGGACCAAAGTGCGTGGGGATCGTGATACGTCTACGGCGCTACGCTACAAGTATGGTCGCAACCTTCAGGTAAACTCTCAACATGCCATAGTCGTCCGGGACGCACACGCTTATGGCTTGCCCAACACCAGAGCCGGCAACTGCTACATCATTGCCAAGGAAGACTATTACTTCGTCTATCCGACCAATTTCAACCATTACAGGAATCTTTACAACGATTCCATGCAACACGGCGGTGCTTCTATGGAGGAGATGATTCTTCCGGTGATTACCTTACGGCCCCGTGCTACCTAATGAGTGCAGAGTATGCCGACCGTCTTCTGAGTCTTCCACGTTACTCAGAACTCGGTAATGCCGCGATGAAACCAGGCCTGCGGGGAGTTGGGCACCTCCTTTCGGCCATGGGACATCCTGAGCAGAATTTTGCCAGTGTTCATATCGCCGGCACAAATGGAAAGGGATCCATCGCCAGCATGATCGCTGCCATCGGCCAGTCGGCCGGGTATCGTATCGGCCTCTATACTTCTCCCCACCTACTCCATCTATCCGAACGGATTCGGTTAAATGGCGCCCCGGTTTCGGACACTTGGATGCTGGGTGCTCTGGATCGCTACGGACCTTTGTTCGACCGGCTGCAACCAAGTTTCTTTGAGGCGCTTACCGCGTTGGCCTTTCTGTTCTTCGCCGAGTCATCCGTTGATCTCGCCGTAGTTGAAACGGGACTTGGAGGCCGGCTTGATGCAACGAACATCCTTAGACCCAAGCTCTCTGTGATCTCCCAGATAGATCGGGATCACACAAAGACTCTCGGCAATTCGTTGACTTCCATTGCGCGTGAGAAAGCCGGTATAATCAAGGACGGTACGCCTGTAATTGCAGCAACAGGCCGCGCAGCTACACAACAGGTGGTCCGGGAAACAGCCATCAGTCTGAATGCCCCCTGGGTTGAACCGGGAATCGCCACTGACACTTACTTGCAGACCCCGCTGCGCACATACGACCTGCACGCATACGGACTCGCCGGTGAGCACCAGACTCGCAATGCACTCCTTGCCACCAGGAGTGCCGAACTTCTTTTCCCGGAAACAAGACAGGACTCATCTGTCGTCCTCAAAGGACTCGAACGGGTTTGCGACCTCACTGGACTGCGGGCCCGCCTAGAGGTCTTCAACCAAAACCCACTGGCGATCCTGGATGTGGCCCATAATCCTGCGGGTATCGCAGCTACACTCAACTACATGCCACGTTATGGAACTGTCCACTTCTTACTCTCCCTAATGAAGGACAAGGAACTTGCCGGCGTCATGCGTGTGTTGCAGGGACATTCATTGAAAGTGTACGCATGCGACCTTGCTCTCCAACGTGCTGTGTCCGCATCCGATTTGGCCCGGCTGCTTAAGGAATATGGACTTGATGTAGCCGGTACCGGATCTGTATCCGCTATGTGGGAGCTCGCCATTGGTCGTGTCACCCACCCAGACTCTATTCTCGTGTGCGGTTCACATTACCTCGCTGGTGCATTCCTTGGCGCACTAGACTTGTAAATTATCTCGAATTTGTTTAACTTGGGTGCGCTCCGGGTAACCCCGACCGTCAAATGTCGTATAATTGGGAGCCTGGGACATCGTGCCCCGTTTGATTTCTACAGCGGCATCAACGCTTCTCCGTTCTTCTAGCCCACATTTTCCAGTCTGTTTACCTCGTTGCATGAGGTTTCCGTGATACGGAAACCAACCTGTGGTCTTGGCCCTGCGCGGCCCAATACATTTCGACGAACCCTTTGTAATGAATTATCCTGAACTAGCCCAAAAAAAACTTCCTGAACTAAAGGATATTGCCCGCCAACTCGGTGTTGGAGGGTGGACAGCCCTTCGCAAAAAAGACCTGATTGAGTTTATCCTTGAACATCAAACCCGAACGACTGCCAGCCGAGGTCCCCGCATAAAAAAGCAATCTGATCTTGTCGGCTCGGCGGCTACCAATCCCCCAAATACCATGAAAAATCCCCAGACCACCCCAGCATCCAAAGAATCTCACGTTTATAGCACCGAGAAAGATGGCCGTGCGAATAAAGATGTGGTTCATGTTCGCGCTACGCCTACCAACAGCGAGCCCACCTCCAAGCAACCCTCGCGTCACGAACCTGAAAGTCGCCCTCCGAGGCGTACCCGCCAGGGAGGACGTTCAAGAAGACAGCATCGTGGAAGGCATGGGAGACGTGATTCCCGAATGGGGCCCAGAGACTCACGGCGGCGACGGGCACCAGAAACCTCCCCCATGTATGCGCCTCGCCCCGACACCACCATGCTGGATCCTAACACCGTGATCGAAAAAACGGGTGTTCTGGAAATACTGCCCGATGGGTACGGTTTCCTGAGGTCATCGGATTTCAACTATTTGCCCAGCCCTGACGATATCTACGTGTCGCCCAGTCAGATTAAACGCTTTGGCCTCCGGCTCGGAGACACTGTTGAAGGCGAGGTTCGCCCGCCAAAAGATGGTGAGCGGTATTTTGCGCTCATCCAAGTCAAGAAAATCAACACCTGTGATCCCGCCTCGATTGACGAGCGGCCGAATTTTGAGTACCTGACTCCGCTCTATCCAGACGAACACCTTCGCCTGGAAACCCGTGCGCATGATATGTCTATGCGGATCCTTGATCTATTCGCACCCATTGGAAAAGGGCAGCGTGGACTGATCGTTGCCCAACCCAAGACTGGTAAAACCGTTCTTTTGCAAAAAATCGCTAACGCTATCAGCACCAACCACCCAGAGGCCCATCTCATCATCCTTCTGGTTGATGAGCGGCCAGAGGAAGTGACCGACATGGAGCGGCATGTCAAAGGCGAAGTGCTGGCGTCCACTTTTGATCAGGAGCCGTCTCGACATGTGGAAGTAGCCAATATCGTACTGGAGAAAGCCAAACACCTCGTGGAAATGAAGCAGGATGTGGTGATCCTCCTAGACTCAATCACCCGCCTGGCCCGCGCACACAATGCGGTGTGCCCGGATTCCGGACGTACACTCTCCGGCGGACTGGATGCCACCGCGCTGAGAGGACCAAAACGCTTCTTTGGCGCCGCACGCAATGTTGAAGAAGGTGGTTCTCTAACTATTGTCGGGACCGCGCTGATTGATACGGGAAGCCGCATGGACGATGTGATCTTTGAAGAATTCAAAGGAACGGGCAACATGGAACTCGTACTGAACCGGGAAATGGCAGATCGTCGTATCTTCCCTGCACTAAATGTAGTTATGAGCGGCACCCGTCGGGAGGAGTTGCTTATCCAGAGTGCACGGCTAGCCCGTATCTGGATTCTTCGAAAACTTCTGGCTGATCAGGATCCGATTCAAGCAATGAATTTTCTGCTTGACCGGATGCGCACCACCAGAAGCAACGACGAATTCCTGGTTACCATGAACTCCTGAGAACAACCTGTCGGCGATTGCCTCTTGAAATACTTAGTCAGATGGCAGTCACTCCACTAATACCGGTAATGTTGTTCGATATGGATGGTGTCCTTGTGGATGTGTCTGGATCCTACCGTCGCGCTATTGAAGAGACCGTCTATCACTTCACCGGCCGAGAAGTACAGCAGGAGATGATTCAGCGGTACAAGGATCGGGGAGGGTTCAATGATGACTGGGAGCTCACTCACACCATTATCGGGGACTTTGGCATGGAGACCCCGTTTGCTCGCGTAGTAACCGAATTCCAGCGCCGTTACCGCGGGGAGGACTGGGATGGTTTTATCACGGAAGAACACCCATTTATTCAAACCGAGACCCTGTTAGAGCTCAAGAAGCTAGGTCACATACTCGGGATTGTGACCGGTCGCCCGGAGGTCGAAGCCTACTGGACGCTTGACCGTTGGGGCTGGCGGGAATTTTTTCCGCTCTTAATTGGTCGAGAACGACAGGGAAACCGTAAGAAACCGGACCCTTTTCCTTTGCTGCTTGCGCTCGGCCGTCTTAATGCTGCCGGCATACAGGTCCCCGCCGAAAGAACCGTTTACATCGGAGATTCCGTAGACGATGTAACCGCTGCGCACGCAGCTGGGATGCTCTCTATCGGTGTTGTGCATCCGAGTGCAGACCCTCAAACACATGAACCCCTCTTACTAGAACGCGGAGCAAATTTGGTTATTACTGACCCAAACAGTCTTCCCGAAATAGTTTCCTGGCCCAATGATTGGGCCGGGAATATGTTTGAAGCATGAACGGAAAAAGGGCACCGCAAACACCTGGAAATGTTGTGCGATGCCCTGTTCCTAGCTTCCACTCACCGGAAGACGGCCTAGCTTACGGAGAGTTTTTACCGAGGTTGCATGTGTTGTCGGGAGTTTGAAGTGCATTACATAGTTTGTTTTGCGTACCATGTTACGGTTGCCATTCTTTCTCGCCCGCGGTTTTGTAGCTTCGGAAACGCTTTCCGGTGCGATCCCTAAAATCAGAGGGCTCCATGACAAAGGCCTGCTCACAACCGTAGACCTCCTAGGTGAGCACGTAACGCGCCGAGATCTGGCACAGTTGGGTCGTGACGAATATATCCGCCTATTGCAGAAGCTGGCCTCCGAGACTCAATTGGAGCGTAACATCTCCATCAAGCTTTCCATGATCGGGCAGGTTATTGATGAAGACTTTTGCTACGACAACCTGTGTGCTCTCTTGGATGAGGCCCGGGCACTGAACGGCTTTGTACGTCTGGATATGGAAGGGAGCTCAGTCCTGGACTCTAGTCTTCGTCTTTTTGAGGCTGTGCTACCGGATTATCGTGCGCATGTGGGAATCGTGCTTCAAGCGTACCTGAAACGTACCGAAGAGGATGTAAGGCGTATGTGCCGTTTGGGCGCGCGCGTGCGTCTCTGTAAGGGCGCATACCGTGAATCCTCGACGATTGCTTGGCAGCAAATGCCAAAAATCCGCACACAATTCATCCGCAGTATGCAAATCCTGCTTCGAGACGGCAACTACCCCGCCATAGCTACACACGATGACGCGCTCATCGAGAGCACCAAAGCGTACGCCCTGGAAAACAACGTTGATGCGTCAAGATTTGAATTCCAGATGCTCTTCGGTCTACGCCCAAAAACACAGGTTCGTGTCGTCCGTGACGGGTACAACATGCGTGTTTACATCCCTTACGGTCGGATGTGGCTGCCTTACTATGCACGCCGGCTTCGTGAACGGCCCGAAAACGTCACCTTCCTCTTACGCAACGTTCTGCGATCCTGACAGGTCAACCGGCCCTCGCAGCCAAAAACCGTTCCGCGTCCATTGCCGCCATACAACCGGTCCCCGCTGCCGTGACCGCCTGTCGATAGACATGATCCTGTGCATCTCCGCAGGCAAACACGCCGGGGATATTGGTTTGAGTTGATCCTGCCCGAGTCTCAATATATCCCTGCTCGTCTACATCAAGCCAGGACTTGAAAAGCGCCGTGTTCGGCGTATGCCCAATCGCCACGAAGAATCCACTGACGGCCAGGTCCCGTTCGGAGTTATCTGTAACATTCCTGAGCCGAACCCCTGTGACTTCGTCTGCCCCCAGTACATCTGTTACAACAGTATTCCAGATGATCTCAATCTTCGGGTGCGCCATCACGCGCTGCTGCATGATCTTAGATGCACGCAACTCGTCTCTCCGGTGAATCAACCAGACCTTTGATGCGAAGCGCGTCAGGAACAGTGATTCTTCCATTGCGGTGTCTCCGCCACCGACCACAGCTAAATCTACCCCCCGGAAAAACGCACCATCGCAGGTTGCACACGCAGATACTCCACGCCCCAGCAGGCGTTTTTCGTTTTCCAAACCCAGATAACGAGCTGAGGCGCCAGTGGCGACGATAACGGTATCTGCGAGAACCCCTGTTTCCTCATCGACAACCACCTTTATTGGACGTTGGGAAAGATCCAGATGAGTTACCTCGCCATACTCCACTTCGGCCCCAAAGCGAACTGCCTGAGCCTTAAAATCCTCCATCATGGCCGGTCCAAGGACCCCGTCGACGTAGCCAGGATAGTTTTCTACATCCGTGGTCGTCGTGAGCTGTCCTCCGGGCTCAAGTCCCGTATAGACGACTGGGGCAAGGTTTGCTCGAGCTGCATAGAGCGCGGCGGTGTATCCTGCTGGCCCGGCGCCAATGATGAGGACCCTGTGGTGCGCTGCACCCTCAAATGATATATCGTGGGGAATCGGAATGGACGACATTTTGTTGGGTTCACACACTCCTTACTGGCTGTATGCACCTGACGATACCGTGCATACAAACCGGAGCATTTGTTTCCCGGAAGACTTTGGCTTGTCAGGCTGTCTGGCCGACAAGCGCATCAAGCCTTTTCTGAAACTCCCGCTTTGCGGCCGATCCAATCATCTGATCACGTACCTGTCCTCCGACAAAGAAGAGCAGCGTCGGAATTGAGCGGACGCCATATTGCATTGCGGTCTGGGGATTCACATCTACGTCAACTTTGCCGACCTTCGCCCGACCGGCGTACTCCGAGGCCAGTTCGGTAACGATAGGAGCAATCGCCCTGCACGGACCGCACCACGCCGCCCAGAAGTCAACGAGTACGGGAACATCGGATTCCAGCACTTCGCTTTGAAAGTTAGCATCTGTAAGTTCAATAGGAGCCATAATTCTCAGGTATTGTTAACTAACGTATTGTACGCGGGAGGAGCAAACAAGTTATGGGCTATGCCGCAACCTGGCGCGCCATGTGCTTCGGAATAGATCCGAAGTAGGCCGTCCTCATCACATCTGCAGTACAGTGCAACACACGCTTACCTCCAACAGCAACCGATAGTGTCGGGTTTGAGCAAACGGTCCCTAGAACGGTCAACTGCACCTCTGGATGCTCGGCGATAAGCGCCGCCAACTGATCCGCCTGCGACTGCGCTGCTGTAAGCAAGATCCTCGACTGCGCCTCCCCGAAGAGTAAGGCATCCAAGCGAGCCGTGCTCTCAGGATTCAGTTGGATCTCCACGCCCAGATCTTCTGAAAAAAGAACACATTCAGCCAAGGCCACCAGCAATCCTCCGTCAGAAACATCATGTGCACTTGCGATAAGCCCGGCCTGTATCATGGCGAGCGCAGACTCCTGTACTGCATACTCCTCCGTCATATCCAAATGGGGAGCATCTCCACAGGTTAATCCATGACATGTGTACAAGTACTCTGTTGCCCCGAGCTCACAACGTTGCGTGCGAAAACTCCAGGACCTCGGGCTGAGCAAGTAGACCGTATAGCCTGGTGTGCGTAGTCCTGCCTGGGTAGCGTGCGTAGCAACATCTTCCACCAGGCCCAGCATCCCTATGGTCGGTGTAGGAAAAACTGCTCCCTCCGGGTTTTCGTTGTAGAACGAAACGTTTCCACCGGTAACCGGAGTATTGAGCATTCGACAGGCCTCGCCCATTCCCCTTACAGCCTCCTTGAATGTCCAGTACACTTCCGGCTTGTACGGGTTACCAAAATTGAGACAGTTGGTGATTGCCAGTGGACGCCCACCCGCACATACCACATTGCGGGCAGCTTCCGCAACTGCTATCTGGCCTCCTTTGTGCGGATTCAGGTAGACGTAGCGTCCGTTGCAATCTGTTTTTACAGCCAGGCCTTTGTTTGAGCCCTTGATCCGTACCACAGCTGCATCCCCGGGACCCGGACCGTTGACGGTACCGGTGCGCACCATGGTATCGTACTGCTCATATACCCACTGCTTGGATGCGATATTAGGGGATGCCAATAGACTGAGCATTGCGCTCTCCACTTCATGCGCGCGCAGATCCTCTATGTCAGGCAGTACAGAGGTTGTGTCTAGGTAGTCCGGTCGACGACTATCGCGATGATAGACTGGGGCGCCGCCCCCCAATACAAGGTGTTCAGCCTCCACATCTGCCACTTGCTCTCCCCTGTACTTTACCTGAACACGCCCCGTATCGGTGACTTCTCCAACACAAACGGCGTACAGATCCCATTTGACAAAGATCGCTTGCAACTCCTCTTCCTTTCCAGGTACACAAACCAGCAACATGCGCTCCTGGCTTTCCGACAGCATAATTTCGTAGGCACTCATGTCGGCTTCCCGAACCGGCACATGATCCAGGTTCAGGCGCATGCCAGCGCCTCCTTTTGCGCTCATCTCGCATGACGAACAGGTGATTCCCGCTGCGCCCATGTCCTGAATGCCGACTATTACACCCGCTGCAAGTGCCTCCAATGTTGCCTCCAGGAGTAACTTTTCGGTAAAAGGGTCACCTACCTGCACGCTCGGGCGCTTTTTTTCGCTCTCTTCGGATATTTCCTCGGACGCGAAGGTAGCTCCGTGGATACCGTCCCGGCCTGTTGCTGAACCCACAATGAAGACCTTGTTACCGGCCCCCTCTGCAATTGCAGACGCCGTGCTGTCCACTTTTACAATCCCCACACTCATGGCATTCACTAGCGGATTGCCCTCATAAGCCGAATCAAAGTATACTTCTCCGGCCACGGTGGGAACGCCAAACGAATTCCCATAGTCACCAATCCCGTGAACAACGCCATCA
The DNA here is from genome assembly GCA_028875125.1 of Bacteroidota bacterium. Taxonomy (GTDB): domain Bacteria; phylum Bacteroidota; class Rhodothermia; order Rhodothermales; family Bin80; genus Bin80. Next base: position 7,258 of record JAPPGC010000038.1, on the reverse strand, counting down.
AACAGATACCGCACTCTGCTATTTTCAAGAGAACCGAATCTCAGCGAATTAAGTGCACAGATCGGGCGCGCACCCATGGTAAAGATATCGCGATGAATTCCCCCTACACCCGTTGCAGCACCCTGATAAGGTTCAACCGCTGATGGGTGATTGTGGCTTTCAATCTTGAAAGCCACCGCCAGGCCGTCACCAATATCTACCAGCCCCGCATTCTCGTCTCCTGCCTCAACCAGTAGCGCACCTCCCTCGCGAGGCAATGTTTTCAGTACTGCAATGGAGTTCTTGTACGAGCAATGTTCGCTCCACATGACCGAATAGATCCCCAGTTCGGTAATTGTTGGCGTTCTCCCCAAGCGCTCCAGAATCTGGCTGTATTCCTGATCCGTGAGTCCGTGCTCAGCGGCCAATGCCTCATCAACAATGATATCTGTATCCATCCATTTCTATTGTCAGCGGTTCTTCTACTATCTACTGCGACAAGTTACCCGCTTGAGCGCTTCCAGTAAATTCTTCCAGGAATCATTTTCGCAATGACAGCAAGTTGTTCCGGGCTCGGATAAGATAGCACCTCATTTCAAACCCTGATATCAGTCCTCCGCACGCAGCCCGGAAAATACAGGATGATCTTTCACAATCCGGCTTGCTGCTCATAACGATGACGGAACACTGAGTCCACTTACGAGCAAAGCACGTATAACCAACCCAGAATTCAGGATCTCTGATATCTGTCTTATATAAATCATGTGACCGGTGACTGAATTCATGGCGTCTAATAACTGAACTAAACGTAAATACGATGAAATCCCTAATTCAAGTTGTTCTCCTGTCCGCTATGGTCATGGTTCTGGCGATGTGCAGCAATCCTTCTGAACCAGAGGAAAATATCCCCTTAAGTGAAGGCGAGACAGAGGAATTGTTGATGGCAATGATGGTTGTAATGTCAGACACCATGCCACAGATTACGGCCGTCCACGGCGAGCAAGAATTCACCATCGCGTGCCCTGAAGGCGGCGATGCCCGTGTGATGTTTAGCGCTACCGAGGGTGCCCCGCGCGATAACGCAGTAAGCCTGACTATTGAGGTTGGCTTCACTCCAAACGGGTGCGGGATCAAGGGGAGTGAGGGAACAGATTTCACGCTGACCGCCGAACAGAGCCTTGACTTCACTACCAAATTAACTATTCAAGGGTTTTTTGAAGATCTGGAACTTGAAGGAGGCCTGGATGGACGATCAGGCTGGATGGTGGAAAGCCGATCAGGTATGTGTACATTTGACTTGGACGCAGAACTGGACGTGGGCACAGATCTGTCAGCCGCCCGCAGCCTGTTGACTGGTAGTGCATGTGATCACGAAATGAATACTGATATCACTTCGTTCGTCCAGCCAGCAGAGTGAACCAACAGCGGCCAGGTCTGTCGCCAAACCAGTGCCCTTTCGGCTCTCTGGTCTGAATCTTGCTTGTGCAGTAAAGGAGGCTTTCAGCTATGACGAATCCCGTCCAACAGCTACGCCCGCGTAAAGCTTCTGCAGCTTCGGGCTTGTGATGATGCCCAAGCACCTTCATCGCTCTCGCTAATAGAAGGCTGCTTGGGCATGGCTTGATTCTTGGGGGCAATCCTGCAAGCCTTCATCATCCCACGAGTTCGCAGATTTCGCAGCATCCGGCAGAAGACTATTCAACGATTGACAACTTCAGCTACGCCGATGTCTGTCCCTCGCTCAGATCTGACGGACCTGTTACCCGACTCAAGGAGTCCATGCATTGGCAACGTGAATACTCCCTACCCGCATGGAATCATGATCCCGAAACGTTCGTCAGATCACCACAATCTGTACTGTGCTCTCAGGAAAAAATGACGAACTGCCGCAGGAAAAAACTGGGGTGTCCCAAAACCTGCGTTCCCGTACAAGAGTACCTTGGAATCCAGCAGATTATTGACATCCAACGAAACTGTAAGCCCGTCCAGACGTGTTAGCTCACCGAATGACCACTGTATCGTAGCAGAAACCAACGCATACGGATCTACCTCCAGGTTGTCTGCAGCCGTCCCGTCTACTGTGCGCCCTCCTCCATTGTCCACGTACTGTTTGCCTGCAAATCGCGTGTCCGCCCGAAGCGTGAGACCTGATCGCTCATATGTAACCCCTATGCTTCCACTGCGCGCAGGAAAGCCTGCAATCGGATTACCGGACCTGTCGATGGGGGCAACCGAAAAATCGGGCAATGTTACGTATTCCACAAATTCCACGATTCGATTGCGACTGAATGTCGCATTGGCAAATGCATTCAGGCTCGGGAGAATACGGGCCGCCGCCTCTAGCTCAACGCCGACATGCCGCGTGCGATCCGCATTACCTGTACGCGGAACACCAAACTGATCCAGACCTCCACTCGGAACGATTTCATCCCTGAAAAGCATCCAGTAGGCCGCAGCGCGAAGCCGAATGTTGTGTTGCTCTGCCTGCGCTCCCAGCTCAATGTCGGTCAGCCGTTCAGGCTTTACGATTGGACGATCATAATCGAAACTCCCATCAGCATGCCGATCAAACTGGGGCGTGAATCCGGCTCCCGCCTCTTCGCCGTCATAAAGCGACTTCATTCGGGGTTCGCGATTAGCCAGCGATACGCTCATATAGGCGCTCAGCGGCCGCTCCGGGTTCAGGGTTACCCCCAGGCGCGGATTGGCGAACAGATAAGGAACCTGGAAGGCATTCCCGAAAAACTCTTCCTCAAAAATCCGGTACTGCCGCCAGGTAAGTTGCAAATCAGCCTGGATGGCCAGCCGGCTGAATGGTCGCATTATGTGACTGGCGTATAGCGAACTCACCACCTTTTCCCCGCGTACACTGTAAACCCTGTAATCGTTGGCCGCTCCTACGACCTGTGCAGGCAATCCGCTGCCTTCTTCCACGCGCCCCCAACGTAAGGACTGATGCAGACGCAATTCGCCGCCAAGTGTTGTTTCTGACTTGTCTCGCTTTACATTATAGCGGGGCATCCAGCCTGCCTGCCACTGGTCCAGTGCAGCCCTAAACAGTACCGTTGCGTCCGGTGCACTAATGTACAGCGGTGCCTGGCGTTCAGCATCACTTAACCCCCGCCAACCCGCCGGAATACGTAGATAGTCCGCACTTCGGAAGGTGCCGCCAAAATCAAACTCCCCGATGCCCTTGATCCAGAAAAGAGCCTGTTCAAATGTTTGATTTGAACTAGGCGTGAATGTGTGCAAGAGCTCCACATGAGGTTGATGGAACCGCTCAACATCCTCAGTAAACGCGCTGAAGTTGTAGCGCCGGTCAATCGTTCCTCCGAATCCGTCATCAACCGAGCCGGTGTTTGCTTCTTTGGGAATCCCCCCGTAAGCCAGACCATCCCGCTGTGGACCCCCATAGGACTGCAGGGTGACCGTATGGCGTTCGCCATAGCGCCGGACGCCCACAAAGTACCTCCAGAATTCGGACCATGACCAGTCGCGATACCCGTCTGATTTGATCCGGCTAACCCGCGCATAAGCTGCATAGCGACCACCTAAAAGTCCTGTATTCGCCTGGAATGTGTAGCGCTGCGTGGCGTAGGTTCCATACCCGGCTTCCACTCGTACTTCGCGATTGGCACGGTACGGGTCCGTTACAATATTAATGGCACCACCTATGCCCGTCGAGCCGTAAGAGGCGGCCCCTGCACCCCGCTGTACCTGGATATCCTGAATTGACCCGTGCAGATCAAAAAAGTTGATCCAGAACACGTTATGCTCTTCGGGATCATTCTGTGGGATTCCGTTGATAGATACTGCGACGCGTCGCTGCCCGAACCCGCGCAATCGCAGATAGGTGTACCCCATATCATTCCCGTTCTCACTGTAATGTGTGATAGAAACAGATCGGGCCAATGTGGACGGCATATCCTCCATGGACGGCAGTACCGCAAGCTCGCGTGCCGTGATGTTGCTGTGCGTGAGCGGGGTCAGTCGTTCACGCGCTCGCCGGGCTTCGGCAACCACCTCTCCACCGTATAGCACCCGCTGATCCAGTGTGAGGATCAGGTGCTGCTCAGCATCGCCCACCTGCAGGGACTGCCGAAGTGTTTCGTAGCCAAGAAAGCGAACCTCAAGTGTATACGTTCCGGTGGCAACCTCTAGCGCAAAGCTTCCGTCCGTATCTGTCGTACCAGAATAGCTGGCAACGGAGGAATCCTCTGGAAAAAGCTGAAGTGTCGCCCCGGCAAGCGGCTCGCCGGCGGTTGACTGGACTGTACCGGTCAACTGGGGATTAAGAAGCAGGGGAATAAGCAACGAGAGCAGCATGTTACAACCGGTTTTAGGCGTGCCTGGAGGGCTGTAACAGCACTTCGATGCAATTTCCTACGCCGGCATTACCCGGATCAGGTACAATGGGTTTGATCTCAGCCTCCCTGCCAGGAAGCACCCCAAGCAATCAGGAATGAAAAGAACCAGCAGGGTCGGATCCAGTCGGAAGCGACCCTGCCGTCAAAAAGGATCCTGGCACCGACCTACTCTCCCACCACGAAGGGCAGTACCATCGGCGCTGCGGGACTTAACGGCTCTGTTCGGAATGGAAGAGGTGTATCCCCCGCGCTATAAGCACCAGGAAGCTTGTCATCGCGTAACCGCGATAAAAATCCTGACAAAATGATATCCACCAAAGAACCGCGCGCAACACGCAGACGAGTTTGAACTCTGTAAAATATCAGAGGAAAAAGCCTAATGGGCAATTAGTACGGCTCGGCTGAACATGTTACCATGCTTACACCTGCCGCCTATCAACGTCCTCGTCTCGAACGGCCCATAAGGGAGACCTAGTCTTGCGGTGGGCTTCGTGCTTAGATGCTTTCAGCGCTTATCCCTGCCGAACATAGCTACCCTGCGGTGCAGCTGGCGCCACAACAGGTACACTAGCGGTTCGTCCACTCCGGTCCTCTCGTACTAGGAGCAGATCCGCTCAAGTCTCCAACGCCCACGGTAGATAGGGACCGAACTGTCTCACGACGTTCTGAACCCAGCTCGCGTGCCGCTTTAATGGGCGAACAGCCCAACCCTTGGGACCTTCTTCAGCCCCAGGATGCGACGAGCCGACATCGAGGTGCCAAACCTCCCCGTCGATGTGAACTCTTGGGGGAGATTAGCCTGTTATCCCCGGCGTACCTTTTATCCTTTGAGCGACGGCCCATCCATAAGGAACCGCCGGATCACTAAGTCCTGCTTTCGCACCTGCTCGACCTGTATGTCTCGCAGTCAAGCACCCTTGTGCCTTTGCACTCTACGCATGATTGCCGACCATGCTGAAGGTACCTTTGAGAGCCTCCGTTACATTTTAGGAGGCGACCGCCCCAGTCAAACTACCCACCTGACACTGTCCCCCAACCGGATTCACGGTCGCGGGTTAGGCACCGATTAAAACAAGGGCGGTATTTCAAGGGTGGCTCCACCAAGGCTGGCGCCCTAGCTTCAAAGCCTCCCGCCTATCCTACACATACTTTAACCAATGTCAATATCAAGCTGCAGTAAAGGTGCACGGGGTCTTTCCGTCCCACCGCGGGTAGCCGGCGTCTTCACCGGCACCACAATTTCACCGAGCCCGTGGCCGAGACAGTACCCAAGTCGTTGCACCATTCGTGCAGGTCGGAACTTACCCGACAAGGAATTTCGCTACCTTAGGACCGTTATAGTTACGGCCGCCGTTTACCGGGGCTTCAGTCGTGAGCTTCGCCGCCGAAGCAGCTAACCCCCTTCCTTAACCTTCCGGCACCGGGCAGGTGTCACTCCCTATACATCATCTTGCGATTTAGCAGAGAGCTGTGTTTTTGTTAAACAGTCGCTTGGGTCTTTTCACTGCGACCTTCCCTCGCTTTTAATAAGGGAAGGCGCTCCTTCTCCCGAAGTTACGGAGCAATTTTGCCTAGTTCCTTAGCCACGGATCACTCGAGCGCCTGAGGATGCTCTCCTCGCCTACCTGTGTCGGTTTACGGTACGGGCACCATTGGGCAATGTACGACGCTTTTCTCGGCAGCATGCTTGGGGCCTCTATGCGTTCGTCCGGAGACTCCCGCTACTGTCGTGGTTCAGCCTTAGCGGACAAGCGGATTTGCCTACTCGTCCAGCCTACGCACTTCAACGCACGTCCGTCTGTGCGCGGACCTTACGCTTCTGCGTCACGCCTTACATTATAGCTTTCTGGTGGTACGGGAATATTGACCCGTTTCCCATCGCCTACGCCTTTCGGCCTCGGCTTAGGACCCGACTAACCCTGTTCCGATTAACGTTGAACAGGAACCCTGAGGCTTACGGCGGACAGGTTTCTCACCTGTCTTATCGTTACTCATGCCTACATTTTCTTTTCCAGAAACTCCACAGCGTCTCACGAAGCTGCTTCGCCGTCGCTGGAATGCTCCCCTACCGCTTCCCATGGAAACCCGGAGCTTCGGTGCCAGTCTTGATGCCCGCAAATTTTCGATGTCGGATCGCTCGACCAGTGAGCTGTTACGCACTCTTTAAATGAATGGCTGCTTCCAAGCCAACATCCTGGTTGTTTCAGCAATCCGACCTCCTTTGATCAACTTAGACTGAACTTGGGGACCTTAGCTGTCGGTCTGGGTTGTTCCCCTCTCGGACATGGACCTTGGCACCCATGCCCTCACTGCCGCAAAACGTAGTATCGGCATTCGGAGTTTGTCTGGGGTTGGTACCCGGTGAAGGGCCCTAGCCCAATCAGTGCTCTACCTCCGATACACTATTGCGACGCTGTACCTAAATACATTTCGGGGAGTACGAGCTATTTCCGAGTTTGATAGGCCTTTCACCCCTACCCACAGGTCATCCGGGCACTTTTCAACGTACTGCGGTTCGGGCCTCCACGTGGTCTTACCCACGCTTCACCCTGCCCATAGGTAGCTCACTCGGTTTCGCGTCTACCCCCACTGACTATGACGCCCTGTTCAGACTCGCTTTCGCTACGGCTCCATGCCTGAGGCATTTAACCTTGCCAGTGAGGTGTAACTCGTAGGCTCATTATGCAAAAGGCACGCCGTCACCCGTTTTGTCCGCGTATAAATGCAGACATACAGGCTCCGACTGGTTGTAGGCGCATGGTTTCAGGTACTATTTCACTCGCCGACTAGGCGTTCTTTTCACCTTTCCCTCACGGTACTGGTTCACTATCGGTCACGGGTTAGTATTTAGCCTTACCAGATGGTGCTGGTAGCTTCCCACAAGGCTTCTCCGACCCCGTGGTACTCAGGGA
>JAPPGC010000009.1 GCA_028875125.1 Bacteroidota bacterium | reverse complement strand
CCCCCCCCCCTGTAATACACTTGCCATCCCTCCACCGTCCACGCATATAATTATAGTGCTCCAAGGCTGTACTAGGTTCGCAAAACTCACAGGCACCGCCCTGATAGAATAAGAATGACGTCATTTTAAGGTTCTTGAAATCCTGAACCCATTCAGTGCTCACCTTGGCCGAATCACCCGGCGATGGCACGATCGGCCCCTGGATAAAATCAAAGCCAAGCGCCGGAGGAGGAGAACCGTAACCCCAGCTCCTCTCGTCGTCGTTGTCCGCGTTCCATACATACCCTACCCCCAAAGTTGTATCGGAACCTAACCAGTCATTCTGGAAGTTGCCCAGATCGGGGTCAGCAAAAACTGCCATATACACGTCGGTAAAGGGCCAATTCCCCCTGTAGTAAAAATCGTACTTGTAAAAAGTAGTATTGCCAATGTCTCCTCCGGTTCTGAACGCAAATGCCGTAGCGTGCACTTCCAGACCTATCGGGGGCGATGATGCGAAGTTGTGCTCATTCCCGCGGTCATTCATGACCCACCAGATTGATTGATCCCCGAGTATGACCGGCCGCTCTCCGCCAGCCAGGTCAATCACACGATCTACCCTTTGCGCAAGCGGCTGATTCAAAACGAAAAGCGTTTCTCCTGGCTCATCAGTCTCTCCATCTCCATCATCATCAACCCCGTTGCCGGGAGGAGCATAGGTGGGTGCCCCTAACCCCGTGGGCCAATCACGTAGGTCAGGGGTAATTACTCCCGTGGCTTCGTAATCCTGAATGTCATCAATGCTCACCTTGTAGAGTCGATCGAATTCGGAACAGTCAGCCGGAGGCGCACCGTACTCATCCAACGGTCCGGCCCAGAACTGATAGTAGTTATAACGAGCCGCAGCCACGCGCAATTGTCCATCCACATAACCGCCAATCCATATACCGGCATTGAACATAGCCTGGGCTCTCCCGCCCTTCGGTACATTATAGACGTTTGGACCTCCACGCCAGAACAGATTGCCGTTGTTTAAAATACGAGCCCGGACATTGTTGATGTCCAGATAGGACTCACCCAGCGGCGAAGTGCACGTTCCAACCTGCGCACGCGTCTCGAATACTGAACCAAGCCCCAATACCACCAGCAAGATCAGTGAAAGTAAGCATTTGCGTTTGCTCATTACGCCGTCTTTATTTGGATGAGCAAGCAGCAGCCTGGGACCAGGCAAGCCCCGGATAGATGAAGTGAAAGGTAAGGTTGCTACCGGTGAATAGCAACCTTAGGTTAAATGGAGCGATATCACGAATAAATCCAGCCTCCGGTGAAGGGATACACACGCACCAAAAAATCTCTCCTCAATCGCTGATTTATCGGCCCCCACAGAGGTATCTGCGCAGCAAAACACCCTCCAGTCTGCCTCAGTAAGTCCTAAACCGGTACCATCTCCTGGTTTCCGGCCTGAACAAGACAATCCGGCCCCCGCCGACGCTGATGCGGAACCGCAAACCACTGGGCCTGAAAATCAGGAGAGAAAAACTCAGGAGCTATCCAAAAACTTAACCAGATCCCCGTCAGGTCTGCCTACAAACAACCCGCCGCTGACGGATCGCTCACATGCTGGAAATATCCCGCCTGGATGAATAACTGATCCGAAGTGTCCCCGCTTTTCGAAGCTCACCATGGACATCAGTAACGATCCCCATTTCCGATTCTTCATCCACCCGGAGAGAGACAATCAGTCTAGGCTGTTCGGTAAGCTTCCTATACATGATGGATCGGATATTAGTCAAATCCTCGATGACAGCGTCATCAATTTGCACTTTTGTATCCCCTACGGCATTACCCCGCAACTTCTCTGGACCCATCCATATGTAGGAAACGTACCGCTTCTGCTCAATTTTAGTAAGTGCCTCAGCCTGGGGCAGGATCGTTCGAACCTGAACCTCCTGTTCCCGCAACACGGTTGTAACCATGAAGAAGATCAGAAGCATAAAAATGATATCCGGCAATGATGCCGTGGATATTTCCGGCTTAGCCTTGGACTTTTTTGTGAAGTGGGCCATTGATTTTTTTCAGATTCAGTTACCTGGATCAGGTTCTGCTAAGGAAACCTGGGCCGGCCATTTATCACGGATCTCGTTCTCACTGGGATCCTCCAAATCTGCACGATATCCAACATAATTTGCATACCCCATGGAACGGGCTTCCGTATCCCATATCTCGAAATAGGCCATCCAAACCTCATCCAGCGTTTGGATATAGAGATTGTATGGGGTCAGGCGGTCCGTCTTGATAGATACTACGGCCTTGCCTGGGGAATCAGAATAACGCGCGTCCACACCGTTATTCTGAACATGGGTCATGACTTCATTCCGGATCTGAGCAACGGAAGACGGCAAGTCCTCAAGGAGTACCTGACCCTGTGCATTAATCAGAATTTTAAGCATGTTACGATCTGCAACCGGGGGCGGAGGCGTTGTCTCATCCGGTTCCGGCGGCAAGGTCATACCAATCCCGGTATCTACATCAATCGTTGTCGTGACCAGGAAGAAAATCAGAAGCAAAAATGCAATATCTGCCATTGAGGATGTCGGAATCTCCGCACCCGCACGCTTCTTTTTCTTAGCAAGAATACCCATTGCGATGGAAGTTTATAGGTCAGGAAATGATATTCTTGATGCCCGACACCAACAGTGCAACTAGTGTCAGACCAAGAGAAAATATAATGGTCATGATGCCGGCATCGGTCCATGTAGGCAGCGCTAAGCCGAGGACGACAAACAGCAACAACGGAACCGCCGCGATTCCAACTGAGAGCAACTTTACCTTGCCAAACATTAAACTGCGCACACCAGAAGCCACCATTACCAAAAGGCCAAGCCCCATCAACGCAAAGACTACATACAGGGCAATATTTAGAACAGACATAATGACATTTGTCTATTGTGGGGTGCGCGAACACCCCGGTTAGCGTACTGTCAGGGGTTCCGCCTAAGCAGAAGATCCAGATTCTTTCATCACAAGAGAGTCGATCAGTTCGATCGAAGCCTCCTCCATCTCTACAACAATCCGGTCAATTTTTGACACGGCATAATTGTAGAAGAACTGCAGAATAATAGCAACGATCAGACCAAACACCGTTGTCAGAAGGGCAATTTTAATGCCTCGCGCCACTAGACTCGGAGAAATATCGCCGGCGGCTTCAATCGCGTCAAAGGCCGCGACCATACCGATAACAGTTCCGAGGAAGCCAAACATTGGCGCCAGAGCAATAAAGAGCGATAGCCATACAAGGCCACGCTCCAGAAAACTCATTTCGATGGAGCCATAGGCGACCACTGCTTTCTCTACGGCTTCAATGCCCTCGTCCGAACGCATCAGGCCGGCTTGAAAAACTGAGGCTACCGGACCACGTGTTGCGGCGCATACCTCTTCAGCGGCTGAAACCCCACCATCCTGTAGGGCTTCTTTAACATGCACGATAAATTTGCGTGTGTTCACATCAGCCAGGATTAACTGGATGACGCGCTCAAACGCTATGGCAAGACCGATTATGAGAATAATCAGTACCGGCCACATGAACTCTCCGCCCTGGTTGAAATAATTCACCAGAACATTAATCATTCCTTCATCTGTGGCAGCTGCATCCTGTGGCAGCAAGACGTTTCCAAAAAGCTTCATTGACTAGTCCTCCGAGGAAATTGGTTTTAGGATTGAGAATTAGGATAGCTGAACGACAACCATACGATACATCGCGCACTACCCAAAAGCAATGTATCGCAAAAATGTCTTTCGTAGTTGGGTAACATAAGCCCGCCTAGTTAGGCGACTAATTTAATACTTTAATCTGAAAGTTGAACAATCAGGAGCATTTAGTCAATTATTGACGAGTGCCTCGGCTTCGGGCCAAAGCTTAAGAGCCGCCTGCAATGTCTTATCCTGCGGATGCATAACCGGATAAAATGCCTCCAAGTCAAATATACGCACCGCCAACCTTGCTTTTATTCTGGCCTCAAGATACGGCCTATCTGCTTCTATATCTGAATCGCTGAATGCCCCTTCCTCATCACCGATTAGAACGCCCCGTACACGGGCATATTCAAGAAATTTCTGGAATTCCACATCTTCAACGACAAACGAGGCGAAAAATCCGTTTCGATCGTCCCCCCATCTTGCTACAAGCGCTTCGCCTTCACGATCGTACCACGTACGGGCATAAGTATTCGCCAGATTCCGGCTTAATATCTCGCGAAGAAAAATTGACGCAGAATCAATGTCTGTGATAAAGTCTGGCAATATTCCCCCACCGCCAATCACCGTACGACCACTAGCCGTTTTGTAGAGTAACGAGTCCGGAACACTGTCAATAATTTCCTGAGCACTCAGCAACGCTGTATTCGCATGCAATTCACGCTTGGAATCCATATAATCCTCCCGGTCTCCACCAGCATACGGGGTCTGAATCAGCCGGCCGGAAGGTGTGTAGTAGCGAGCTATCGTTACTCGCATTGCGCTACCATCGGGAAGTAGATGTTGCTGTTGTACAAGACCCTTTCCGAAAGTGAGTCGTCCAACAATAAGCCCACGGTCGTGATCCTGCAGTGCACCGGCTACAATTTCACTCGCTGACGCAGACGCTTCATTCACAAGTACGATAACTGGCAGGCCTTCAAGTAAGCCCCTGGAACTGCCAACGTACGACTGGTTTGCCTCGCGAATTCGGCCCCTCTGAGATACAATAAGTGCATCATCCGGGAGGAATTCATCTGAGATTTGCACTGCCATCTCCATGTAGCCCCCTGAATTTCCACGCAGATCCAGGAGCAACCGCTGCATATTCTGGGCACTAAGCTCATCGACGGCCTGCCGAAATTCCCTGTGCGTCGTTCCTGAGAAGCGGTTTATCTTGATGAATCCGGTTACATCGTCAATCATGTAGGCTGCATCCACCGCATTTAGTGGAATCCGATCCCGAACAATAGTGAATTCAATGGGCCTCGTATATCCAGGGCGAACGACAACAATATCAACTGATGTTCCTCTTGGTCCCTTAAGTGTTCGCTGAACATCAGCGGTCTCAAATCCAAGTGCACTTTGCTGGTCAATCTCAACGATTCGATCCCCCGAGTGCAATCCTACCTCTTCGCTGGGCCCCCCAGGAATCACACTGAGCACGGTCAAGGTATCCTGCCCCTCAATACCTTCGATAAACTCAAACGAAATACCAATCCCCTCAAAACCGCCGCTGAAGTCTTCCTCAACACGGCGCATCGTCTCGACATCGATGTAAACCGAATGTGGATCAAGCTCCTCCAGCATGCCTTCCAATGCATGCTCGGCAAGCGCCCCCGAATCCACTTCCTCCACATAGCGTTCATTGATAATCAGGAATGCGTTCTCGAGTTTCTGTAGTGCGGCCCGCGTATCATCCGACATAGCAGACTCAAGTTGCATTCCCAGCAGTATACCCGTTACCAACACCAAGACGCCAACCAGTACCTTTGTATATGTGGCCCTGGACTTTCTCATTTTCTCACCGCAGTTACGTGACTAACAAGGATACAAAAGGTGTGCAACAACTGCATGCAATAATGGGTCCAATCCCTGGATTTATGAGCATTTGTCCATGAAGATAACAGTTTTCGCGACTCTGGTGCTATTCATCTGCCTAGTCGCCGGGATTTCAATATGGCGAACGGCATATCACTGGCAATCCTCTCCCCCGAAGAGAGTAACTATAGAGACTTTGGATGATCCAGTACAAATTCTTTGGGGAGAATTTAACTCAGTGGAAATAAGGGCAAAATCCATGCCGGATGCCTTAACAGGGCTTGGTTACGTCCAGGGACGCCTGAATGGCTGGACTATTGCGCTCTGGAGGCAGGTCGCACTGGGCAGACTTTCGGACTGGTACACCCCTAAGGGAGAGCACGCAGACCGGCTCGTGCTGCAGCTTGGTCTCGCGGAAATTGCCCAAGCGGCAGCCAACAATCTGGATGCATGGGAAAAGGAACTGATTACCGCATTTGGGGCGGGAATACAGTCTGCATGGAAAGGCACAGATTATATGCACGAGTTTTTCCTGCAAGAAATCACTCCCGAACCATGGGAACCCTGGCACACACTCGCCATTGAGCGCCTGCTTGCTTGGATTAGCACCAGCCCAGACTCTGTATGTGGTTTGGGGTTGTCCGTTTGTAGTGGAGATGCCGAGTTGCGGTCCATGCTGCACCTGCAGGGGTTTGAATTCGGCAGTTCGTGGATTCTTTCTTCCCCTGAACGCTCTTTGCTCTATCAGCGCCATGTGCTCGGCAACGCCGTACCGCTGGTTTTTCAAGAAGCGGTACTGAATGTTCAGGGGCAATCAGTACTGGAAGGGTTATCACTCATTGGAACTCCCTTCTTCCCCACGGGCAAGTCCCGAAATTATGCTTGGTCAATACTCGTTTATTCTCCGAAGGCCACCGGACGTGTTTTCGACAGCCTTGATCAACAAATGCATCTGACCTTTCCCCTTCGGGAAGAGATTGTAATTCATCGGCGCACGGATAGCACTTTCAGCACCCCCGAAGCACTACATGAGTTGAAATGGTCTGGCTTCAGTGCTGTTTCTGACGCTAAAAGCTGGTTTTCACTTCCTCGTGTTCCCTCTGCTGAATTTCAACTTTGGCAGGGTGCTGGAATCCTCATGTCTCCTGACGGTTCGTGGAATGTCCTTGGTGAGCCAAAATTTGTGTTTCCCGTGGATTCAGGTTTAGTCATCGGTAACAATCCACAAGTTCGTCATGCAGCTCTCTACCTTGATGGTATTGATCCGAGAAGGAGCGATGTAGATTCGTGGGTTACCGATACGCAGAGCAACTGGGTAAGGGATACGTTAAGCACTATGCTCGCTTCCTTACCAATAGACTCCGTAGAACAAGCTCTCCCAGACGCTCCTGCACCTATTAATTCTGCACTTACCTACCTGATAAACTGGGATTACCGTTTTGACAGCCAAAGTATTGGAGCAACCATTTATCACGAATGGGCGATGTCCACAGGCCGCGATTTGGAAGAAAGCCTTTATGATGCAATCAGCCGGTTGACCCGAAAGTTCGGAGATGATCAAACCCAATGGCTTTGGGAACGCGTCTATGAAAGCTCTCGTATGTTTACAATCCACCGAAGAACGGATAGCAGAATCTTCGAGCCCCTTGAGGTGCCTTTCTCGGGGCATGAGACAACCATGGCCTGGGGAGGGGCTCATGCAGCTGTTGCACCTGTAACCTGGGAAGCTTGGATATGGAACGGAACAGACGCTCATTATACTATCCGCAGACATCGTGTGGATATCCATCAGCCACTTGGCCGTTACACAACAAGCAACAACCAATTCACGTTTTCATTCCCCACACCATATTCAATGACCACAAGCCTTGTACCCTAGATGCCGTCTGCTAGTTGTGTATTCGGGCTTGATGCCGGTGCCACACAAACCCGGCTGTGTGCCCGCTCATTAGACGGAGATCCCGATCTAAAAGTCTTCGGAAACGCTGCGAATGTATTTCGACTGGGTGAATTTCAGACTGCTGAAATCCTGTCGTACCTGATCAAGAGGGCCCTTGAACAACTTCCAGAAGTAGACCTGCTTGCTATTCATGCCGGAGTAGCCGGTGCCGGCGCACCCTCCACACAAAAGGCACTCGCCGAACATATTCGCTCGCTGATTGATGGTAAAGATTCCGTCCAGATAAGCGTATCACACGACGGGATAAATGCCATCGAGGGAGCGCTTGGTGGTGAAGCCGGTCTCCTCTTTATTGCTGGGACGGGAAGCGGAGTAATGGCCCGAGCCCAAACAAATCACACACAGATTGACCATGTTGGAGGATGGGGGTACTTAATCGGGGACGAGGGTAGCGGATATTCAATCGGACGGCGAGGTATGGCTGCCGTTGGGCATGCGTTTGATGGTGGACCTACAACGACACTAACAAATCTGGTCAGAGACCATCTGAGTATTCACGACCGCTACTCCCTGCTGAAGAGCATCACCAGTCCTGATTGGAAGTTTCAACATGTAGCCCCTCTTGTGTTGCAAGCCTCCAGCGACGCCGACGCCGTCGCATGCGCTATCGTAGAAGACGAAACTGCTTTACTGGCACGTCAAGCAGAATGGCTACTGAAAAAACACCCGAATCTGAACCCTAGGTTCACTATCACTGGCGGGCTCAGTAATCATGAATTTTATGTTGCCAGTATATGCAGCGCCATGAGGGGTATCTGGCCTGCCGCCGAATATACATCCCCGAAAGGAACTCCTCTTGAAGGCGCCGTGCAAATTGCAATGCGACAGATTACTGGTTCTGGCGCTCGTCAATAAGTGAATCTACAACGTCAGGATCCGCAAGCGTAGAGGTATCCCCAAGTTCCTCATAATCATTCTCGGCAATCTTGCGCAGGATGCGGCGCATGATCTTACCACTTCGTGTCTTGGGCAGGGATGGGGCGAACTGTACGAAATCTGGCTTTGCAATCGGGCCAATTTGCTTACGGACATGACTGGTTAGTTCCTTTCGCAATGCATCAGAAGGCGTTTCGTCGGCATTAAGTGTCACATAAGCATAGATTCCCTGCCCTTTTATGGAATGAGGGAAGCCAACCACAGCGGCCTCGGCGACACTCGGGTATGCCACCAGTGCACTCTCAACTTCGGCGGTTCCCATACGATGTCCACTAACATTGAGAACATCATCTACGCGTCCGGTGATCCAATAGTAGCCATCAGAATCCCGACGACACCCGTCTCCCGTAAAATACTTGCCCTCAAACGTAGCGAAATAGGTGCTGACGAAGCGGGCATGATCTCTGAATACAGTCCGGGCCTGGCTCGGCCAGGAATCGGATATGGCCAGAAGGCCCTGAGCCTCGCCATCAAGTATGTTTCCGTTTTCGTCCATTATCTCTGGTTGTACGCCAAAGAAAGGCACCGTGGCTGAGCCTGGTTTGGTAGAGATAGCACCAGGTAAGGGCGTGATCAAGATCCCGCCCGTTTCTGTCTGCCACCAGGTATCGACGATCGGGCAACGCCCATCACCAACAACTTCATGGTACCAACGCCAGGCCTCGGGATTAATGGGTTCTCCAACAGATCCCAAAAGTCGCAGGGATGATCGACTTGTTCTCTCCACGAATGCATTACCCTTGCTCATGAGCGCTCGGATGGCAGTCGGGGCCGTGTAGAACTGATTCACCTGGTGTTTATCTACAACTTCCCAAAAGCGGGAAGCGTCTGGATAGGTGGGGGTGCCTTCAAAGAACACCTGTGTAGCCCCGTTGAGAAGGGGGCCATAGACGATGTATGAATGCCCCGTAATCCATCCCACATCTGCTGTGCACCAAAAAACATCTCCTGCGTGGTAATCAAATATGACCTCATGTGTCATAGATGTATACACCAAATAGCCGCCAGTGGTGTGCAGTACACCTTTGGGTTTACCTGTCGAACCCGATGTGTACAGTATGAACAAGGGGTCTTCGGCATTCATGGACTGGGCCGGACATTCCGCACTGGCCGAGGGGACATGCTCATGGTACCACTGGTCCCGCCCTGCAATCCACGAAATATCTGCCCCTGTCCTCTTAACTACCAGCACTGTTTCTACCTCGGGACAGCGCTCCAGTGCCTGATCTACATTTTGCTTCAGGGGAACTCTTTTTCCACCTCGCATACCTTCATCTGCGGTGATTACAAATGTTGAATCGCAATCCAGAATCCGATCTGCCAAAGCCTCTGGAGAAAATCCTGCGAACACTACGGAATGCACTGCTCCGATCCGACTGCATGCCAACATTGCGGCGGCAGCTTCTGGGATCATAGGCATATAAATCGTTACACGATCACCGCGCTCTACCCCCATAGCAGTGAATACATTACTGAGTCGACATACCTCTGCGTGAAGCTCGTGGTATGACAAATGGCGCGCCTCTTCGTGCGGGTCGTCTGGTTCCCAGATCAGTGCCGTCTGGTTCCCTCTGTCAGTGAGATGCCGATCCAGGCAGTTATAGGATGCATTCACCTCTCCATCCTCAAACCAGCGAATGCTGACATCTGAAGAGGCAAAAGACACATTACGTACTCGAGTAAACGGCTTGGACCAATGGATTCGATTACGTGCTTCAGCAGCCCAGAATGCATCTGGATCTGTAATAGATTCACGATATCTAGCCCGGTAGACATCCTCAGATGCTATATGCGCGTTCTTGCTGAAACCTGGTGCGGGAGGATAGAGAGTCTTCGTTTTCACTTGTCCTTAGTAAGGGTTTTGGAATTAAATGTTGAGGATCACGCTGTATCCAGAAAAAACCATTGTCAAGCTATCGCACTCAACAGAATCCCCTCAATTTAAGCCGTATGTCAATATCAACAGAGGCTCGGCTGAAAAGACATGTGTCCACTGTTGATTGGGGAGACCGCAACATGAGCGCCTATCTTATTAATGCCGACACTCGCGGAGGAACTTGTCATAGTGCCTGTCCAACGACAATTAAAACTACAGTTGACGACAGTTAAAATTAGTGTTTTTCA
>JAPPGC010000099.1 GCA_028875125.1 Bacteroidota bacterium | reverse complement strand
CCGTCAAATTGATCTAGCAGAAACTGATAATGGTTACTATTAGATATAATTCCCAAATAAAGTGAAAAAGTCACTATTGGTCTTGCTGCCCTTATTGGTGCCTTCCGCGCTGGCTCAGGTACGTGCACCCAAACCCCTGGAGTTGAATCCAGACACCGGGGAAGGGCCTGTGTTTGTAGTGCCAGTCAATGGTATGATTGATAATGGCCTGGCACGCTACATCGACCGGGCTGTAGAGGACGCAACTAGTCGTCGGGCAACGCTTGCAGTTTTCGAGATTGACACATTTGGGGGACTGGTAGACGCTGCCGACAAGATCCGCAAAACGCTGTTGAATGCAGAAATGCCCACAGTTGCGTTCATTGACAAAAATGCGGCTTCAGCCGGGGCTCTGATCTCTTATGCTGCGGATCGCATTGTGATGGTACCAGGGGCTTCAATCGGGGCGGCTACCGTTGTTGAGGGAGTGGGCGGAGAAGCTGCGCCGGACAAGTATCAGAGTTACATGCGTGGCCTCATGCGAGCCACTGCGGAAGCAAACGACCGCGACCCCCAAATTGCTGAATCAATGGTGGATCCGTCCCTGGAAGTGGAAGGAATATCTGAGGAGGGTAAGGTACTGACTTTGAGTGCAGAGGAAGCGTTTGAGCTAGGTGTAGCAGATCGAATACTGGATTCAGTTGATGAGTTGATTTCCGCCTATGGATTAGAAGCTCCCATGCTAGTGGCGCATCGCGAAACTCGTGCCGAGCGGTTACTCAGATTTCTGGGTTCTCCAGTAGTTCAGTCTATCCTTATGCTCATGATGTTGGGTGGACTGTATTTTGAGTTGCAGACGCCTGGCGTGGGGTTTCCCGGGGCGGTAGCATTGCTTGGCATTGCTCTCTTCTTTGCTCCTCATTATCTGTTGGGCTTAGTCGAGATATGGGAGATTCTGCTCTTTGCCATTGGAGTTGGATTAATACTGGTTGAGTTACTATTACTCCCGGGATTTGGGATAGCCGGGATATCCGGCTTGGTGCTGATGTTAGTTGCTCTTGTTGTCTCACTAGTCGGTAACGTGGGGCTGTCATTTCCCCCAATAATGGATGTGATGCCCAGTATCTACACCGTGGCAATTACACTGGTGGTACTGGTTATTGGCGCAGCTTTTATGGGTCGTACGCTCACGCACACTGCTGCCTCGAATCCTTTTGTGTTGCATCCCGAACTCAAAAGCAGTGAGGGCTACACGACCGCTGTTACACACTCGGAATACATAGGCAGAGTAGGGCGGACGCTCACCGCACTTAGACCGTCTGGTGCGATGCTGATTGATCAGGAGCGGGTTGACGTGATTACCGCGGGTGAGTATATAGATCAAGACGAACAGGTCCGAGTGGTCAGTGTGCGTGGAAACCGTGTCGAAGTTAGAATTCACGAATCTTAATTGTGGAAACTTTAATTCCCATTCTGTGCATTCTGGCAGGGCTCCTGCTGATCACCGTGGAGGTCTATTTGATCCCAGGGTTCAACGTGATTGGTGTACTGGGAGCACTTCTCATTGTATTTGCGGTCGGGTACGCATTCAGCGAGTCCGGTCTGTTGGGTGGAACGATAGCCTTGGTGGGGACGCTTGGTAGTGGCGTGCTGTTGTTTGTTTTGCTTTGGCGTTCAGGAGCATGGGACAGGTTCATACTTTCAACCACGCTCAAGACGGAAGTAGATGAAGCTAGCCACAGAAAAGACAAGCGTGCCCGCTATCTAGGGAAAACGGGAGTGGCCATTACACCTCTTCGGCCGACGGGGATTGTAGAGATTAATGGCGAAAGGATTGAAGTTGCCACAGAGGGCGAATTCATTGCGGTAGGGAGCAATATCCGCATTGTCGCGATGGATCGTCGCCGGTTCTTTGCACGACTGGATACCGCGTAGTTCAGGCTACCATTGTAGCTGAACAGAGAATGTGAAAGTGCGACGCAGCAGATAGCTCATCTCGTCGGTCAGACTCCGATCCTCGTCTTCAAATTCGTTTTGTTCTCGCAGGTATCGATGCGCGGGGTTGAATCGATCAAAGGCATTAAGAACATCGAGTCGCAGTTGTAAAAAGCTACTGCCAGCTCTGTCTCGGATGTGCGCAGCCAAGGCAACGTCAAATTGACTGAATGGAGCAAGTTCATGCCCAGGTGCTGTGGGATCTGTGAAGGAATAACCGTCAAAGTTTTCGATATAGTCAGGACTTGATCCCAAGAGATCATAGTAAGTCTGCTGATATCCCCATTTCCGTCCCCAGGCACCTCGCCAGCGCACTGTTCCTTCCAACAGCGGGATTGGTCGCACGGCTATTTTGGTCTGGAACTGTCGGGGAATATTCCAGGGAACAGGCAAAAGCACCGGCTCATTGTCGCGAAACGAATACTCCCGTTTTGATCCGCTATACTCATAGCGCAGTTCAAGGTCAAACATATCACCGTTCCGGAGTAGTTCAGCCGCCGTACCGAATGCAAATCCATGGGTGTTGGTCACGAACTCATTGATGGCGGTGATCGGAGAGGCCCCCGTTTCCTGGCGCCAGAGCATCGGGTAGTCAATTCGGTAAAGCCGGCGCTGATCCTTGTAGTAGTATTCAAACCCAAACTGCCAATAATTCCACAGTTGTGCCGACAGATCAACACTGTAATGATAGGCAAGAGGTGCACGGTTGGTTTCGTCTACGGGAAGCCAAAAGCGGGTTGACGGGACAATTGTACTGGGACTGATGGTGGCAATCTCAAACTGATTTAGGAATTGATAATAGACGCCGGTTGCAAGTCTAAGGGACACTCCGTAACCTCCTGTGTACGGCGATTTGAATAGAATTGCGGCACGTGGCTCTAAATGAAACCGGTCCTGTGCCTTTGTCCAGGTAAGGCGGAGGCCCGTGGTAAGCTCCACCCACTGCCAAGGGCTCCAGATTTGCTGTAGGTAGCCGGCCGATGTGCGTGACTTGCGCTCATGTTCCAGTACACGGGGAAATACATGTTGTATGCTGAAGCGATGATTTGACCATGAGAGATCCAAGCCGGCACTCACGTGAAGTTGAGGAACCGAATAATCAATGGATAGCCCAAGGTCATTGTTCAAGAGGCTGTTTTGATCGCTGGTTTCTATGACATTGAATTGATACAGGTTGAAGGCTGCATGGACACTGTTTTGGCGGTCGAGTCCTCCGTAATCAT
The DNA here is from genome assembly GCA_028875125.1 of Bacteroidota bacterium. Lineage (GTDB taxonomy): Bacteria > Bacteroidota > Rhodothermia > Rhodothermales > Bin80 > Bin80. The sequence goes on along the minus strand of JAPPGC010000099.1, from coordinate 8,338 downwards.
GTGAGAGTGCGTAATTCCCCCTGCGCCACGAAGTACGCCAACTGAAATTCTCTGTGAGGTACTGACTCCAGTAAATGCGCATGCTCTGATTCTCCCAGTCATGGCGGTCAGGGGAGACCTTTCTAGTGCTGTCTGTTGAAGCTGAAAGTAATCTGCCCTCAAGCATGCTGGTTCCCCGATACCAAGAGAAGCCTGCTTCCTTGTTGCCGGGCAATTCAATCTTGTGTGCGGCATGCAGATCATTGTAGTAAATATCCGGCAACAAGGGTGCGGGAACGGTTTGGAGTCGGTCTATAAGCGTATTGTAGCCAAGCTCAAAAACACGTTTGAGCGGGTAAATGCTCGCACGCATAAGAAATGCGTCGGGACGGTTCCAGTCTCTGAGCAGTTGATCAATGCTTTCGCTGCGAAAATTATTCCACCAGCGATTCCAGACGCTGCTTCGGAATGCCCCCATTACTGATACCCTTGCCGGGCCAAGTTCAATTCTGTCGGCGATACGGACGTTAAATGAAATTGGATCGATTTGCACTTCAATAGCTTTAGTTGCGTCAATTGAATGCTCTGCATTGATGATCCCAGCCAAAGAGCTTCCCCATTCTACATCATAACCAGCCTTTCGGACGGTAACCTGGCGTATAGCAAACGGGTTAAAGATTCCAAAGAGCCCCAGATGGATCGGTTCGAAGATTGGACTGCCATCAAGTTGGAATTGGTGCTCTCCGCGTCCTCCACCCTGGATATGAATATCACTGTTGCTCGGGTCAACATACAAACCAGGGATATCCCAGAGATTGCCGGGCACATCGTATGTTCCCACGCCGGTAGTTTGCCTTAGGTTTTCGGGCCCACGTGTATCCATTTCAAATGGATAGGGACTTCTGACGAGAGTAGGTTCGGGAGGTATGCGTGGAGCAATAACTTCAACAGGTCCGCGTGCCTGAATGACCCATTCGGACAGCCAGATTTCGATCAACGGATTTGAGGCTGAAAGCAGTTCAACCTCTCGAATAACTGTTTGATACCTGACATGGCTTACTGCAATTCTTGCAGGGCCGCATCGAGCTGTGGTCAAGGTGAAATTCCCATTCAGATTAGATGTTGTGCCTTCCGATGTTCCGACAAGGGATATGTGTACGTCTCTGAGTGGACTACCGGTTTCTCGTGCGCGGACAATTCCGGTGAGTGTGGAGACCAGAGGATCTAGAATAAATGTGCCGCTGGGCTGTCGAGTGAAAATCACACAAGTTCCCTGAAGCATGAGTTCCAGGTCCGATTCTGCATCGGTTGCAACAGGCCCGGCCCACTTCGTCTTTAGACCCTCCAGTGTACTGGAAGCATAGGAGATATCCACACCCCAGGCGGCCTGGAATCGTTCGACCGCATCAATTAGATTTAGATGGGACTGAGCAACTGAAACCGACGCACTTCCTATAAGGACGACGGCTAGGCAAACTCCCCAACGAATTACAGCACGCACGGAAACGGAGCCTACGGGCCACTTATACTATGCAAAGAGCAACGTCCGCGTGGCCGGGTGGGTGCCGATTCCCTACTTTATGGTTTCTCTAGAACAAAACCACCCGGGACAGCGCGGTAATCACAATCAGTATCTTTTAACGCACAAATGTCTCGAATGATTTCCTCAGGACCTTCCGGAGATTCTTTCAGAACGCCGATGGACACTGCTTCCAAAGCGGGAGATGCAATCGTGATCTCCACATCATAACGTCGTTCGATTTCTTTGACAACGTTGCCGAGGGGCTCTTCGGAAAACTTGAACCCGCCATCAACCCATGCGCGCTGCATCGGGCCCTGTTTGGACTCCATCACCAAGGGGGCTTGGCCATCGTGACGTACTTGGGCAGACTGCCCAGCAGCTAGGGTAACCGCTAATTCGGATGCAGCAATCGGGGTGACTTTTACCTGTCCTGAACTAACGAACACATGAGTTGCCGCATCGATCTGGTCGGGCCACGCCCGCACGTTAAAAGAGGTCCCCAGCACCTCTATGTGTGCATCAAATGACTCGACTACGAAGGGGGTAGAGTTTGGTACTACGTTCAGGAAAACCTCTCCTTCACGGAGTATGATATTGCGAGATGTATTGCCAAAATTTCTCTTGTACTGTATATCTGTGCCGCTATTTAGAACGATTGAACTCCCATCTGGTAATTCGTGTGTGATCTGATCGCCTAACGGAGCGGTCACGGAAACAGGTTGTTGTGTGAGCGTGATTCCAACCGCCAGGACCACAGCGATGCATGCCGCCCAAGCGACCGCGACAGTCATGCGAGGCACGCGCTGCCAGATAAAGACTCTTGTCAGGCGGGGGCGGGTTGCTTCCTCTATCACGGGCCACATCCCTGCACCCATCTGCCGAAATTCATCAAGAGGGGGCTCCTGAGAACAGTACCATTCGGAAAGCTGCCAAGCTTCCAGCGTCTCAGCAAGTTCTGCGTGATCCAATTCGGACTGGACCTCGCGGGGAAGAGTGTGGTAAGGCTCTGTTTTCATATAATCTGGGGATCTTTACGGAACGCCTTTAGCTTGCCCCGGAGATCCCGGAGGGCGAGCATTAAATGCGTGTTAACAGTTCTGGGTGTAAGATTCATGACCTCAGCAATTTCAGCGTGGGTAAGCCCTTCAAATCGGCTAAGCTTGAATGCCTCGCGTCGGCGTTTGGGTAGGCTTTCAATCCACTCGGAAACCTTTTCCTCCAAGACGGCAAAATCCGCCTGTTCGTCCGGGGAAGGTACATCTTCAATAATGACCTCATCAGCATCTACGCTATTCGTGTAGTGTGAGTCGCGGGCCAAGTTAAGCGCCCGGTTACGCACCACGGTGTACATGAACCCAAGGATCGACTTACTAGGATCAAGGGTTTCTCTTTTCTCCCAGACCTTAACAAAGGCGTCCTGCACAATGTCTCGAGAAGTATCTGCATCTCTTGTATATCGCCAAGCAAACCGGAGCAAAGCTGGATGTAGTTCTTCAAACAACTCCCGAAAAGCATCACGATCCGACCTCGCAATACGCCCACTCAGTTGAGCAAACGTCGACGACGAAGGTCTTGGCGTTTTCTTATCACTCAGTTCAGTTTCTGGTTTAAATACTCGACTCATATACACGGATGCTGGGGTTAATGATGAACTTTAAGCGCCCAAGATTGAAATTAATTTTAATTCTCCGAAAATAGGCCAAAATAGCCGCATTTGGAGGCAACCTAGAATTTACTTTAAGTCAAATTTGTCAGGTTATTAGACCTGCCAGGGTAGCGGTCATTAGGTTTGCCAGCGTTCCTGCAAGCACTGCTTTAATGCCTAGTTCGGCAATTAGTGGCCGTTGATTTGAGGCCAGTGGAGAGATGCCACCAATCTGGATTGCTATGGAGGAGAGGTTGGCGAAACCGCACAAGGCAAAAGTTGCCATAATCATTGATTTCTGCGCGAGTTCTCCTTGTTGGATCATTTCGGCAAGCTGTAGATAGGCGACGAATTCATTGGCGACAATCTTGTAGCCAAGCATTGATCCAACGCTGACCACATCTTCAAGGGGAATTCCAATCAGCCACGCGATGGGCGCTAACGCCCAGCCCAGGATTTTGCCTAGCGTCAATTCGAGACCGAATAATCCCCCGGCCCAACCCAGAATAAAATCTGCCGTGGCTAACAGGGCGATGAAGGCCAATAAAACTGCGGAGATAGTCAGCACGAGTTTGAGTCCTTCTCCGGCTCCGGTTGCGGCTGCATCTATAATATTTTTCGAATCGCCGATCTTTGGAGTTACTACTTTGCCCAGAGTGGCAGGTTGGCCGGTTTCTGGAACGATGATTTTACTTAGAATAATTGCAGCTGGCGCAGCCATCAGGCTGGCACCCAGGAGATGTTCTGCAAATCTGAGCTGCGCTTCATCCAGGGGGATTCCTTGGGCTGTTGCATATGGGAGCGCCAGAAAGCCTACATAAGCTGCCATTACACCACCGGCTATTGTGGCCATCCCCGCAGTCATGAGTGTCATGATTTCCGAGCGCGTCATGCCTTCCAGATAGGGCCGAATCACCAGAGGAGCTTCTGTTTGGCCTATAAACACGTTAGCAGCTACCGATAAGGATTCTGCTCCGCTGGATTTGAGCATTTTTGCTACGATTCGCGCCATCGACTTTACAATCCATTGCATGACGCCCAAGTGATATAGAATTCCCATCAGTGCTCCAAAGAAAATGATAGTTGGAAGCACTTGGAAGACGATGGCATTGCCCCAGCTCCGGCCTGTGACCAGCGGTGTCCCCGGTGCCATGCTCTCGGTTGGAGGGAGGGCAAGGTCACCAAACACGAACCGAGCTCCCTCAGTCGAAAACTGCAAGGTCTTGACAAATGCAAAACTTAGCCAGGAAAAAAAGACTTTCGGCCAACCAAGTGGGGAGAAAAACTCTCCCATGGCATCACCCTGCAGGATGAGCACTGCGAGGGCTATCTGTGCCAGTAGTCCTATACAGATAAGGCGCCAATTAGCCAGCCGGCGGTTTTCTGAAAGCAGTAGTGCAAGCCCGATCACCGTTGAGAGCCCTATAATCGCTCGGACAAAAGAAACAGAAAACTCCATGAAGTGTCTATCATATTGGGGAATCGCCCCCTTACTTAAAGTTATACTTTAAGTAAGGGGGCAACAAAACGCTATTTTTGCGTAGGTGCAAGCGTCAGCTTGTACCAGATGAGGAAACGGACGTCGGACTCCGAGCAAATCTCCATTGCTACAATACCGCTGCGCTGCGATTTTGAATTCCATGCGGCACTACGCATTTGTGTGAAAAACCGGGCTGGATTCATCCACTCAAACAATCCACAGGCTTGAAGCCATTCTTGATCCCGCAACGACTGACGCGCGCGCTGTGTCGCGGATCGTAAACGAATTATCCGGTTGCATAGGGTTGCAAGATAGTGGCGATCCAACCGGACAAGGAAAATTCTTCCATCATCGAGTCATATCTGCAAGAAAATAGGTATTTTCCGGCAGACACGATCATAACCACCAGGATAAATCATGCTCCTCGATGTAGCATCCCATCTTGACGCCGTTCAGCGTTCCGTCGTGTACATTGATCGCGACGGAAAGGCGGCCAGTGAAGTCATACTTTCTCGCAGCTACGTGACCACCGTCAAAGACCTGTGGGATGCCCTGACCAACGGCGATCGCATTCCTCGCTGGTTCCTACCAATCACCGGTGAGCTTGAACTCGGTGGTCAATTTCAGTTTGAGGGCAACGCAGGGGGCACGATCACTGCGTGTGAGCGGTTGTCATATCTGGAAGTAACATGGGAGTTCGGCGGCCATGTCAGTTGGGTGGAGGCGCGGGTATCTGAGGACGATGGCAACCGAGCTCGTCTCACCCTAGTGCACACCGCCCATCTTTCGGAGCAGTGGGACGAATTCGGCGCAGGTGCCACGGGCGTGGGCTGGGAGATGGGTTTCCTAGGGCTTGCACTCCATATTGACCATCCCGAAGAGCCCAGGCAGGACGCAGCCACATTCCACACCACACCTCACGGAAAGGCCCTCCTAACGGGTAGTAGCGAGGCGTGGGGAGAGGCGTCTGTTCGCGGCGGCACGGACGCACAAGCTGCCCGCGCTGCTGCTAGGCGCACGACCGCGTTCTACACCGGCGAGGTAGTGGACGAGGACTGATTGTCCTCAACTTCTTCTGGACCGTGATGGCAGGTATGGCAATGAGAAATATTGCACTGCTGCTGCAACCTTGTTCCAAACATCCTGTTATTGCCGTTACTCTACAATGTATAATCGCGACGATTTACCATATTCTCGGACTGATCTAGAGTGGTTCTGTGACAATGCCCGTATTTGACACTAACCCGATCCTTGAGGGATTAAACGATCGGCAAAAGGAAGCCGTTGAAACGGCTCACGGCCCTTTACTGGTTGTAGCCGGGCCGGGATCAGGCAAAACACGAGTACTGACCTGCAGGATTGCATGGATACTGGCTACACAAACCGCACGCCCATACCAGATTCTTGCACTCACATTTACGAACAAGGCGGCTCGAGAGATGCTCGGGCGCGTCGAGAGTCTCCTGCCGCCAGGCATGACCTCAGGGATGTGGATTGGCACATTCCATGCCCAAATGTCCCGGCTACTGCGGATTGAGGCAGAAAGCATTGGGTTTACGCGCGACTTCACGATATATGACACAGACGATTCGGAGCGTATTGTCAAGCAGCTTATTGAAGCAGAGGGGTTCGACCTGAAAGAGGTGAGGCCACGTGCAGTACGCGCGTATATCTCAGAGGCAAAAAATGCCCGGATACCGATTGAAGAAATTAGACGGGGTAAGAAATCCAGGCAGTACAGGGTTGCCGTGAAGCTATTTGATTCCTACAACGATGCTTTGCAGTCAGCAAATGCCTTCGATTTTGACGATCTGCTGCTAAAACCGCTGGAGATCTTCGACAAGCATCCTGATATACTGGAAAAATACCAGAACAAGTGGACACACGTTCTCATTGACGAATATCAGGACACAAACCGGGTACAGTATGCGCTGGCTAATGAATTGGCAGGAAAGCACCGCAATTTATGCGTAGTTGGCGATGATGCACAAAGTATCTATTCATTCAGAGGTGCAGACATTCGGAATATCCTCTCCTTTGAAAGGGATTATCCTGAAGCTAAGGTGATTCGTCTCGAACAGAATTACCGTTCGACAAAGGCCATTCTCGGTTTGGCAGACGCAATTATCATCCACAACAATGATCAGATACAAAAAACGCTCTGGACAAATAACGGTACGGGAGATCCTGTAGCGTTGATAGAGGCCCGCAGCGATCGGGATGAGGCTAAACGTGCTGTCGGAATAATTAGGGGCGAACGAATCAGGAATGCGCTCAACTACCGTGATTTTGCTGTCCTCTATCGAACAAATGCGCAGAGCCGCATTTTTGAAGAGGCTTTGCGTCAAGAAGATATACCCTATCAGATCATTGGCGGGATTTCGTTTTATCAGCGCAGGGAAATCAAGGATGCGCTAGCGTACCTGCGCCTCTTGGTAAATCCCGGGGATGTATCAAGTTTTCAACGGGTGATCAATTACCCGCGTAGAGGAATTGGCCAAAAATCTCTTGAGAAGATTTTTGAGTATGTGCGCAGAACTGGGTGCGGGCTAAGGGAAGTGATTCAGGGAGACTTACTCTCCCAGATTAATCTTACAGGACGAATCAGGAGTCAGACTCAGGCCTTTATCAGTCTGATCAACCATCATGCTGCAGAAGCCGCAGCAGGAAAACCTGCTGTCGACGTGGCCGCTGCAATCTTTCGGGAGTCGGGGCTTCTGGATGATTTGCAAGAGGATGGTACCCTGTCCGGGCAGACAAGGCTTGAGAATATTTACGAGTTATTGCGCGCAATCCAGGAGCATGATTATGGGGAGGAGGCGCATACGCTTAGTAGCTATTTGCAAACAGTTGCACTCATGACGGATGCAGATGAGGACGATCCTGCTTCGGATCGGGTCGTTCTCATGACACTTCATGCATCCAAAGGTTTGGAGTTTGAAGTTGTTTTCATTGGTGGCATGGAAGAGGGACTGTTGCCATTGATACGCGGAGATAGAATTAGCCCAAAGGACCTTGAAGAGGAGCGGCGGCTATTTTATGTCGGCGCGACTCGAGCTAAATCACGCCTTTATCTGAGTTGGGCCAAAACGCGTTACAGATACGGATCACGACCAGACTTCACGACTCTGAGTAGCTTTATTGAGGAAATAAAACCGGGAACACTCAAAAAACGACGTTCCTCAAAAAGGTCAGGTTCAAGGAAAAGGGGTAGTTTCCCTAGTTACGGAGCACGTCAGCCAGATAGAGGTTTGGGTGCGAGGTTTACAGACACTCGCTTCCGGAAACAAGCTTACAGGCCATCCACATCCGGGCATGTTCCCTCGTGCGACCCATCTGATCTGAGTATAGGGACGCTAGTCAGACATAAAATCTATGGAGAGGGGCAAGTCATACAACTGGAAGGTAGTGGCAGTATGACTAAAGCTGTGGTTGACTTCCATAGCTACGGAACGAAGCGTCTCATGGTAAGCTTTGCTCCGATGAAGGTGATCTAACCAGGATCTCATCATAGATGTGAGCCGGTTTGCACTAAACAAAAGTCTGTGAATCCAGTAAGCTGGGCAATTTTTTGTCGCTTCAATCCCGTCTCGTGGAAGTTCATGTGAAGCAGTAGCTTAGACTCCCTCTGGATTAATGCCTCCGTTTGCCTTTGGCACTATCTAGCGACAGTTAAAATTACGGTATGACGACAATTAAAATTAGGGTATGG
>JAPPGC010000095.1 GCA_028875125.1 Bacteroidota bacterium | reverse complement strand
TTTTTCAAATTTTGCTGATTTGGACTTGCATAAATGGTAGGGAGTCCCCCCCTTCCTGAGTTATGGCGTGGTTGCGGTTAAATCCGGTGGCCAGACGTTGCTCAAAGGTCGCATCGGGAAGCAAGTCGCCAGCAATCTGCCAAATCACGAAGTCATCATAAGGAAGGTTCTCATTAAAGGCCCGTACGACCCAATCACGCCATGGCCACATTGTCCGAGGACGGTCGTCCTGATAGCCGTGCGTATCGGCGTAACGCGCGATATCCAGCCACATGGACGTCATACGTTCTCCGTAGGTCGGACGTGCAAGCAGCTCCTCCACTAAACGTTCGTAAGCATCCTCCCGCGTATCATTCAGAAAGGCGGTAAGCTCGGTCGGAGTTGGCGGCAGTCCTGTCAGATCAAACGTCACACGGCGAAGCAGCTTAGTGCGGTCTGCTTCCTCCGACGGATTAAGTCCGGCGGACTCAATGCCATCTAATATGAAATAATCAATGGGGCCGCGGGCCCAGTGTTCATTGCGCACCTCTGGCAGGGTAGGACGTGTGGGTGGTGTGAATGCCCAGTGTGGTTTCCAGTCTGCACCTTGGTCAATCCAGCGCTTGATGAGTGCAATCTCGCGTGTGGTAAGCGATAGATTGCTTTCCGGTGGTGGCATACGCCGTTGAGGATCTTCGCTGGAGATATGTTCAACCAGTAGGCTAGCCGCGGCGTTGCCGGGTTCGATGATTCGCTGTGTTGAATCATCACGGCTTACGCCGTAGGCACCTGCCTGAGTATCAAGCCGAAGCTCTGCCTTGCGGACCTGGACATCTGGCCCATGGCACTTGTAGCAGCGATCTGAAAGTACGGGCTTAATATGCCAGTTGTAGTCAACCGTAGTCGGAAGCGCGGAAGGGTCCGTTGAAGATTGACTGCAAGCTGCCAGCAGGAGTAGTACTACGAGCCAGGATGTTCGAAGAAGAGACACGGAAAGAAACCCATTGTAATGATCAGATAATTTACGACGTATAGCCTCATCCTGCCACCAGGAGAGGTCTTTGTTTATGTGGGTGGGATGCTTACTCGCAAGGATACAACGGGCTTGATACAAATAGCGGAGGTTGTCTGCCTTGACACAGGCAGAAATCATTGACTAGATCATTACGAACGACAGCGCTCCTACGGGTACCACTCGATTCAGAGGTGAATGCCTTCGGGATAAACACGATCCTGGTGTCCGTGCGCGGACCTCCTTTAATGGCGAAGTCGCTTATGCTCAGTCCGTATCTGAACCGGAGCTTGGTTTAGTTCATCGTAATCCGCGTCCAAATTGCATGGAACCTTGATTGTAATTTTTATTTAGACTTAATCTAAATACAAATTGCCGTCACCGGCAAACATATTCTCGAAGGTCTCGGGCGTTTTTCGCGGGAGGCCGCATATATAGACATGGACAAATGGACTTGATTCAAAGACAAATGAGGCTCGTATTGTTATTCTTCATGACGTGGCTGGCCGCAGCTACGGCCGACGCACAGAACTCCAATTCTTGCGGGCTTATGGTCATGGCACATGGCGGTGGTGATCAATGGAATACTGCCGTTGAAACGGCAGTTATGCCTTTGAGGGAGGAATTCCCGGTAGCTATAGCTTTCGGAATGGCGGATCCAGTTACCATGAATGCAGCAGTTACGGAGCTTGAAGAGCAGCATGTCGGTTGTATTGCTGTTGTGCGGCTTTTTATGTCTGCGCACTCTTTTCTGCATCAGACTGAATACCTCCTTGGTCTGAGAGAAGATCCGCCAGCTTTCTTTATTTCCCACGGCAGTCAGGCGCATCATGGTTCCAAACTTCTGCCGCTTGACCTTTCAACGCGTGTAAAAATCAGTGAGACCGCCTTGCTAGATGCCCCTGAAATGGGAGAGATTCTTGCCGCGAATGCACTGGCACTAAGTGACAGTTCAGGCACTGAATCCGTGCTTATCATCGCACATGGTGCGGGTGATGATAAGGTTAATGCTGAATGGATCCAAAAGCTTGATCTCTTGGCCGACTCTATTCGGTCTACAGGCCTTTTCAGTGAGGTTGCTGTTCACAGCCTCCGGGAGGATTGGGAAGATAAGCGTGCAAAGTCGCAGAAAGAGATTCGCCAATTTGTCGAGACACATTCACAAGACAAGGACAGAACGATTGTGCTCCCGTTCAGACTATATGGATTCGGCCCCTATGAGGCGGTGCTTGAAGGATTGGCGTATCGGTCTAATGGACGGGGTTTGTTACCCAGTCCAGCTGTAACCGAGTGGATAAGGCGGACCGCCAACGAGTTGTTCCTTGAGCTCGAGGAAATTGCAAGCGCAGAGTAAGTATATCTGCGACCTGGGGCTCCGCCCCAGATCCCACCAACATTTACGTACTCCCGGTAACGCTCACAGAATCCCAAGAGATCATCCAACCGGGGTTTTCAGAACGTCCGTTGGTCGTTAGGAAGCAGGCCTAAGAAGTATCTGAAGATCACTGATGGGTAAGCGTAATGGTTGCTGAAGATCCTCCGGAGATCAATCTACATAAGTAGTGTCCGTGGGGGAGTGCCTTAGCGTCAAAGACGTAACTATATGCTCCCGGTGCGTGAAATTCATTTACCAGAACAGCTACTTCCTGGCCGAGCATATTGAATACGGTAATCTCAACATTTGTTGGGTGATCGACTTGAATATCTATCGTGGTGCTTCCACTGAATGGATTCGGGTAATTGGGCAGCAGTGTGAAGGGTGGAGCGGGAGATGAACCAGCGATATTCAGTTCAATGACTCCAATAGGAGTTAAGTCCTTCCCATCGAAACCCCCGAAATCTGCACCGTACCGTAGCGCCCTGTACACAGCATTCTGGAGGCGTCGAGAGCCTGGAGGTCCGAACATGGGAATGACATCTCCCTGGGAGAGGGGCCCAGTCTGCACGACGGGATTGACATATTCCCATACCAATGCGTCCGATCCTTCCTCAAGCTCAAAGATGCGGCCAGTCATCCCCTCGGCAACTAAGGTGTTTCCATTGGGCAGGCGTTGTTGACCCGAGACGAAATCGCTGAAAAACTCGTTCGGCGCAGCGAAGCTCCAAATAGACTCAGGATCCTCGTAGGTCCCATCTATTCCCTGTGCAAACCAGACTGCATTACTATAGGGGTCTTCCATGTAGGGAAGCTTAAGCTCATGTACGGTTGAGTAGTCGCCTTCCGGTTGCCCTACACCATTCTCAAATACCATAAGATTACCTGCTCCCGGCAGGCCATCTGGAATCCACAGCACGGAATGCAGAAAATAAAGCGTCTGATCACTCTCCGTTCCTAAACCGTACATCTGCGGATTCCCCCAGCGATACAAAAGTCGCCCACCCCATCCAAACGTGCCATCAGTCTCCCCACGCGCTTCCTCTGTTGAAGTGCTGTGATCAATTATCCAGATCTCGTCAATAAAGGAGGCGCTGATCGCAATGATGTCAAGTTCCTCATTGTAATCCAGCGCATTGAAATGGAGCCAGTCTCCGCCAATCGATGTGTTCACATCAATTCGTTCCGGATGGTCAGAAATATTTTCGACATAAGTATCCAGTAGCGGAGCATAGTCTTGTGCGAGGTGGTCCCAGGAATCCCATTGCCAGACAATTTCTGCGCTGTCAGGCAGTACAGGCTCAAACTCTACGATACGTTCGCTCAGGATGATGTTCTGATCATCGGCGAGATTGTCCGGGTTGTATCCTGCGGCCAGGATTTCGTCCATATCGCGCACATCCCAGACGATTGCGAGAATGTTTCCGTTTGGCAGGGGGACCACGTCGTGGTGCAGCATGTACTCATCATTCACAAAGTCGTATTGCCATCGGATCGTTCCATCCCATTCTATGATTTCCACACGTCCGGCTCGGCCTTGGACGTTTGTCCACGATTTTGGGGATGCCGAAGCCCTGAGCAGGGCACCATCCGGCAACAGTCTGTTGGTAGCTCCAAATCCAGAATTGACCTGCCAGCGATGTACTGCCTGCCCCTCCATATCAACCAGATAGACCGAGGGGTGGAGCATTGGAGCAATCAGGGTATAGCCCTCAAAAGCTCCAGGCATGTTATTCATGAGCCCAACGGTACGCTGTTGCGCCTGTACAGCGCCGGGTACAGAGAGCAGGATGAGAAGCAAGCAGGAGGGTGCGGACAATCGCATCAGGATTACGCTATTTCTGATCATGACTGTGTAGTTCGTTGAGGGGACTGTACGGCCTTTGCTGACTCTAATGGCTGTCGGAAATTATTGATTGTTTGGATAGATCGGAAGCCGTTCAATGCGATGAAACGTGATGCCATATCGTGCTTCAGGGTTGGGGATAGAGGCTTCATACACGACATCTTTTGTTTGGTAATCGACTTCAATTGTTTTGCCGTTTGGGCCATTTTCCCAGTTGGCTCCCGGCATAAACACCACATTGTCTTCTTCCGGGTGATAATCAACATCCGACACGATAGCTGAATAAGTCGTGGATCCGCGTTCTCGACCGTATTCCCAGAGCTGTTGAACGGTCATGGCATCATCATCGATTAGATACTCGACTGCACGGCTGAACACAGGTTGCCCTTGATAGTGACGGTTGTCGCCATTGTCAAATACGAGCAATGTTCCGTGGGGGGTTAGTTTCGGGGCATGCTGATACCATGCCCAGGAAAACTCCGAGTGATCAATAAAGCCGTCAAGAACGGCAGGATCTGTGATTGGCTGACCATTTGAATCCAGCGGTTGCAGGAGTTTACTGTCCAGGTCCGTGCCATCACCGGCCGTACCCCAGTTGTTGTGAGGTGCAAGGATCCAAATGACCTGATTGTCGCGTGTTAGCTTGACCGTACCCTGGACACGTCCAGAAACAATTATGGCGTCCTTCGCCTCATCGTATGCTAGACCGTTGGCATGAAACCAATCTCGGGCATTGCTACTCCATACGCGTCGTCTTCGGTTGAGAGATTCTCTAAGATCCCACTCCTGTACAATGTTACCGGTCTCACGATGAATTTCCAGGATATGATCTTCAACGGTTGCTAAACCATGCTTATTGACGGTGGCAAGCAGGTTACCGTTTGGGAGCTCCAAGACGTTGTGATGGAATCCGTAGCCGGGCAAGGGCCATTCGTTGACCACTCTGCCCAACATATCCATTTCGACGATTCGTCCGCTGCTTCCGTCTCCAAAGTACAGATTCCCATTCTTGAGTCGTTCAATGCCCGCATCGTAAAACAGGCTTCCAAGTACGGGATGTGTACTCATGTTGGCATACCAGCGGATATTGCCGTATTGGTCAAACATGAACGGGATTTGAGGTAGACCGCTATCGGTGCGTCCGAAGAAGCTAACCAGGTTCATGCCGGGCTTTTTTCGTTCGGTATTCACACTGACCTGGATTTCCGGCAGTTCGGACAAAAGCTGTGGCGTATCTATGGGCCGGCTCTCTTCTCCCAGTAGCTGATTTTCGACGTCGTAGAGTCTAATCAGCAGCGTATTGCGGTGTGCGGGATAGAGTCCGAGTACGGGGAGGCTAAAAGACGTAGCCCGTTCTTCAAAGCGGTGTATGAGTGGTTTGAGATCATTTCTCAGACCTAAAACCTCAAGCTCCACCTGTACCGGTTCGCTAGTTTCCAGTTGTAGTTCTGCCGCGAGTGGTACATAGCCGGTTGGGTTGAGGATAAGGCTCTCATTTAAGATGAAGCTTTCAAGTCCAGGCTTTGTTGTTTCCGTGGGACTACTGTCGCAGCCCAAGGCCCAATAGAGAGCAAAAACTATTAACCAAGAATTCCTGCTGGAAAGAGACATGCATCTTGAATGTGCCAGTTCGAATCTGATTGCCAGGTTCTCTGCCCAAAATAAGGACTTTACTCGTTGGCGCACAATGTTCGTGATTAGCTTGATGTAGTTGTGAAAGATGGGCCTCGAAAAACCATACCTAAACTGACAATCCATGAGCATCCGATTCTCCCCATTTGACGAACTGCCAAGTGCACCCGGGATAGCTATGGAACCCTCAGTCACTAATAATCAGCTTCGTTCGCACTGGCCTCTTGGGATGCCCTCCATTGGTGCCATTCCGCAACCATTTCATTGAGAATTTTGGGATGGGAGGCAGCCAGATCAACCGATTCAAAGGGGTCGCTGGAAATATCGTACAGTTCAAAAGTTTTGCCTCCGTCACTACTGTAGATCTTGTAGGACTCATTCATCAGGCTGGCTTGTTGCCGGAGCCTGAAAGCAAGGCTTTTTTCTCTCCTCTCCACCGTCCCATTGACGAGGGGCAACAGGTTCACGCCATCATAAGGGCGTTCATATTTCGCAATATCGATATTCAGGATGCTGGCAATAGTGGGAAAGTAGTCCGACGTAAAGCTTGGTGATTCCAGGATACTGCCGGACGCAACTTTCTCGGGCCACTCCATAATTCCGGGGACTCGAATCCCGCCTTCATAAAGGCTTCTTTTCCTGCCTCTGAGTCCCTTGGTGATTCCTTGCGTTCTTCCAGTTACGGCGGTGCCTTCGGGGCCATTGTCACTGGTGAAGAACAGTACCGTATGGTCCGCCACTCCCAATTCCCGCAAGGTTTTTCTCAGGCGCCCCACTTGTTCGTCCACGGCAGTCAGTGCTCCGTAGAAGTGTTGCTGATCTTCGGATAAACCTTTGTATTGCTCTTTATAATGTTCTCCTGTAATGACAGGGAGATGTGGTGTGTGGAACCAAACAACAACCAAGAAAGGTTGGTCTTTTTTCACCGCATCTTCAACGAAAGGGATCACCCTGTCCATAATCACACGGGAATCGTCTCCCTCTAGATTCTCCTTTACAATCTTACCCGGAGCTGACCAATAAAATGTGTTAAATGGCTCACTTTCCAGCAGGGATGACCGTACATCGCCTGCGGAACGGGGAGGAGGAATCATGGGATTCCAGATAGGCACTTTTGCTTCTGTCACGAAGTACGTATCAAAACCATGATCGGAGGGCGGCGAATAGTGGGCATCATGTTGAGGTCTGCCTCCCCGATTGGAATCAATGGTGTCACGGGTCAATGTTCCTAAATGCCATTTACCAAAAACCCCTGTGACATACCCCACTTCTTTACCCAGTTCTGCTAGAGTCACTTCTTCAGTTCTTAAATGACCACAGTTAGCACCGCAGATACCATAGCGCAGCGGGTGGCGCCCGGTCATTACACTTCCACGCGTGGGTGAGCACACTGCCGATGCCGCATAGAAACGATTGAACACCACGCCGTTGGATGCCATCTCATCTATGTTGGGAGTTTTTAGGTATGGGTGTCCATTATAGCCTGTATCTCCCCATCCCTGATCATCCGTCATGATGAGAATAATATTGGGACGCGTTGCTTCCGTTGATTTTTTCTGGCATGACGCGATGAATAACGGCAGAAAAAAGACGAGCAATATTTTGAGAATCATATACATCTCAAAGTGCCGGCAATGGCGATTGGAAAAGTGCCTGTGCAACCATACGGTATACCCAAGCTATTGTGTGTGCCAAGTCAGCTGGCCTAACACTAGAATCTATCAAAACAGACGTTACAATAGTTGATTCACTTCAACCAAGTGAATATCTGGGGTCACATCCTTATACGGCAACTTGCCTATTCATTCATGGAGTGGCCCCCGAACACTCTAGTGTGCAGACTTCTCAATCCACGAGTTCGGCATGTTTGTCTGCTCTAGTATGCAGGCAGGGTGTTTGACTACGTTTTGCCGGTCCAATTTGTGCGCTTTAAGTGCTTGCAGAACCCCAAATCTGACCGAATATTCAGGGACAAACGTCCCCCGAAAAAATTATAGAATACCCTTGCATCTTTATAGAAAAAGCATTATATACTAACAGGCAATGTGTGGCGGGAGTACTTCTGTCACGCTGCTTCGTTATTTCACTCACCAAACCGGGCGTAAAAATGTTGAGAAGAGTTTTAGTCGTTGTGATGGTCCTCTTGGTCCTCATCCAGGGTCTTGGGCCCGACATGATTGGCGGGGGAGTTGTGCCTCTATTGCTGGTCCTTGCAGGGCTTGCGTATGGAGTCCTTGCGACAGATGCCGAGAACCCAACCGTTTACTTAGTGGTCGTGTTAGCGGTTGGAGCTGCTGCAAGTGCAGAAGTGTTATCTCACATACACGAGGTAGGGGCGTATCTTGACAGTATACTAATGGCGACTACGTATCCCTTGTATGCATCCGTAGCCACGATCTTGTGCATACGGACGTACAACCGGGTGAAAGAATAGGAGGCGGGCCAGTTAGGTCATTTTGAGATAACTGCGCGACTTATTGATACGACAGGTTGCTTCAAAGCAACCGGGCTCGTTGTTGTCCGTGATTACCCAGAAATGATCGGCTAGCCGTTTTGTTTGATTTGATTCAGGAATCAGTGGATCTCGGTGGTGTGCCATAGAGCCTGTGGTTGCCTGGTTCAGCAGGTCTTATTGTGAATGATACTCTCCGTTGCCGCCGTGTGCGTAGTTGCGGTCAGGTTGGGTGTTGTTCCTGCCGATTGGTGCCGGCAGAGGTTCTGACGAGTCAGCCCGCGTCGGGTGGAGATTGGGCCCGCCGAGTTGGACTGGGCGAATGAGGCCCAGCGGCCCGTTGTGCGGGTATGGGTGAGATGGCGGCTTTACACGCTTAGCCAAAATAGTGGAGCCAAGGGGAGTCGAACCCCTGACCTCTTGAATGCCATTCAAGCGCTCTACCAACTGAGCTATGGCCCCGGTCCTGCGCGGGGTTACACAAGTCTTCTGTGATGTAGTTCCTTCAGATGTCTCTCCGTACAATCATAATCCCCTTATTGTGGTTAGGCTCAAGTGATCAAGTTTTAGGTAAAATGGTTTAGGCGCACGTGAAATCATTTTATCTAGGCGGGGCAACGGAGTATGGAACGTACAGAGTATAATCCGGTGCAGGTCACTAAATTTGGAGGCACCTCTGTAGGCACTGCAGAGCGAATTAGGCGGGGCATTCGTTTAGTGCAGGAAATTGCTGCAGATGTCCACCGTGTGGTAGTGGTTTCAGCAATGGGAGGGGTTACCGACAGATTGCTGGATTCCGTGGAAGTGTCCCTTTCAGAAAAAAGGCTCCCGGACCACATTGCTGAGGAGTTGCATGATCGTCACGTGGCGGCGGCAGATGAACTACTACCCAGCGGGGAGCGGCAGGAACTGGTTGCATACTTGGAGGAGCTTTGGAGGGAGTTGGAAAGGTTATTGCAAGGAATCGCGCTTCTGGGAGAGTGCACAACTCGTACGCGGGATTCCATCCTAAGCATTGGTGAGAGGGCGTCCGCCCCCCTTGTAGCAGCTGCGTTTCGTGCTGCTGGCGAAAAGTCGCGCCATATGGATGCCCGCGAACTGATCAGGACGGACGCAAACTACGGAGAGGCGCATGTGGATTTTGACGAATCCATTCGCCGGATCCGAGCAAGATTCGAAGATCTTCCACGCGACCAGATTACGGTTGTAACCGGATACATTGCTTCGGCTTCGGATGGATCCACTACCACGCTGGGTCGGTCAGGGAGTGATTTTACTGCAACGATCCTTGGTTTGGCATTGCGTGCACGGCGTGTGGTCATCTGGACGGACGTTGATGGAGTCCTTTCCGCAGATCCTCGGGATGTTCCCGAAGCTTTCCCACTGGCCCGACTCAGCTATACTGAAGCGGCAGAAATGGCTTATTTCGGGGCCCGCATCCTGCATCCCCGCACAATGCGACCCGTTCAGTCACTGGGTATCCCCCTCCTGATCAAGAACTCCCTAAATCCCAAGGCGCCAGGAACACTGATCTCCAATGAGTCGCGTTCTGTAGAGCTCAGAGTAAAGGCGATCTCTACTATTCGGGATGTTGCGGTAGTAATGTTGGAAGGAAGCGGCATGTTAGGAATGCCGGGCATTGCCGCGCGGGTTTTCGTTCCTTTGGCGGAGAAGAGTATCAATGTACTGATGATCGCACAGGCCTCCAGTGAGCACAGCATTTGTCTGGTCGTGCGAGAATCGGATGCTGATTCTGCAGTAGAAACGCTGCGAAGTGCCTTCAAGCGTGAATTGGTTTACGGAGATGTTGCTAGGATTTATTCCATCCCGAGATGCGCCATTGTCTCTGCTGTAGGCGACCGAATGCGACATCATCCGGGGTTGGCGGGTCGCATGTTCGCTACACTGGGGCGCAGTCGTGTCAATGTGCTGTCGATCGCACAGGGGGCGGCCGAAACGAATATTTCGGCAGTGGTCAGGGACGATGAGGTCCGGCGCGCTGTACGGGCCCTGCATGAGGCGTTTCCGTTGGGCCGTCTGCGTGCTCATGTGTGTCTGTTGGGACCGGGGCGCGTTGGCGCCCACCTGCTGAAGCTCCTGGCTGAACAGCACGACGATCTGCTGGAGCGGGTTAAGCTGAATATTAAGCTCATCGGGCTTGCGAATTCAAGAACAATGCTCTGGGATGCGGATGGACTTGAGTTTGGCACAGCAGTTTCCGAGCTTGCGGGAGGGCGCCCTGCTAATCTGGACTGGTTGGTCGAACAACTGGGCGCCTGTCGACTGGAACGGATCATTGTCGTAGATGCAACGGCAAGTCAGGCAGTCGCGGCCCGGTACCCCGATTTCCTTGAACTCGGTCTGGGCGTAGTAACCGCGAATAAACTGGCAAAAACACTGGATCTGCCGTTTTACCAACGTCTGCAAAAGGCGGCCAAGCGGCGCGAGGTAGCTTTTCGTTATGAAACCACGGTCGGTGCAGCCCTCCCGGTTATTTCCACACTCAAGGATCTGGTAAGAACCGGAGATCCGGTTCACAGGATTGAAGGCGTTCTGTCGGGGACGCTGGCGTACGTATTCAACAGTCTTGATGTGGGGGAATCTTTTTCGTCAATTGTGGAGCGTGCACACGCGAATGGCTGGACAGAACCGGACCCGGCGGATGATCTGAGCGGGGAAGATGTCGCTCGAAAGCTGCTGATCCTGGCCCGTGAGCTCGGTCTTGCCGTTGAACGAGATGACATTAAGGTTGAATCCCTGTTGCCGGCAGGAATTCAGCCTGGTACCCCGGAAGCGCTGTTTGGTGAACTCAGAAAGGTCGATCATGAATGGAAAGCACGGGCAGAGGAAGCAGCGCGTCAAGGCAAGCGGTTGCGTTATATCGCCAGGCTTGAGGATGGGCGGTTAGATGTGAGTGTTCAGTCTGTTCCCAGTGACTCCCCGTTTGCCAAAGCGCCCGGCCGGGGGAATGTTGTTGTGTTTACGACCGATCGTTATAACGACGAGCCATTGGTTGTGCAGGGGCCAGGGGCAGGCCTGGGTGTTACAGCCGGAGGACTCCTGGCTGACCTGATCTATTCGGCAGAAATCATGCCCTGATTCGCGGGGACTTTTTTTGCCTCAGTTAAACTTTGATGTCAGTATCGTTACAAATTGCGATCGCTGGTACCGGACGTATGGGGAGCGCGGTCGCAGCGTCGGCGGTCTCACGAGGCCATGAAATCAGCCAATATTTTAACCGTGAAAATCCCGTAACCGAGGCAGCATTATACCGTAAACCCGACGTCGTTATAGACTTTACACAGCCAGCGATTGCAGTCCAGAACATTGCGTCTTACTGTAGGGCAAACGTACCTGCAGTGGTCGGTACAACAGGGTGGTACGATGAAGTTGCTGATGTTCGTCGCCTTGTGAATAAGCATAATGCCGCTGTGCTGTACAGCCCCAATTTTTCCTTAGGCATACAACTAATTCTGCAGTCACTGCGTGCAATGGCTCCATTACTGAACAAGCTGCCAGAATTCGATGTAGCCCTGCATGAGTTGCATCATACAGCGAAAATTGATTCTCCCAGTGGCACGGCCATCAATCTGGCAACCGAACTGGTTAAGAATATTGAGAGAAAGCATAAGTGGGGAGGTTCCACGACGCCGCATGATCCATCGCAGCTTGAGGTTTCGGCGACACGGCTGGGACACGTATTTGGGCAGCATCAGGTGATCATTGACAGCCCAACTGACAATATCCAGCTGGAGCACACCGCCAAGCGTCGTGACGGTTTTGCCCTGAGGGCGGTGCGCGCCGCGGAGTGGATACAGGGGCGAGCCGGATTATTTACACTGGAGGATATGCTGTCTGACTGGTTTCAGTGACAACAATAAAACTGACTTCAAATGCTGTTTAGAGGTGTTGCCCCGGCACTTGTGACGCCATTCTCCGAATCAGGAGCGATTGATAAAGCTGCATTCTGTGGATTGATTGAGCACCAGATCACATCGGGGGCTTCTGCCTTGGTTGTCCTCGGTACGACGGGTGAGAATCCTACGGTTACGTCCACAGAGCGAAGCGAGCTGATCGCCACTGCGGTTGAACATGTATCTGGTCGTGTTCCGGTTATAGTTGGCACGGGCACCAATTCAACCGCCGAGAGCATTACGTATTCTATTGAAGCCGAGCGATTGGGGGCCGATGGTTTACTCGTTGTCGGTCCTTACTACAACAAGCCCCCCCAAAGGGGATTTGAAGCGCATGTAGCGGCCATTGCAGCAGCAACCTCGTGTCCTATAATTATCTACAATGTACCCAGCCGCACAGGCTTCGACATTGAGCTAGAGACCATTCTCAATCTGGCAAGCGAAATACCTACTGTTGTCGGAGTGAAGGAGGCGTCTGGTGATCTCTCCAAGGTCGCAGATCTTATCCAAGATCGACCGGATGGGTTTGCGGTGTATTCCGGGGATGATGAGTGGACGCTATTCTTTCTGGTTCTCGGGGGAGATGGAGTTATTTCGGTTGTCAGCAATATCCTTCCACGCATGATGCACAAACTGACTCAAGCCGGTTTGCAGGGTGATCTGACTGGCGCGGCAGGTTTGCACCATGCGTTAGTGCATGCAATGCGGGCGTGTTTTTTCGATACCAATCCGATACCGGTCAAGGCGGTCCTGGCTCACCTTGGAAAGTGCAGCCCTGCGATGCGCCTGCCTTTGGTCGAATTGCCCTCCGAGAAAAAAAGCAGGGTAATGGCCGCGTTCGCTTCGGCGCTGGAGGACGAACTTGGAATTCAAGACAATTCTTGGTAGTCAGGCCCCGCTCCTGAACCAAAGGGAGACATGTCAAAGAGGTCAGCATTTCCAGGGAATCATGTAAAGCAAAAAATATCTTGCAACCTGGGCATACATAGACCGCTTCCCGGTTTCTAAACGCTCACTTAAGCGTATAACTCTTTAGAAATTGTCTGGTGAACATGGGCTGTGTTCACGGATAAAGCACAGCTTTGTCGAGGCAATGCCCAGTATGATAACGGCTCAGATGCCCCAAGGAAGAAGCTTTGTAAGAAACGGAGGGCATGCCATTACGGCGGAGTTGTGCATCGATCAGTTACATTAACAGGAAAAATGACCGACCTTGTTTCTGAAGTAGGGGATGATAACGGGCGTATTGTGCCGTTAAACATCATTGAGGAGATGGAAGCCTCCTACATTGATTATTCAATGTCGGTGATCGTGGGACGGGCACTTCCCGATGTACGAGATGGGCTTAAACCGGTTCACCGACGCGTGTTGTATGGTATGCGGGAGCTGGGGCTTGGTCCAGGTTCGACCTACAAGAAGAGTGCCCGTATTGTGGGTGAGGTGTTGGGTAAGTATCATCCACACGGCGATTCGTCAGTCTACGATACGATGGTGCGGATGGCGCAGGAGTTTTCGCTCCGCTATCCGCTTGTAGACGGTCAAGGTAATTTTGGATCAGTAGATGGTGACTCTGCCGCTGCGATGCGGTATACAGAAGCACGTTTGACACGCCCAGCCGCAGAGCTACTTCGGGATATCCGACAGGATACCATTGATTTTCAGGAAAATTTTGACGGTTCGCTTCAAGAACCTGTGGTCCTGCCTGCGTCATTCCCGAACCTGCTGGTCAATGGGGGCGACGGTATTGCTGTGGGCATGGCAACCAAAATCCCTCCGCATAACCTTCGCGAAGTAACTGATGCGATCATAGCCTACATAGAAAACCCGGAAATTGATACACTGGGTCTTATGGAGTATATCCCGGGTCCGGATTTTCCGACGGGAGGCATCATTCACGGTACGAATGGGATCCAGAAGGCCTATCACACTGGTCGAGGCCGTGTTGTCATCAGGGCGCGTATGCATGAGGAGGAGCTGCGCAAGGGTCGAATTGCATTGATTATTACAGAGTTGCCTTATCAGGTTAACAAGGCCCTATTGATAACCAAGATTGCGGACCTTGTACGTGATAAGCGCATCCAGAGCATAAGTGACCTGCGCGATGAGAGCGATCGTGACGGGATGCGTATTGTCATTGAGCTCAAGAGGGATGCGATTACCAAAATCGTTGAAAACAAGCTCTATAAGTATTCCAAGTGTCAGCACACGTTTGGTGCAAATCTGGTAGCTCTGGTTAATGGCCGCCCGGAGGTACTCACGTTGAAAGATGCGATCGTTCACTTTGTCAATCATCGGCATGAGGTGGTTACCCGTCGCACACAGTTCCAGCTAAATGAGGCAGAGAAACAAGCGCATGTACTGGAGGGGCTGACAATTGCACTGGATCACCTGGATGCAATTATTACGATGATTCGTGAATCGGCTGACACAGAGGAAGCCCGTAAGTGCCTTATGGAGGGAGTGTGGCCGGAGAAATTGACCCCAGCACAACTCGGAAAGCTGGGTTTATCAGCAGAGGCACCAGGGCAGGCAGACCATGGTAGGGCTTCCTGGTTGAGTGAGGCCCAGGCGGATGCAATACTGGCGCTGCGACTTAACCGGTTGACCGGCCTGGAGCGCGACAAGATCGTAGCAGACTTTGAAGCGAAGAAGAAGGAGATTGCGGGTTTGACTGCGATTCTTGGTAGTGAGGAGCGTCGGATGAACATCATCAAGGGAGAGATCCGGGATCTGGCCGAAAAACATGGAGATGCTCGACGCACGAAGATTGATTCCACGGGAAGTGGAGATATATTGATTGAAGACCTGATCAGTAATGATCAGGTCGTCGTTACGATATCTCACCAGGGAATCATCAAACGCACGGCTGTGCAGGAATTTCAGGCTCAGGGGCGTGGTGGAAAAGGTTCACGGGGGAGCAGCCTGCGAAGGGACGATTACATTGAGCACCTGTTTGTTTCGTACAATCTGGATTACCTGCTGATTTTCACGGATCACGGTAAGTGCTACTGGTTGCGGGTGTTCCGCATTCCGGCTGGTGGGCGTGCGGCACGCGGTCGCAGCATTCGTAACCTTATTTCCATTTCAGCAGATGATCGTATTCGGGCCATATTACCGATCAGTCGAGAGGACTTCTTGAGCGAAGAGTATCTGAAATCGCATTATGTGCTGATGGCCACACGCCGGGGTATGCTCAAGAAAACGACTCTTTGGGCGTATCGCTATCCCCGGCAAGCGGGCATTATAGCCATTGTTGTTCGAGAAGGTGATGCAGTACTGGAGACTTGCCTGACCGACGGTAAAGGGGAGATTATTCTGGCGACATCCGCTGGCCGGGCAAACCGGCGCAGTGAAGAGCGGATACGGGCAACTGGGCGTGTTACAATGGGGGTGATTGGGATAAGGCTCGGGGAAGGTGAACGTGTGATTGGAATGGTGGAGATTCCCGAGGATACCGATCGTACGCTTCTAACGATCACTGCAAATGGTTACGGGAAGCGCACAGGCATAAGCAATTATCCGCTACATTTGAATGCGGGGAAGGGGGTTATAACGCACAAAATCAATGAGAAGACAGGAGTACTTGTGGCGCTCCACGGCGTTACAGATTCGGACGATCTGATGATCATCACACAGAATGGCAAACTGATTCGTCAGTCTGTAAATAAAATTTCGCAGATGGCAAGGTATACGATAGGTGTGCGCACGATCCGCCTTGAAGAGGATGATGCCATTGCCGACGTTACACGCGTGGTTGAGGAAGAGGAGGAATCAACGGAATAGTCCCTTGCAGGTGTAGCTAGATTGAATCGATCGCGCCAACCGTCTCCTCCCGCGGTTAGGCATAGTTGCTGGTAAAATCGTGGGGGAGCGACCCGAACGCCGGTGCAGCTCAACTGTGGCGAGGATGAACGGACGGCCTTAGTGAAGGCGTCCTCCCTTGCGTCTCCTCACCGGAAAACAGTAAACGTGGATATAGATCCCTGGTGCAGGATGGAGAGCTACGGCTCTATCCCGCGTATACGAATTATGTACTACACTCCCCTCGGAGTCCGAGTGTCAAAACATTTGTTGTTGAACACAGGCCGGGGCGACTTACCTAATCAGATCGCTTCTTCACTTGGGGGACAAGATCCCCGAGTCGTTTGGAAATGTCTTCGTTTGTGCAGTACACCCGGCTCGTACAACCCGCTCCATTATATCCATTCCAAAATCCAACTCGATTTGCGTAATGATGAGAGGTGGTCGGAAACGGATGGTTGATTGGCCACAACCGATCACCAATAAGCCGCTCTCGCGGCAAAGCTTGAGCAGTTCATCTCGGAGCGTTCTTGTTGAAACATCAATAGCGCACATGAGACCGCGACCACGTGCATTTGAGAGGTGATCATTGGAATCGGCAATTTTTTCGAGACGCCCAAGGAGGTGATTTCCTACGGTGCGGGTATTAAGGAGGAGTGCATCTTCCTCCATGATCTCCATGATGCGGTCAAATCTCACCATGTCTACCAGATTGCCTCCCCAGGTTGAGTTAATTCGCCCGGATTTGACAAATACGTGCTCTTCGACCTCATCAAGCCGGTGACCTGCAAGAACCCCACACACCTGTGTTTTTTTCCCAAAGGCGATCAGATCAGGAGTAACCCCCAATTGCTCCCAAGCCCAGAACGTGCCTGTGATTCCCGCACCGCATTGTACCTCATCCAAAATGAGCAGCGCATCGTTTTCCAGACACAGTTCCTTGAGTGCCCTTAGAAATTCTGGCCGAAAATGATTATCCCCTCCTTCACCCTGAATGGGCTCCAGAATGATACAAGCGATCTCATTTTTACGCTCAAAGAAATATGATTTAGCTTCGTCCAGCGCCTGTGCTTCCAGGCTAACCACATGCTCCAGGTGATCCGCTAATGGAAATGTGATTTTTGGATTTAGAATGCGGGGCCAGTTGAACTTGGGAAAATACCTTGTTTTCCACGGTTCAGACGTGTTGGTAAGGGATAATGTGTAGCCGCTTCGCCCATGGAAGGCTTCGCGCAGGTGCATGACATCTTGGCCGTGTTCGCTGGAAATGCCTTTAGCAAGATTTTTGCGCACCTTCCAGTCGAAGGCAGCCTTTAATGTGTTCTCAACTGCGAGTGCACCACCAGAAATAAAGAATGCATAAGGTAAAGTGCTGGGCTGCGCAACACGGCTGAAGGTCTCAAGGAATCGTGCCATATGAGCGGTTTGCACGTCCGAGTTTGAAACCTTATTCAATGCGGCATCTTTGAGTCGCTTGAGCGCGGCCTCATCAGATTCAAGTTTGGGATGATTCATTCCCAGCATATTGCTGGCAAAGAAACCAAAAAAGTCTATATAGGACTTACCGGTAAGGCCGTCCACCAGTGTGACGCCCTGACTCGCCCGCATATCCAACACGATGGGCATCATACCTTTAGCATTGAGATGTTTGCCAAATATATCCGGCACCTGTCCTGAGCGAATGTGCATGGATTGCGGGGATTGGTTGAGTAATGGTTTTATGGATCAATGGCGACACTGAAAGGTACGCGTGGCACTAGAGCAGATTCTTAAGCCGTTGAATTCTACAGTGCGTCCATCTCTCCCCGGGGAAGTTACGTTGAAAAAGGTATCAGGTGCAATAGGGGATGCTGCCCCGGGTTTCGTTGGTCTGCCGGTTGTCGAGACACAGCCGCGTGTTCGACGCCCTGACTGGTTGCGTGTTAAGCTGCCCTATGGCCCTGTGTACAAGAATCTTGTCGAGTTGATCGATGAGCATGATCTGCATACCGTATGCCAGAGTGCCCGTTGCCCAAATATGGGCGAGTGTTGGACCGCAGGAACCGCAACCTTCATGATTCTTGGTAATGTATGCACAAGATCCTGTGGCTTCTGTGCTGTTCAGACCGGGAGGCCTGAGCCGGGCCTGGATTATGATGAACCACGTCGTGTAGCCAATGCTGCGCGCATTATGGGTTTGAAGCATGCGGTGGTGACCTCTGTAAATCGCGATGAGAGAGAAGATGGAGGTGCGCCCATCTTCGCGGAAACCATTCGTCGCATCCGAGAAGAAATCCCGGGCTGCACCGTAGAGGTACTGATCCCGGATTTTAGAGGTATATGGAGTGCGCTGCAGATCGTTCTGGATGAGCGTCCAGAGATCCTTAACCACAATGTGGAGAGCGTACCGCGCCTATACCGTCGAGTCCGCCCACAAGCGGACTATGAACGCTCATTGAGGGTACTGGAGATTTCAAAGGATCAAGGGCTGCGCACCAAGAGCGGCATTATGGTTGGCCTGGGAGAGACAGAAGACGAAGTACTCACACTAATGGACGATTTTGTGCGCGTGGGGGTTGATGTAATGACCATTGGGCAATACTTACAACCGACGCGCATGCACTTACCGGTAGAGGAGTTTATTCACCCCGATCAGTTCGAACGGTACAAAGAAATTGGGGAGGCCAAGGGTATTGAGCACGTTGAGAGCGGTCCGCTGGTACGCAGCTCATACCACGCCGAGCGCCACGTATAGCCGAGAAGGGCAAGCGCGCACTGCGATTAATGCTCTGCAGGTCAACCTCTAATCAGCACTGCGGGCTATAAGCTCCAGCCTTCGCGGTACTCTCTACGAACAAACTGGTTAGCCGCTTCGTGGTTGGTAACTCTGAGGTTTTCGCTGTCCCAGTACAGCCTCTTGCGGCCGGAATACGACCGTCCGTTCCCTTCATCGGGAGTCATAAAGCTCCGGATCGCTAGATTTCCGATGAGGATCATTTCGGTAAGAGGGCCGGCGTAATCAAAGTTGGAGCTGCACGGCGGACCACCCTTACAAGCTTCCACCCAGACACGCTGGTGACCGGCGGAACCGCCTTCAACGCGGTCGAGCATCTGACCTGGCGCCTCAAAATCTTGCATGTCTGAAGTGGGCAACAAGGTGGGCTCGGCGCCATAGGTTCCGCACATGATCGTTCCTTTGGAGCCATGGAACAGGCATCCTCCTCCACCATCCCCCATGTTTTCGTCGTCCTTTAATCCGTCAGGTCGTGGGGGAAGCAATCCACCATCAAGCCATGCGACCTCTACCGGAGGCATCTCGTCTCTACCTGGGAATCTGAATCGGATCATGGATGAATTTGGCGCACTCTCAAGGTTGTCGATTGGCGACCAGTTCTCGACAAATACGGATGCACTGGCCTCAACACTATCGGGGTAGCCCAGCTTGAGTGCTTTGAAGACAGGATCGACAATATGGCAGGCCATATCGCCGAGGGCCCCAGTGCCAAAGTCCCACCATCCACGCCAGCTGAAAGGCAGATACGCAGGATGATAGGGTCTATAGGGGGCGGTGCCTAGCCACAGGTCCCAGTCGAGCGTTGCTGGTACAGGGGGAGTTTCGGCAGGTCTGACCAAACCTTGTGGCCACACTGGGCGATTGGTCCAGGTGTACACTTCTGTTACATCTCCGATAACGCCAGACCAGATCCACTCGCAGATCTGTCGGATTCCCTCACCGGAATTACCCTGGTTACCCATCTGGGTGACTACACCATACTCCCGGGCGGCTTCTGTAAGCTTTCGCGCTTCATACACGTCATGCGTAAGCGGCTTTTCCACGTAGACATGCTTACCGAGCTGCATGGCAGCCATAGCCGGTGCAGCGTGCATATGATCGGGAGTAGCAATGATTACGGCATCAATGCTGTCATGCATTTCATCAAGCATAACGCGATAATCGCGATATCTCTTTGCATCAGCATAGCGCTCATAGGAGTTTGCGGCGCGCTCATCGTCCACATCACACAGGGCAACGACGTTTTCAAGCATCGTGCTGGTCTCTTCATTGTATCCTGTTACTCCCCGCAGGACACCCTGGCCGCGGCCACCAGCTCCTATTGCAGCCACATTGAGCTGGTCGCTTGGTGCACGATACCCGGATCCACCAAGCACATGACGTGGCAGGACAAGAACACCAGTTGCCAGTGCTGCAGATTGTGTGAGGAATGAACGACGATCAAGTTTGGACTTCATTGTTACGAGTTACTCAGTGGAAAATCAAAATGCCCGTAACTATTTATGGGCAACAGTAGAATATACAATATCAGGTTTGCAGTTGCGCTTACTGAAAGGAATCAACTCCAAGACTTAATACGCAAATCGGAAGATTGTATCCCAACAGTTCAAATGCAGATTGGTCACCGTGTAGCCCGGATACGTTTATTGCCGATTTGCATGCAGATCCCCAAGTGTCAACGCATTGAAGAGCAGTTTGTAGGTTCCGCGCGATTGCCCCCTGAACTGTGGGCGAAATCCAAACAGTATTACATTCCCGTCACCGACGCCCACTCTCACAATTGCGGCCTTACCACCTAGGTACTCCTCTTCCCCCAAGGCCCAGCCGCTCATCAATAGATCCTCTTCGGCATAACTGGCCACTACTTCAACAGGAGGATCCGGGCCTGGGGTCAGTGTAATCCGCCCTCCCTCTTGGCGGTTTGAGCGACGGACGGACGAAAAGGCTCGACTCCTCACAAATGAGGCGGCTGCTTCAGGACGCATGCCATAACCGATAGGATGGGTGGTATCCACTTCTAGGCGCACCAGGGAGCCCGGGATAAAGAATGAAGATCCGGAAACACCATCCACAATGTTCTCCACTGGCAATCCAAAGTGATCAATAACAAAATCACTTGCCGCATCCAGGGCCACAAGCGTTCCGCCATTTTCCACATATTGCTTGAGCGCAAGCGTTCCATCCAGTCCGAGCCCACCCGTATAGGCCTCGGGCATCATTCCTGTACGATGGCCATGCAGCAGGCTTTCGCCGCCTTGGCTGGGCAAGAGGATTGCTGTATAGGCAGACAGCTCTCCTGCTCGGATATCTGCATCATGCAGGGTGTCGACGTCAAATGCATACGATTCCAGGAGCCAGCGCGTCCAGCCTTCATCCATGTTGGCAACCCAGGATTTGTATAGTCCGATCCGTGGAGCCCTTAATTCGTGCAATGCAGGAACATGTTCGGGTACGCTGTGAAAATTCACACCAGTAATTTCGGCAATGCTGTAAAGATCTTGATCAGACTCCACGAAGAAGGCTCCGGCGGGCCAGGTATGATCCCCTACCGTGATTGAATCGGTTACAACCTGAACCGTGAGGCCAGCACTCAGCGCCTTATTGACCGCATGGCGACTACGGTTTTCCCGTGAATCTACCACATAATTCCTGTTGCGCCCACCGGCAATGGTCCCGGGAATAGAGGTCAGACTTACTGTGACCGGGACTGTATCTACAACAGGTAATGTATTTACCCGGTCGACTTGAACCCCCATCTGGAGGGGGAGTGTCCATCCTGCCAGGTCGTAGGGAACAATTGGTGCTCCTGACTGCGATCGGCGGTCGGGGTAATGCTGAGCTTCCAGCAAGTCTTCCAGATAGGGTCTGAATGCCTGCGCTTTGGGTATGATGAATGAACCAGGAGCATAGGCGGTATCCCCGACACTGAATGCATGTGCGGTATATTCGATTTCAATGCCCCCGACGCGTAGCAGGTTGATCAGTTTTAGTTCTTCCCCGGCATTCCATTGGTCGGAAGGAATCACATAGGCGGCAACCGAATCGGTCTCGGTGATCGCATCTCGTCCCATTTGCCAGATGTTATAGAGCCAGCTTTCGCGGCGGTCGGCCGCCAAACGCAGGACAGCCATAGATCCTGTGATCATATAGCGAACGGGGTCCGCAAAATGGGACCAGCCTCCCTTCCAGGGGTTGGGATAAAAGATGTTCGTTCCAGTCGTCGGATTGCGACCGCTCACATACGGGGGAATGGAATCGGGGTCAAAGAAACGGGGGCTTGGCGTTGCATGTCCGACCTCGGTCAGGATCCCCACCATGTTGTGAAAATAGGGCACCGTGCGCATTCCACCATTCCACCACATACTGAAAGTGACGCCCGATATCACCCCCGGCATATCTTTCATGGCAAATCGATTGGCCATTGCCGATCCAACCAGATTCACAGCGGTGGTCACGCCTGGATGGATGCGAGGGTTGACCGGATCTGTGAAGGGGGGTAGAAAGATTCGGGTCCAACTTGGACTGGTCTGGTGGTGGTTGTAGACGATTTGGGGATACCACTCATTATAGAGCACTTCGGTGACCGCCTTTGATTCGGGCATGTTATTCATGAACCAGTCCCGGTTGTTGTCATGCCCCACGTAGTAGTGATACAGCCAAGGGGGACGCGTAGCTTCGTAAGGGGTATTGACCGTGAGATCATACCAGGAAGCGATGATGTCCAGTCCGTCGGGGTTCATGACAGGCATGAGGAGCAGGATCACATTATCCCGGATATGCGCCATCTCTGCTGATTCTTCCGTAGCTACCCGCCAGGCAAGGAGCGGTGTCATTTGTGCGCCAGCAACCTCAGTAGCGTGTAGTCCGCCATCAATCCAGACGACGGCTCGTCCTTCTTTTGAGAGTGCCGTGGCCTCTTTCTCAGCAATCCTTGCACGGGCGAGCGAAGTACTGATCTCCTGCCATCTGTCCAGCGATGCCAGGTTTTCTTCACTGGATATAATCAGGAGAAGGAGCGGCTCACCAAGCACGGAGGTGCCAATCTCACGCAGAATGACGCGCTTGCTGGCATCTGCCAGGGACCGGAAGTACGATTCCATCTGATCATACCGGGCCAGTTTGTAATCGTCGCCGGGCATAAACCCAAACTCATCCTGGGGATGGGGGACTTGGCCGAGTGAATCTGTGCCGGCAAGACACAAAAATAGCAGCGCGAATATGCGGAGCGGTTTCATGTTGATGAGGTTCACTGTCTTATGGGTGCACCGCGCTCATTCGGGATACACGGGCCGGTTGGCCGCTCATCCTCAGGCACAGCATAGTGCTCGCGCAGTCTCGTGAGTTCCATTTTCAGTTCAGCCACAGTTTCTGCATACGCTTCATCGTCGTACACGCTGTTCATCTCCATGGGATCGGTTTCCAGGTCAAACAGCTCCCATTCATCCCGCGTATAGAAATGAATGAGCTTGTAGCGTTCGGTTCGAACGCCATAGTGGCGCTCAACACAGTGGTAGCCGGGGTATTCATAGTATTGGTAATAGTGGCTGGTGCGCCAGTCTTCTGGCGTTTCTCCCAAAAACAGGGGTTTGAGGCTACGACCCTGAATATCGTCAGGTACTTCCACACCTGCCAGGTCGAGAAAGGTCGCGGCAAAATCAAGGTTGGACACCATGGCGTTGTTTATGCTGCCGGGCTGAATTTTTCCTGGCCAACGGACGAGTAATGGAGCCACCAGCGACTCTTCATACATCCAGCGCTTATCGTACCAGCCATGTTCACCCAGGTACCATCCTTGATCAGATGAATAGATTACGACGGTGTTTTCTGCAAGGTTATTCTCTTCAAGGTAATCCAGCAGTCGCCCCACGTTATCATCCACACCAGCGACGGTACGCAGATATTCTTTGGCATAGCGCTGATATTTCCAGCGCGTCAGATCGTCGCCTTCCAGGTTTGCTGCACGAAATTCTTCGTTGCGTGGGCCATAAACTTCCTCCCAGCCTGCTGCCTGTTCTTCATTCATGCTTCGGGGGGCGGTCAGCTTCAGATCATCCACATTCATATGCCTCGCAATGGTCATGCCCTGTTCAGCCGCGGGGGATGCACGATTGGAGTAGTCATCAAACAGGTTGGCCGGCTCTGGGATATCTTCGTCGGCATAGAGTTCGAAATGGTCTGGGCCCGGATGCCATTCCCGATGGGGTGCCTTGTGCTGGTACATGAGCATGAAGGGTTTTGATACGTCTCGTTGTGTGCCCAGCCAATCCAGCGTCAGATCGGTAATGATATCTGTGGTGTATCCTTCAATCCGGATCGTATCTCCGGGGACCAGGAAACGCGGGTTATAGTATGGTCCCTGACCAATGAGTACCTGCCAGTGATCGAAACCAGTTGGTTCGCTTTGCAGGTGCCACTTACCGATGATGCTTGTTTCGTATCCGGCAGCTTGCAGTAGTTTAGGGAAAGTTTGTTGGGCACCATCAAATCGATTCCCGTTTGTCAGTTGTCCGTTGATATGACTGTGCTTTCCAGTCAAGATTACTGCGCGGCTGGGGGCACAAATCGAATTGGTAACCAGACAGTTATTGAAACGCATGCCTTCGTTGGCAATCCGATCGAGGTGGGGCGTTTCATTCACAACTGAGCCGTACGCGCTTAGTGCGCGGGCAGTATGATCATCTGTAAATATGAAGACGATGTTTGGTGTAGCAGCTTCGTCTGGGGGTGTGGTTTCTGGTGTGCAACCAGTCACCAACAAAATGAGTAAAGGGGCGAATCGTAGGGATTTCATGATGGGCTATTTATGTTTAGAAGTCAGCCGTTCAAACCTAAGGATTTTTTTGGCAGTATTTGCTGAATGCTGTAGTTCAAGCATGAGTAGCCGTACCTTTTGCAAGTTTTAACCGATTATTTTATACAATGAGAAACGATCGTACACTGTCAATTCTGAAGCCGGACTGCGTACGCAGAGGATTAACGGGGGAAGTACTCCGCAAGATCGAAATTGCTGGATTCAAGGTCTGTGCGTTGAAAATGATAATACTCACGCGGGCGCATGCGGAGGGTTTCTATGAAGTACACCGGGATCGTCCGTTCTTTGGTGATTTGATTGACTTTATGACAAGTGGACCCTGCGTGCCGATGGTGCTTGAGAAAAGAAACGCTGTGGAAAGTTTTCGGCAGCTAATTGGGGCTACCGATCCAGCAGCGGCAGCGAAGGGTACTATCCGCAGGCTTTACGCAGAGAACAAAGGGGAGAATATCGTGCACGGTTCGGATTCCCCCGAAAATGCACAAAAAGAAATCGCGTACTTTTTTAGTGAGTCGGGTATTCCCGCGGATGCCGAATGATGCGCTATCTGGTGATACTGATGTTCTTTGGAGCAGGAGCTGCCTTTGCTCAGGAAACCGTTCGGACGGGTGCAGATGTGTTGGCTGCCTCGAATTTTGATCGCCTGGACGGCAAGACGGTAGGGTTGGTCGTGAATCACACTGCGCTGGTGGATGACGAACATCTGATCAATCTGGTTCATGCCGCGCCGAATGTCCGGGTGGGAGCGATCTTCGGGCCAGAGCATGGGCTGCGGGGAACGGCAGAGGATGGAGAGGCTGTAAGTGACGGTAAAGACCTGCTCACCGGTGCACCGGTATACAGCCTTTACGGAGCTACCCGTAAGCCCACAAGTACGATGTTGGCCGGCCTGGATGTTCTGATTTTTGATATACAGGACGTAGGGGCACGGTTTTACACGTTTATCTCCACGATGGGATTATCAATGCAGGCAGCCGCGGAAGCAGGAATCCCGTTCATAGTTTTGGATCGCCCAAACCCACTCTCTGGTGCATATGTATCGGGGTTTGTTCTGGAGTCTGATCAGGAATCTTTTGTGGGTCAGTACGCTATCCCTGTCGCACATGGTCTGACCGTGGCAGAATTAGCTATGATGATCCAGGGGGAGGGGTTGATGCCGGGTTTGGAATCTCTGGAACTGGAGGTGGTCTCTATGGAGGGTTGGGATCGGAGTATGCAGTGGCCGGACACTGGGCGCCCTTGGGTTGCCACCAGCCCAAACATTCCCCGGTTTGACAACGCCCTAGTGTATCCTGGAACCTGTTTCTTTGAAGCCACTTCCGCGAGCGAGGGGCGCGGAACCCTTACTCCATTCCTTCAGGTAGGATCAATCGAGGTAGACGGGAGGCGGATAGCTGAGGAGCTCAACAAGAAATCACTTCCCGGGGTGCGCTTTGAGGGAGTGGAGTTCACACCATCGCCCCTGTCAAGTATGGATTCGGCCCCCAAGCTTAATGGTCAGACTATTCGAGGCTTGGGGATTACGGTCACGGATCGGAAGAGCTATCAGCCGCTCGAAGTTGGAATCCATATCCTGCATGCATACTATCACGCATCACCAGATGCAGATCAATTCCTGAGTAGACCAGAATGGCTCGCTAGACTCTCGGGTACGTCGAGGCTATTGGAGATGCTTGCTTCGTTGACCCCGGAAGCCATTATAGCGTCATGGGAGAGTGACACGGCTACGTTTACTCAGCGGAGCGAGCACTACTACCTTTATGACTAGGGCTACGCCAAAGAATGGCGTAGATGATCTCCAAGTATCCGCCGAGAATCAGCAATGGAGCAACGTAAAGCGAGAGTATGCCGTCAACCTCATTTTCCAGTCGCATGACAGCATATCCGATCACGATTGCCAGCACCCCAAGTGCAATCAGTACGTAATTGTGCACTGAGAAGATCATGGCACGCCTCACAGCGCGACGTTTTCTGGACCGGGATCGAGTACGTTTACGGGGCATGTATAATAGCGGCCTATCGCTGTTTGCACCAATCCACGCGATTTAAGTTTCTAGAATATGTCTAGAGTGCTGAATCTGATTTTGGCAGGCGCCGTAGTTGTTCTTCTTCAGTGGCTTTTCTTCGGCAGACTGGAAATCTGGGGAGCTTACCCCGATGTGGTTCTGCTTTTTTTGATTTGGCTGGCGGTACGGCATGGTCGGGTGTATGGGGCGGTAGGAGGTTTTTTGGTGGGATTCGCGCTTGATGCTATTTATGGTCTATGGGGGATCCAGATGTTTGTCAAGACATTGATGGGCTTCCTGGTGGGTCTCGTTGCGAACATTCGAAGTGAGGTCATGGAGAAGCTTATACTCCGTACGGTTGAGGCTACTTTTGTGACTACTCTGGTGCATAACGCTATCCTGGTGCTTTTTGTTATGTTGCAATCGGGTACGGGCAGGGGTAGTCTTGTGTGGGCGATCTGCGTTGGGGGTACGCTTTACACCACATTTGTCGCTTTTTTACTCTCAGTTTTCCGGAGCAGGTAACCGAGAAGGCCGCTCTTGGGGTTTTGAGGATTTCTGCTATTGGGGGCAGCTGGCTTAGCGCCGGTAGACCAATATCAAGGTTCCAGAAAGAGGTTCAGCTGTACGCGCGGGCACTATCCTCAAAAGGGGCGGTGAAATAACGCGTGAATAGTTTGCCCTGTGCGCTGGTAGCAACGAAGCATATGCATCCGGCTTCAGATCTGCAGGAGTTGCCGGCGTCGGGTCCAGAGGCTTTGACTTCAACCGGGAAACGGGTCAGCGTTACGATATCGGGGTTGACAAGATATACTGCTGCTAGGGGATCCCAGGCGTAAAACACGCCTTGCGCTGCAAACGGGCGAATGGATTCCAGTACCTGAGAAGTCATGCGCCCAATGGGGCAACGCGCCATTCGAATGAATTCATCAATAAAGGGGATTTTTACCGGCACCTGGTTGGTGGCATCCAGGGGGATAAGTGTGATGGGCAGATCTGATGCAAAAACTTTTGATGCCGCTAACGGGTCTACGAAAAAATTCCATTCGGCTTTTCCATTGGGGGATACGAACTCATCTGAATCGTTAACATTACCGGGTACGTCCACTGCTCCCCCCATGATAACCAGTTCTTCTAATGCAGGAGCTGAGGCGCACGTCAGCGTAGTCAGATTTGTAAGCGCACCGAGTGCCAGCACGCGAACGGGGCGTGAAGCCCGCGAGAGCCGGCGTTCCAGAAAAGAGACCGCGTGCTCTTCCTGAGGTGGGACATAAGCCTTTGGCAGACTTACACCGGGGAGGTTATCTGACAACGCGCGCCAGCGTTCGGGAAAGGCTGCATTGCCTGCAAGGGGTTCTGCATGTCCGATGTAAACCGGAACATGTCCGGTGCTGAATGCAGCAACCATGCGTGAAATATTTACCGCGGCGCGTTCAGCATGAGCAAGGCCGTACGTAAGCGTGATGGCCTCTACCGTGATATCGGGGTTCACCAGTAGGTATCCCAGTGCCAATAGATCGTCGGGGCCAGCGTCCGTATCAACTATAATGTTTTTGCGGGGCATCATCAGGCTTGGTAAGATCCTGCAGTTGCGGGTCCTCCTGAACCCGTCCAGTCGGTATGAAAAAAGTTTCCACGCGCGTGATCAAGTCGTTCGTAGGTATGTGCACCAAAATAATCCCTTTGAGCTTGAATTAAATTAGCCGGGCCGCGTGCACGTCTATAGCCATCATAGAAGGCGAGTGCACTGCTGATAGCTGGGATAGGGATACCGTACATAGTGGCTGTTGCAACTGTGCGGCGCCATGCGCGCTGTGCCTCTGAAAGCGCTTCCGAAAAATAGGGGGCTACCAGCAAACTTTCCATACCTGCATCGGTGTCAAAAGCCTGTTTAATTTTTCCTAGGAAGGCAGACCTGATAATGCAACCGCCTCTCCACATGAGGGCGATACTGCCGTAGTTCAGGGGCCAGTCGTAGGTATCAGCCGCAGCACGAAGAAGCATGTACCCCTGTGCATAGGACATGATTTTGGAGGCATACACGGCTTCATGTAGGTCACGTATCAGTGCGGTGCGGTCGTGTTGGTGTGCCGGTGGAGGCCCAGGCAGTACCTTTTCGGCACGAGCCCGTTCAGCGGTGAGCGAGGAGACGAAGCGGGCGAAGACTGCTTCTCCAATTAGTGTGAGCGGGATTCCGGTATCGAGCGCGGCGATGGCGGTCCATTTTCCGGTCCCTTTTTGTCCGGCGCTGTCAAGGATCATATCCAGTGTGGATTCTCCATTTTTGTCCTGATAAGCAAGAATATCCCTTGTGATCTGGATCAAATATGAATCAAGCTTTCCGGTATTCCAGCGTGCATAGACCTCATACATCTCTTGATTTGAGAGTTCCAGGAGTTCTTTCATGATGTGGTACGATTCGGCAATAATTTGCATGTCGCCATACTCAATGCCGTTATGAACCATTTTGACAAAATGGCCGGCTCCATTGGGGCCGATCCATTCACAACATGGGGATCCATCCACCTTGGCGGCAACGCTTTGCAGGATATGCTTCACATGCGACCAAGCATCGGAGCTTCCCCCCGGCATGATGCTAGGACCAGTTCGGGCGCCTTCCTCGCCTCCA
Source organism: Bacteroidota bacterium (assembly GCA_028875125.1). Lineage (GTDB taxonomy): Bacteria > Bacteroidota > Rhodothermia > Rhodothermales > Bin80 > Bin80. The sequence goes on along the minus strand of JAPPGC010000095.1, from coordinate 49,805 downwards.
GATACACCCGTTCCAATGAAACGCAAGCCATGTGCTTCCAGCTCATGTGTGCGTCGGATGGTATCGTGGTAGTTTGAATTTCCCCCGTCAATGATAATATCTCCAGGCTCCAGCAGTGGTATCAGATCCAGGATTGTCTGGTCGGTAGGTGCTCCGGCTTTCACCATCAGCATTACGCGTCGAGGTCGTTTGAGTGCAGCCACAAGTTCTGGCAGTGAATATGCGCCCTCAATGGATGTGCCGGATGCTGGTCCCGCAATAAAATCCGCCACCTTGGAAACTGTACGGTTGTACACGGTTACGGAGAACCCGTGATCGTTCATGTTCAGAACCAGGTTCTGACCCATTACGGCCAACCCTATCACACCAATGTCGGCAGTGGGGTGATCACTCATGGATTTGAGTCAATAACGTTTTTCTGTTTTGCGACGGCAGTTCAATTGTGCTCATTCAGGTCAGCTTGAGCGGGCGGTTAAACGCGCTGAGGTTAAGAAAAGCCCCGTACCCTCCATTTGCTTGACCGCTTCAATGAACGCTCATGCTTCGGATTAGTCTTCTTCCCGGTCACAACTACCAAGGGAGCATGGAGCTCAGTGACCCGTTTCTGTGGCCCGCCGGGATGCGTATTATCCATACAGGTGCAGGTCACGATACCTCTCTTGAGGCCCTTGATATTGTTCAATCTGTGCATGAAGCGGTCGCCGGTTCTTCTTACGGGAGTGTCGGGTGGTCAAACTTCATGACTTCACTTCGTTCGTGTCACTGCCCGGAAGATTTTCAGACTCCTCTCACAGCTTCTCACCAGAAGCCGTAAGATATCTCTTCAATCTTGAAATTTCAATGCCGGCCGAGTCATTGATCTGGATAGATCTCAGAGGAATAGATTTGTTGATCAATTAGTCGGGGTTCGCCCAGGCTCGCGTATTTGGGCGCCCTCAACATCCGTCAATCTGTCTCCAAGGATCGTCCGCATGCTGTCTGCGATTGCACTTAGCCGCGCTACTACATCGGGATGGCTGGTAGATACGTCTGTAGTCTCTCCGATGTCCTCAGTGAGATCGTAAAGTTCCAACCCAACCTCGAGACTGGTGTATTTACCTGGGATACCATCCACGCCGAGTTCCTGGCCAAGCATGCTTCGATACCGATGCGGAAAGTAAAGCTTCCAGCGCCCGCTGCGCAGGGCATGCAGATCATTGGTTCTGTACCAGAAGAAGTAGGCCGCGTGAGGTGACTCGGTGGAATTGCCGGTCATGAGTGGCCAGATATTACGGCCGTCTATGGGGTTCTCAGGCAATGGAGCACCAATTAGATGAGCCAGCGTGGGGAAGATATCAATGGTCATGGCCGGGGTATGCACCGATGTTCCCTCGGACAGCACTCCGGGCCAACGGGCAATGAAGGGCACTCTCACACCGCCCTCCCAGATCGTTCCCTTCCCTTCACGCAGGGGACCTGCGGTACCGGAATGGTTGCCATAGCTAAGCCAGGGGCCGTTGTCGCTGGTGAACAGGACAAGGGTATTATCATCTACCCCGGTTTCCTGTAGAGTCTGTAGGATCTGACCCATTGACCAATCGATTTCGTGGATCACATCTCCATAGAGCCCGGAGCCACTGTCTCCTGCACGCTCTTCAGATACGAACAGCGGTACATGCGGCATCGGGTGTGCGATATACAGAAAAAAGGGTTGCCCAGTTGCCGTTTGGGATCGGATAAATTCAGTTCCCCGAAGTGTAAAGTCGGTTGTGAAGCGAGTCTGGTCTGTGTTGTACCCGACGATCGAATCCTGCTCAATAGTGGGTAGATCTCCCCAGGCGTCCGGGCTTTCGGGATGAAACGGCCACATGTCGTTTGAGTAGGGGATACCGTAATAGTCATCAAATCCATGCTGTGACGGCAGGAATTGTGGGTGGTGCCCCAGATGCCATTTTCCATAAGCCGCAGTAGCATAGCCATGCGACTTGAACAATTCGCCAAGTGTAACCTCGTCTTCGTGAATTCCGTGCGAGCTTCTCGGGCCAAGCGCACCGTGAATTCCGATTCGGTTTGAATAAGTTCCGGTCAGCAGTGATGCTCTAGAAGCCGAGCAAACTGGCTGGCTAACGTAGAAATCTGTAAACCGGATGCCTTGTGCGGCCATCCTGTCAAGGTTTGGCGTTGCGTAGCTGGGTGATCCAAAGGCCCCAATGTCACCGTAGCCCATATCATCTACGAACATGATGACGACGTTGGGTAGATCCGTTGTGGACTCCTGCGTACAGGCAGGAAAAAGAAGTAGCAATAGCCAATAGGGTCTCAACATTGTAATTTGATTAAGCTTGAAGGTCAAGATAGCGTTACTGATGTGTAAATGATCATGCAACAGTTGATGCGGGATACGCACGCATTCCTTTGGCAAGAGGGGGCGTGATTTAGGGTTCTAGGTAACGGAATTCACGACGCGATTTATAGGGCCACAAGGTATCACGCCGGTTCCATGATTATACGAGTGCAGTGTAGCCACTGCCTCCTTGGTCATTACTGGTTTGAGTTCTGGTTGGGAGGGTTACTCTCTCAGCCTGCTTGTCGCTGTGACGACAGTACTGGGTGCGTAGCCGATACGATGTGCAACCGCTTTCAAAGTATGGCCAACGGGAAGGGTGATTGAGGATGTGTAAAGCAGCCAGCGGTCTTGCAATGATTCACCGGCTTCAAGGATCTGATACCCAATTGAAGCGCCCTCAGTCGAACTTTCAAGCCTCAAACGCACCGTCTCCTTGCCCAGATCAACCAAGACTTCGTACAGCAGAGGCTCCTCCATGAAGCTGCTGGCCAATTCGCCTCCGGCAATTATCTCTATCACCGCATCAGCGGTCTGGAGTTGTGTATGATTGGGCCACAATGTGGCGACAAACTCCATTTCATCCATGGCACCGGGATCCCCCGTGTCTGCCATCCAGTCTTCTAATTCAGTACGCATTAAGGCAAGACGCTCTGAGTAACTCGGATCGTCAGCCAGGTTGCGCAACTCAAAAGGGTCGTTTTCTGTGTCAAAGAGTTCCTCTTCCGGTTTAGACTCCCTGAACCATTGCGCTTGATATTCATCGAGTTCCCCCAGATCCCTAAGGCGGAGGAACTCCTGCATGGTAGCCATCTGTTCTCGGTAAGTGACGGCCAAATAATAGCCGAGGTCTGGTCGGAGGTTGAGGATGTACTTGTATCGCTGATCTCTGATTGCCCGTTTGGTATCATACTCGGCGTCAAATCGGTCGGCAGCAGCATGGATAAACGGCCTCGGATTAACTGACCGTTGGGTGCCCAGAAACGCCTGTCCATCCAGATATTCCGGTAAGGGTATCCCTGCAATTGAAAATGTCGTGGGCGCCAGGTCAACGAAGCTGATAAGCTGATCATCCGTCATGCCTGCAAGTTGTTGGTTCGGAAATCGTATCGCCAAAGGAACATGCAGGCCTGAATCATAGAGTTGGCGCTTCTGGCGGGGCAGGGGACCACCATGATCCGAGTAAAACACGATGATGGTCTCCTCCAGTAGATTCTCAGACTCAAGTTCCTCGAAAACGTCTCCGATACGTGCGTCCAGTCTGAGAATATTGGAGTACATCCGCCGCACATCCTGATAGACCAGATCCGTCTTTGGAAGGTAGGGGGGAACAGGTACTTCTGCGTCAGCTGCGACTAAAAGTGTATCGTTCGCCCGTGCCCAGATTTGAGATTCGTGGGTTACACCAAAGTTGACAATTGAAAAGAATGGCATGCCTTCAGGTCGATTCCTCCAATGAGCACGTGGGCTGTTTTCATCCCATGCGGTAACAGGCGCTTTGAATTGGTAGTCCTGTTTGCTTCTATTGGTCGTATAGTAGCCGTTCTCGCGCATCACCTCGCTCATCATGCGTACCGGTGGATCCGGTGTCGCTTCGTAAGGGATTACCCCAATTTTCTCCATGTATTCGGGTCGGGAAGACGTACGCATGTGCTGTGCGCCTCCGCGGGTAGTGTAGATTCCCGTTGCAATAGAAAAGCGGCTGGGTGCACAGACCCCCGAAACAGAAAACATGTGTGTATATCGCACACCCTCGTTGAACAGTCGGTCAAGGTTTGGAGTATGGATTGTCGAGTCACCATAAGCCGCAATGGTGGGGCTCATGTCTTCGGCTACAAGCCATAGTATGTTGGGCTGATGCGGCAAGATCAGTGAATCATAGTTTGGCGAGATTTCCTGCTCAGCAGACGAGCAGGCGCCGAGAAGAAAAAGAACTGAAAGTAAACGAACTTTTTTCATAGGCTTATAAAATCAGCGGCCTGAAAGCTACAAATATTTATGGAGGAAGGCAGAAAAATAATGGAATTCTTCGGCGTCAGGACCGAGGATTCGTTGTCTGCACAGTATTTTCCCGATTGGACCCGGGCGCTTGGTGTTCGGGGCGCGGAGTTGCGCGGCGTGAATTTACCCATTGACGGAACACTTGATGCGCATCGTGAAGCGGTCCTGCGCCTGAAGAAGGATCGAGAAATTCGGGGTGCTCTCGTTACTTCACACAAACTAGCGATTGTACGGGCAGCCGATGATCTCATTGACCGGCGCACACCGGCTTCGGAATTGACAGGAGAGGTTTCTGCACTTTATAAACGCGGAGATGAACTGTGGGGGCACGCGGTTGACCCCGAGAACTATGGGCTGGCAATAACACAGGTTCTATCTAATGATTGGTGGGCAAAACATGAAGGGGCAGGGATCCTGTCGCTTGGGGGAGGGGGAGCCACCGTCGCTCTCATAGTTTATTTGTTGAAGCAGGCCATAGATAAACCTGCCTTCCTACAGATTGTGGAAAAGCGTTCAGACAATCTGCATCACTGCAAAAATATCACTAGTCGCATAGACTCAGGAGCAGTCAAGCTGGAATTCTTTCATACAAGTGACCCCGCGGTTTGTGATTCCCTGGTGGCTAAGCTGCCCACATACTCTCTAGTGATTAATGCTACCGGAATGGGTAAAGATCTTCCTGGATCTCCTGTGACCGATAACGTATACTTCCCGGATCATACAGTGGTGTGGGATCTAAACTATCGTGGCCCACGCGAATTCCTGGTCAGTGGGCAGTTGCAACAAGCGACTCGCCCCATTAAGGTGGTTGATGGCTGGGATTATTTTATACGTGGTTGGTCAAGTGTGATGGGACTCGTATTTGATATCCCCATGACAAATGAGCGACTCAACGCGTTTTGCAAAGTTACGCATCGCTAACGGCGTTCGGCTTAACTTGTGGCTTACTCTAACTTGTAAATTCGGACATGAATGCAAACAACTTACAACTAGGATTCGTCAGTGCCATACTTCCCGAATGTTCGGTGAAAGATCTTTTTGATTGGGCTTCACAGTTTTCCTACGACTGCGTAGAGCTTATGTGTTGGCCGCTGGGAAAAGCCACACGCCGCTATGCCGGGGTTACGCATGTAGATGTGAGATCAATGAATTCGGCGAAGGCCCGGGAATTGCGGGAGTTGGCAGATGACCATGGATGTTCAATCAGTGCATTGGGATACTATCCCAACCCATTGTGCCCAGATATTGAAGAAGGAGAGGTATATATCACGCATATTCTACGCATGATTGAGGCGGCAACAGTGCTTGAACTGGATACAGTGAACACATTTATTGGTCGTGATTGGAACCGCTCGGTTGATGACAACTGGCCGCGTTTACTGGAGGTATGGAAGCCCATTGTAGATTTTGCTGAGGAGAGGGGGGTTCGAATAGGGATCGAAAACTGTCCGATGTACTTTACGGATGACGAATGGCCCGCAGGCAAAAACATTGCCCATACACCAGCCATTTGGCGTCGACTCTTTACTGACCTAGGGAGTTCATCCATTGGACTCAACTACGATCCCTCCCATATGATTTGGCAGCATATGGATTACCTGAGACCCATACGAAATTTTTCGGATCGACTCTTTCACATTCACGCAAAGGATGTTCGACTGGATCAAGATCGTCTGGACGAAGTCGGTATCATGGCAACTCCCAACTCCTACCATACCCCCAAGCTGCCTGGATTGGGAGATGTGAATTGGGGGAAGTTTTTTTCGTTGCTCACGGATGTAGGATATAGTGGAGCTGTCTGTGTTGAGGTAGAGGATCGTGCCTACGAAGGATCGCTGGAACTGCGGAAGTGTGCCTTAATGCAGAGCAGCACCTATTTGCGTCAGTTTATACCCTTCCTTCGGTAGGGCGGCGGTGTATCCAGGGTCGTTGATGTACGTTCAACTGGCCCGAATTACGTATCCGAGATGGGTCAATCATTGTCAGCTCCTCAGAGAGAAAAGGACTTTTTTATTGCCATTGACTCCGATGGCTGTGTGTTTGATACGATGGAAATCAAGCACAAGGAATGCTTCTGCCCGGTGACGATCCGCCATTATGGCTTACAGGCTGTCAGTAAATTCGCCAGACAATCCTGGGAGTTTGTGAACCTTTATTCCGTACATCGGGGCATGAATCGCTTCCCTGCACTGGTGGAAGTAATGGATCAGTTGCGTAAACGGCCTGAAGTTTTGCGTCGCAACGTGTCGGTGCCAGTTTTGGAAGCGCTCCAAGACTGGATCAAATCAAAACCCAAACTGGGCAACCCCGCTCTCGCAAATGCGGCCGTAGGCAACGAGGCGCTGGCAGACGCCCTGCTTTGGAGCGAGGCCGTTAATGAAGCGGTGACTGAGATGGTGCACGGGGTTCCTCCATTCCCATATGTACACGATTCACTGGCTCGGGCGGCCGAACACGCGGATATGATGGTAGCTTCCAGTACACCGGTAGAGGCATTGCGACGGGAATGGAGTGAACATGGACTTTCGGGCTATGTCGGGTTGATTGCGGGCCAGGAAATGGGCCCTAAATCGTACCAGTTATCTACCGCTGCCGCAAGTCAGTACGCTCCTGAACAAATGCTCATGATTGGAGATGCATTCGGTGACTATCGTGCGGCCCAAAGTGTTAATGCATGTTTCTTTCCTATCCTTCCAGGTGACGAAGAATCGTCCTGGGAGCGGTTTTTCAATGAAGCGCTGGATCGGTTTCTTCTTGGTCGGTATCGGGGAGCGTACGAGGATGACCTAATAGGTGAGCTCAGCGCAAGACTCCCGAAGCATCCACACTGGGAGTCGCAGTAGCCCAAAAATCTCAGGTATGCAGGAGTATCTGGATCCATTCCGGTTTCTGGCATAGTAGGAAGTTCAATAGCACCGAGCCAACTCAAAAGTATGTTCCGGCCGTCACGATGCCCTTGCCATTATTCTTCACCGTGTCAGGAGTTTATCTGTTTCTGAATGTTTCCTTGAAATGAACGGAACTAACCCACCTACTCTATCTGCTTAGCAGGTTGGCTGTATCCGAACGATAATCTCTCACGTGGAATAGGTCTTTTCCTGCGATTTGCCGTGCGGATACCACGAAGCTACGAAGAACTCTTAGGGACATCTTGCGTACATCAACCTGCAAACATGATCCAAGAGGTGTCGTAATGGAGACACTCAACAGGGAAATTGAGGTCTTTAACGATATGCAGCCCGAACTGGAGCGCGATTTTATGGGCAAATGGGTCGTTTTTCACGACCGGAAATTAGTAGGGGCATACGACACCTTCGCTCTTGCGGTTAATGATGCGTACGAAAAGCGGAAGATTAGACCCTGTCTGATACGTAAGGTAGGCCAGAAAGGCGTTCCTGCCAGCGTTCGGTTCGCGAGCCTTCATGCTTGAGGTTGAGTGCGGCTTTGATAGTGACTACTATCGTACTGGGCAAGACGAGTTAGAGCTTAGTGGCCCGACGCTATCGATTAGGGTTGAGCAGGTTGGTAGGGTTGCCCCAGCAGAGCGAAAGAGTGGGCCTTGTGACGCCTTGGTGGACACTGGAGCTGACAAGAGTTGCATTGATATAGACTTAGCGAAGAAGCTCGAATTAGAGATTTGCGACACGCAAACAGTGAATGGGGTTCACGGACCGCAGCAAACGAATTACTATGCTGCCCTCATTGATATATCAGGACTATCCTGTGTGAGAATAATGCATCTCGCCGGACTCCCACTGGCGAGAAGCAGCTTCCCGCACGAATTCCTAATTGGGCGCGATATACTGCGTTGGTTCGTTTTGATATACGAGGGGGATACGGGGAGGGTAGTAATAAGAAGGCGAAGCCAAGCCGAAGGGGAGCGGTAAGCAGCCGCCAACATGGTTATGTACCGTGAAGGTGACGGTAAGCAGTACAATACCATGTAATCTTCATTCGCACGGGACAAACGAGAAGCACGCACGACAGATAGTAGGAGAAGGGCTATGCTATATGGGATTATCGCACAGATACCGTTGGCTTAGCCACCAAGGGGATTATATCACATCATAAAAATCTTGCTGTAGTACCACTATTACTCGCGGGATGAACTGATGCCCCGAGCGTAGTCGGCAAGGATAATTCCAGTCCGGGAGACCGTTGCGTGAAACCTGATCGAGTGTTTCCCGGGTGGTGATCCACCACCATTCGACCCAATCAAACGGCTACGTTAAATACTTGGCGGGTAACCGGACTGCTTTCATTGAGTTGATGCTCAATGGCGGTTTCCGAATTATGGGTTTGGGCAATGCTGGCGCGCTGATAGGGTTACGGGAATATCATCTGGGCGGTCCGTGCTGGTATACATCGGATCAGCAGGGCGAGCACTGATGTTAAGATGCATTCGATGACTATCGTGCGGCCAAAAGCGTGAATGCATCTTTCTTTCCAATCCTTCCCAGTGACGAAGAATTATCCTAGTAATGTTTGTTGAATGAAGCACCGGGTTGGGCTCTCTTTGGTCAGTACTGGGGGCGCAGAGAATGACCTCATAGGTGAGCTCAGGGCAAGGCTCCCCGACACATCCATCATGGGAGTCTCCGTAGACCATTATGCTCAGGTATGCAGGAGCACCTTAATCCATTCCGGCTCCGCCTGTCTGTATAATCGGTCAAAGGCTTCGGGTCCATCCTCAAGCGGCAGTGTTGTGCTAATTAGCGGGGAGGGATCCAGTTGTTGTCGGGATACGAGGTTAATGATTTCGTCGTATTCCCCCGCATTTGCGTAAGTCCCGGTCAGGGTCAACTCCTTCGCGACAATACGTTGAACATCAACCGGAGGGTGTTGAGAGGTATTTCCAACAAGCACAATTCTCCCGCCTGGCTTAGTATGATGGATGGCTTGGGCAACGGTTGAGCTAGCCCCTACTGCCTCAAAAGTGAGATCCGCATCAATGGTCTGTGCACTGTTCTCGGGATCAAGCACGCGGTCAGCGCCAATCTGACGTGCCATTGCTTTTCGATTCTCATGGGGCTCAATGACAATGATTTCGCTCGGCTCCTGCAATTGCACACAAAGTAGGATGCTCAGGCCGATCATTCCTGCGCCAATAATCAGAACCCGGGCGTTTTGGGCATTGCCGCCTCTGCGTACTGCGTGCGAGCCAACCGAGAGTGGCTCAAACATGGCCGCAATATTGAGCGGCAGCCCGTCGGGTACGCGCCTGAGCACATGGGCGGGCACACAAACGAAATCTGCCATCGCACCATCACGTCTAAAACGAGGCGTGCTCACACCGAACACCGTTCGTTTGGTGCAGCGGTTCACCTGGCCGGAAGCACATTCGGAGCACTCGGTGCATCCAACAGTAGAGTCAAAGCAAACTTCTTCGCCTGCTTCAAATCCATTGGCGGGTTCTGCGACTCGCCCAGCCGCCTCATGCCCCATAATAAGTGGGGGAAGACGACGCCCGGTTGTTCCTGTGTATCCATGTACATCAGACCCACAAATACCAACAGCGTCTATTCGTACAAGCACTTCGTGGGGAAGCGGCCGCGGATCAGGTACCTGTTGCAGGTCAATCTGGAATGCTCCCTTATAAACAAGCGCACGCATAGATCAAGTTGCGGAGGCCGCGTCAGTAATACATCCGTCACTGGCCGAGGACACGGTTCGCGCATACCGTAGGAGTACACCGGCATCCGCTTTAAGCGGCGGGGCTGACCAACTCTCTCGTCTCGCATTCAATACTGGCTCACTGACTCCAAGTGTCAGGACACGGTTGACCGTGTCAATGGTAATGGGATCCCCATCTTCCACCAGCGCGATCATGCCGCCAACCTGTGCCTCAGGTGTAATATGACCGACCACGAACCCATGTGTAGCGCCTGAGAAGCGACCATCGGTGATTAGCGCGACTTTGTCCCCCAGACCAGCACCCACGATTGCACTGGTTGGGCGGAGCATTTCGGGCATACCGGGTCCTCCTTTGGGGCCGCAGTAGCGTAGGACGAGCACATCTCCGGTTTTGATTTTTCCTCCGAGAATAGCTTCCATAGCTTCTTCTTCCGTATCAAACACACGTGCAGATCCGTCGAACCGATCTCCTTCCTTACCTGTAATTTTAGCGACGGCCCCTTCTGTGGCCAAATTTCCGTAGAGAATCTGCAGGTGCCCGGTCGTTTTTACAGGTTGATCAAGTGGTTTTATCACTTCCTGTCCTGCTGTCAGGGCGGGCACTTCTGCCAAATTTTCTTCCACCGTACGACCAGTGATGGTCATGCAGCTGCCGTGCAGCAGATCATTTTCAAGGAGCATCTTCATCACAGCGGGGACTCCCCCCACGTTATAGAGATCTTCCATTACAAAACGCCCGCTGGGTTTCAGATCACCAAGAAGGGGAGTTTTATTGCTCATCGTCTGAAAGTCGTTCAGAGTCAGCGGCACTTGGGCAGCCCTGGCCATGGCAATTAGGTGAAGGGCAGCGTTAGTTGATCCCCCAAGCACAATGACCACGCGCAGAGCATTTTCGAATGCTTCGCGGGTGAGAATATCTTTTGGTTTGAGGTCCTTTTCCAGGAGCTGATAAATCACCTCACCTATTTGCCCTGTTTCTGCCTGTTTTTCGTCGCTGACTGCAGGGTATGACGAGTCAAAAGGCACTGTCATCCCCAGGGCTTCTATGGCAGAAGCCATCGTGTTCGCCGTATACATGCCCCCGCAGGCGCCGGCGCCCGGGCAAGCGTGACGGGCAATTTCCCGAAAATCCTTATCGGTTATGGATCCGGTCGCGCGTTGGCCAGCCGCTTCAAATGCGGATATAATATCAATCGGTTTTCCATTCCAGCATCCAGGCTTGATTGTGCCGCCGTACACCATGAGCCCGGGGCGATTGAGTCTCGCCAATGCCATGATGGATCCGGGCATATTTTTATCACAACCTGCAACGGCTATCACGGCATCATACCATTGAGCTGACGCGACCGTCTCAATAGATTCAGCTATGAGATCGCGAGAAGGAAGCGAGAAACGCATACCCGAAGAGCCCATGGATATACCGTCGCTTACCCCAATCGTGTGGTAGATCAGACCAACCAGATCCTGTGTCTGAACGCTGCTCTTGATGCTCTTTGCCAAGTCATTGAGGTGCATGTTGCATGGGTTTCCTTCCCAGCCCATGCTCACGATGCCAACCTGTGGTTTTTCAAGATCTTTTTCTGTCAGGCCGACGGCGTGCAGCATGGCGCGCGCGCCACTTTGCAGAGGGTTTTGTGTCACCTGCCTACTGTACCGGTTCATTTTTTACTATGTGAGAGGGAGAAGAAGTGATAAGATCACGGACATCAAGCCTGCAGAAATCCCCAGAATGACTAGCAGCGCTGACCAAGACTTGAGTGTCTCTACCTCGGTCAGGCCGCTCATTTTTGAGTATATCCAGAATCCACTGTCATTCATCCAGGATCCAACCAGTGAGCCTGCGCCAATGGCGGTCCCCAGATATACCACATTGAATCCAAGATCTTGTTCGGGTGTGATCATCGCCGCCAGCATAGCTGAGGCCGTGATCATTGCGACTGCTGACGATCCCTGGGCAAATTTGAGCAGACTGGCAATACCAAAACCGAGTATGAGCATCCCCAGCCCCGATGTTCCCGAGGCGCCGGCAAACAGATCGCTGATTGCGGGTCCAATTTGGGCTTCTTTAAGCATGGCACCGAACGTCCCGCCTGCGGCGGTGATGAGAATGATGAGTCCACCGCTCATCAGTGACTGCTCAATCAGTTTGCCAAGATTTTCTCGCGAGGGTCGTCGCATTTGGATATACACTGCCGTAGATACCGCCGCTGCTAAGAGTAGCGCCATATTTGGGTCACCCAGTACGATGATCCAGCGAGCGAGAATCGTGTCGTTATCCAGGAGTGGGAGAAAGACCGTTTTGCCCGCAATCAGGAATATTGGGAGAACAATGGGCAGTACAGAGAAGCCTAAGCCAGGAAGCTGGTCAAGCACAGTTGCATCGGTATCTACCCCCGGAACGTCTCGCATGGGGACGGTCATTCTTCGATTCAGCCAGCCAGCATACAGCAATCCCAGGATTGCGGCCGGCAGTGCCACAGTGATTCCCACCAAAATCATGGTACCCAAGTCCACACTCAGGTTTTCGGCGATAATCAACGGCCCTGGTGTAGGAGGTACCAGTGCATGTGTAGCTGCTGCTCCGGCGGCGATTGCGACGACATATGTGAGATAATTTCGCTTGGTCTGTGTAAACAGTGAGCGGGCGAGGGGAATCAGCAAGTAGAATACCGTATCAAAGAATACTGGAATCGACAGCATGAAACCGCTGGCTGCTAGGGCAGGACTGCCCCGCTCCTGTCCCAGTAAACGAATAAAGGCCTGAACGACACGGTCGGCCGCACCACTGTTCATCATGGTTACGCCAATCATTGCTGCCATGGCAATCACGATGCCAATGCTTCCTGCAGTTGTTCCAAAAGCGGTGGCCACGCGTGTAATCTTGGTTGACCATTCTCCGGGGGAAAGAATACTGATCACGATGGCCGCGGCAATAAGCGCGACAAATGCATTGATTCGCAGGCCTACAATCAAGCCTACGACAATGATGATTCCGAGCAATAGAATCAGGATGGGAGTCATCGCGATTATGGATTGAGTGAACGTGCAACCTGCCGGGCCGTGCCTAGCCCGTCTATACCGAGTTCGACAATATCACCTGGCTGCAGGAATCGCTGAGGTTTCAATCCCAGGCCTACCCCGGCAGGTGTGCCAGTAGAAATCACATCTCCAGGCAAGAGAGTCATGAACTGGCTCGTGTAACTGATCACCTCCCACACGTTGAATATAAAATCGGCCGTAGTGCTGTCTTGCAGCATAGTTCCATTGACCGACAACCATAGTTTGAGGCTATTGGGGTCGGGGATTTCGTCGGCGGTTGCAAGGAAGGGCCCCAGTGGCGCAAATGTGTCAAAGCTCTTTCCCTTAACCCACTGGCCGCCACGTTCCAACTGGCTTATACGCTCACTGTAGTCGTTGTGTATTACATAGCCTGCGACATAATCTGGAGCTTGTTCGACGGTAATATAGCTGGCACGTTTGCCAATGACCACGGCTAATTCGACTTCCCAGTCGGTTTTGTCATCGGGAATTATAACATCATCATAAGGACCGCAAATGGCAGAACTGGCCTTAAAGAACAGAACAGGTTCCGTTGGGGGGTTCATTCCGCTTTCTTTGGCGTGCAGTGCATAGTTAAGTCCAACGCAAACAATTTTTGAAGGGCGGGCAATAGGAGGACCCATACGTAAATCGGGATCCAGTTCCTGATGCGATGTACTTCCATTGAACCATGCACGTAGCCTTGCTAGTCCGCCCTGGTCAAAGAATTGCTCATCGTAGTCGTCTACAACCGGGGTAGCGTCAATACGCCGACCATCATCCACTAGCAGTCCGGGTTTTTCTTGTCCAGAGGGTCCAATACGAATAAGTTTCATAGTTACACAAGCATTAAGGTTGTAGTGTGAAGGCGCCTCCATCCATAGGAAGCGAGACCCCTGTCAGAAATGCACTTTCATCGGAAGCAAGGTAGCAAATCAATGCGGCGACCTCCTCAGGCGTGGCCATTCGCCCGATGGGCTGAGCTTTGGATAATCTGCTGAACATCTCTTCCTTCGTATCCGGGTAGTACTTCTCCAGGTATGCGTCCACAAATGGAGTATGTACGCGTGCAGGTGCGACGCTATTGCAACGGATACCGTCTTTTAAGCTGTCCACGGCCATGCTGCGAGTCATAGCCGCCACGGCTCCTTTGCTCGTGGAATATGCAAAACGATCAGGGATGCCAACAATTGAGACAATTGAAGAAAGGTTGATAATGCTTCCTCCACCTGATTCTTTCATATGGGGCAGAGCTGCAAGCATGCCGTAGTACACGCTCTTTACATTGATTGTATACATGCGGTCCATATCCTCCTCTGTTGCCTTATCAATGCTGCCAATGTGGCCCGCTCCGGCATTGTTTACTAGAATATCTAGTCCGTTATGTGTTTGGGCGATGGTGTTTATGGTATCTGTTACAGCGTTTGAATCCGTAACATCGCAGCAGTGCGCCTCGCAGCGCGCACCTAGATCGTTTGCAACCCTGGGAGCGTTTGGCATATCAATATCAAGCAAGTGCACGGTTGCTCCCAGCTGAATGAACGCACGGCAAGTAGCTTCACCAATCCCCTTGGCACCACCTGTGACGATAGCTATTTTGGATTCGAGACTGAACATGATTATAGCAGATATTTACGTCTGCACAAAGGTAGACGTTTGACGTTTCAGCGACGTATAAAATAAGGGAATTATAGGGTGCCTTTGTGTCAGTAGACGCAAGTCTGGAAAATTCCTCTGGATCATGCAATAGCGGAGCGGCGCACGGCTAACTTTGAAGGTATAAACCTATGTGGTAAAGCAGTTTATGTAGACAATCACTTGATTGCGGTCACCCCGTCGATCACCCTTGCGTGCGCGGTAGCTACATCCCTCCGGCCACCCCCGACGGCCGAGACCATCGATCGTCCCGTAGGCCCCACCTTTTTCCCTTGTCGTCCTGCCCCGAGCACGGCGGAACAACGGATGCATCCAGCCATCCAGTGTGGGCTACCTCGTCAAGAAAACGCTGACGTAATTCGCCGCGTCGTTTGCCATTGCGAAGTCCATCCGCCCATCGCCATCAAAGTCGCCGGTCGCCAGGCCGTAGGGACTCCCTTCGATCTCGATCCGTTGAAGCAGAGGTGAGTCGCCTCCGATCAGCACGGCGACCTCACCGCCAGCGTAGCACGCGACCAGCACCTCGGCGATTCCGTCACCCGTCAGATCCGCCACCGCGCTCTTCGTCGGCCCGCTTGCGATTGAATAGACGGCGGCGGCGCGAAACGACCCGTCGGCAAGCCCATGCCATGTGGCAAGCGAGCCCTGACCTTCGCCGGACGCGGCCGCCACATCTGGACGACCGTCACCGTTGAGATCCGCGGACACGACCGAGAACGGATGGAAACGTGCCGCCAAGGTTGCTCTCGGCCGAAAGCCGCCGTCCCCGTCGGCGACAAGGACGGCGACATGGTCGGGATTCGGCGTCATCAGGTCCGCGAGGCCGTCATCCGTTACATCGGCCAAGCTCATGCCCCGGTACGGGTCCCCACCGACGTCAATCAGCGTCGGCCCTGAGAATGCGCCATCCCCGTGACCTCGGAACAGTCGGATGGCCTCGGGCGACCGGTCGTCGACCAAGAGATCCACATGGCCATCGGAATCGATGTCTCGCAAGTCAACGGCGTGCGGATGTGGCGAGACGTTGACGCGGAATCGGGAGTGGTCCCGGCGTTCGAAGCTTGCTCCAGTGTTGCCGAAGAGCAGCGTGACATAGTCAGTCTCGTGGTTTGCGACCGCGAGATCGGCAAGTCCGTCGGAGTCGAGGTCCGCGATGGCCAGGTCCACCGGATTCTCGCCAGCGACACCGGACCACGACACATCGAAGCGGCCATCACCCCGACCAGTCAACACGAAAACGTGTTGGCCTCCGGAGACCACGATGTCAAGCCGCTCGTCTTCATTCACGTCGTGAGCTCGGATCGCATTGGTAGGGCCTCCAACAAAAGCATCGACTCGCTCGAATGACAATTGTCCGACGGCAGCAACCGGGGATGCGGCAAAGGCGAGGTTGGCGGATCCGATGAACATCCATATCACCCACATCCTCATCGCGGGGTCCCTGCGGGCTTCTCGGTCCCGGAACGCGCCTGCCTGTTGCGGAGACGCATCCACGAAATCACTGATCGGGGGCATCCACAGGCAGATCGGTGGTCACGATGGCGATGATGTTCCCCGAATCCAGTACCGGAACAGAACGCGTAATCATCCAGATTTCACCGCCGCCCGCATCGAAGTAGGGGGGTGTCCATACACCTGCGTTGGCCGCCAATGGCATCGTGATCCAATCCTGCTCATCGATATCGTATTCGGGCTGGACAAGATCAAGAACTTGATAGCCATCAGCGGTGCGATATACGTAGAGGCTCGTCGTGACGGTGCGAGCCTCGTCCAACAGCGCCACAGCAGCCCCATAGAACATGGGATGCGCCCCCAGGTACACCTGCAAACGCTCCGTATACGCGTCTGCATCGGTCAGCTGTTCTGCCGTCAACTCCTCCGCCAAGGAATCGAGGGCGACAACCACGGCGGCCTGTAATGCCTCTTGAACCACCTCATCTAGGCGGCAGGCTTGAGTAATTAAAAGGGCGAGCAAGAAGAGACCTGGGATGAAAGTGGAACGCATAGTTTGGGAATCATTTATGAAATGACGCATATAATTCCCAGAAATAACGGTTGTTTCCGATGTTACAGCAACTTTTTGATCTTTCTGGACGGGTTGCACTGGTTACCGGTGCCAGTCGTGGACTGGGCCAGTACATGGCGAAGGCTTTGGCGCGGGCCGGGGCTGATATCGCGATCACAAGTCGTGATCAAGCGAGACTTGCGGAAACCGCAGAAGATATTCTGGACATCGGAGGTCGAGTACTTTCAGTGGAACTGGATGTTCTGAATCTGTCCAGAATTCAGTCAGCCGTCCAAGATGTGGAAGCGCATTTTGGAAGATTGGATGTATTGGTGAACAACGCTGGTTGTAACGTCCGCCGCCGTGCCTTGGAGGTCACTGCGGAGGATTGGGACAAGGTGGTCAATACAAATCTCCGAGGTGCTTTTTTTGTGGCACAGGCCGCGGCGCGTATCATGAAGGCGCAGCATTGGGGACGGGTGATTAATATTGGGTCAGTGACTTGTGTTGCGGGTTATGCAGGGATGGGGCCCTATTGCGCAAGCCGGGGTGGTATCAAGCAGCTTACGATGTCGTTGGCCCATGACTGGGCCGAATACGGAATCACGGTCAATTGTCTGGCTCCGGGCTGGTTCAAGACAGAGCAAAGCAGGATGCTTTACGAAGACGAGACTTGGCTCTCTATGCTCAAGGAACGGATACCAATGGCCCGACCAGGCCGACCGGATGACTTGGACGGTATGGTAGTTTTTCTAGCGTCTGAATCCAGTCGTTATGTCACGGGCCAAACCTACCTTGTCGACGGGGGAGTATCCATTGGGGCTATCCGTGCGATGCCACAAAGCGAATTGGAGTAGTCCTTTGGGTCGGGGTATTTTGGATTAAGCAGGTTGTGGTATAGAAGGCCGGCAATTGAACTATCTCTCAATCGCGTTGCTTCCAGTAGGTCAACTACTCCCTCATCTGGAGTTCACAACGGGGGATTCAATGCCTAACACAAACGGCTGTACCATCCATTTTACTACGAATCAGGCCCTGCCATGGTCGACACTATTTACCCAGAAATTTTCTGAGTTTAATGTCGGACGCGTAGAATATCTTCATGCGATATCCCCAGACCTTCCGTCGAATCTCTTCACGAATTTCGGCAAGCTCAGCCTCTATTTCTCTAATGGCCTGTTCCTGCACTTCTGGTGAGAGTTTTTCGCCCGTTTCGTTCTCGTACTTCTGAATAGAATACAGGGCTACATCGATGAATCTTTCAGTTAAGACATTTTGACTGAAGGTATCCAGAAAGCGAGGAGAATCGCTGGTTTCTTTTTGTCCCATATCAGGCGAGTCATCTTCTTCTACAGGTAACTCAATCCCGATCTCTTTAAGAGACTCTTCCAAAGAGTCAAATATCCGGACAATCCTTTTGAAGCCGCTGACCCCCATCACCTCTTGAACTATACTCGGGAGCGAACATAGTCCAAACAACTTCTCCGAATTAGCATATTCCTTTGCTACGATAAGCAAAATGCGCAGCCCTGCACTGGAAATAAACGAGACCTTGGAAAAATCCAAAATCAAGCTCAAGTCGTCAGGCTTGATCTCCGAGCTAATCAGGTTATGAAAAGTCGCACTACTTGGGCTATCGATTCTTCCGCGAACATCACCAAAAAGAAAAAAATCTGACCTTCTCCAAGAAATTGATACCGACATTTCTCTATGAATAAATAATTTGTGGATATAGCCTCACTCACCAATTGTCCCCGGAAACATACGGGACTTTTACCATTGAGTTGATCGGTCTGGGAGTCTGGGAATCAGGAGCGTCACACGGTAAGACCAACCCCGGGGCGATTCAGCCAAGGTAAGGACAACTTGTTTTGGGTCCCTTGGGATTGACTGGACAACTGGGAGCAGCTCCCCGGGTAGGACTCGAACCTACAACCCTGCGGTTAACAGCCGCATGCTCTACCATTGAGCTACCGAGGAAACGCGCGCAATAACCACTTAGGTTGCTCCTTGTTCCAAGCCATGAGGTTATATCAGGGAACTTTGAGCCACAATATGGTATCACGTTGACCTTGCCCTGGTGGCGGAACTGGTAGACGCGCAGCATTCAGGATGCTGTGCCCGTACGGGCGTGGAGGTTCGAGTCCTCTCCAGGGCACTCGCTGATCCATGTGGGCTTCAGTCCGCTGGGGTAATTTGGTCATTTCCATAGCTTTTGAGCATTGTTGCCGCTTACTAATTTAATCTACACCATGGCGGCGTCAGGTTGCGAATCTGCTCATGACTTTACATAAGAGTCGTATCCGCAACTTCTGCATTGTCGCCCACATCGATCATGGCAAGAGCACGCTTGCTGATCGCCTGCTGGAAATAACCGGAACTGTCGCAAAACGCGATATGCAGGATCAGGTGCTGGACTCCATGGACCTGGAGCGTGAGCGTGGCATAACGATCAAGAGTCATGCCATCCAGATGACGTACCGGGCCGCGGATGGTTTAGACTATACCCTGAACCTGATTGATACGCCGGGCCATGTGGACTTCACCTACGAAGTATCTCGGGCCCTGAAAGCCTGTGAGGGGGCTATTTTAGTCGTGGATGCAGCGCAAGGAATTGAAGCCCAGACAATCAGCAACCTGTATCTGGCGCTGGATAGTGATCTGGAAATCATCCCTGTACTAAACAAGGTGGACCTGCCTGGGGCGCGCGCTGATGTAGTGGCGATGTCTGTCGAGAGCTTGATCGGCGAACCGGCCGAAGATGTCCTCTCTATCAGTGCGAAGACGGGCGAAGGGGTCCAGGAGTTGCTGGAAACCATCATTCAACGGGTACCACCTCCCGAAGGGCATCCTGATAGCCCACTGCAAGCCTTGATCTTCGACTCAATCTTTAATCAGTATCGTGGTGCCATAGCCTACGTACGCATCTTTGAAGGCACACTGCGAAGGCGGGAGGCACTCAGGTTTATGGCTGCAAAATGTGAGTATCTAGCGGAAGAAATCGGTGTGCTGAGACTCGGAATGCAACCGACGGAAGAACTAACAGCCGGAGACGTCGGGTATGTTATCGGGTCGATCAAAGATGTCAGAGATACGCGTGTGGGAGATACGATCACGCATGCAAATCGGCCTGCCGCTAACGAGATTGCGGGATTTCGAGAGGTTAAACCGATGGTGTTCTCCGGTGTGTATCCCACGAACACCGAGGACTTTGAGGATCTTCGCGCCTCGCTAGAAAGACTTCAGCTCAACGATTCTGCCATAGGATATGAGCCAGAGACCTCAGCAGCTCTTGGTTTTGGGTTTCGTGTGGGTTTTTTGGGTCTCCTTCACATGGAAATCGTCCAGGAACGGCTCGACCGCGAATTCAACCTGGATATCATTACGACACTACCAAACGTTAAGTATGAGGTCGTAACGAATGATGGAGACATTGAAATAATTGAAAATCCCAACAAAGTACCGGCAGCAGGTAAGTTAGATCATATAAAAGAACCGTTCGTAAAGGCAGAAATTATCTCCCCTTCAGAGTACATTGGCAATATCATGAAGCTATGCATGGATCGAAGGGGAGAATTCGTTAATCAGACGTATCTAGGTACGGAACGGGCTACGCTTGAGTACCAGTTGCCGCTGGCAGAAATCGTTTTCGACTTCTACGATAAGCTCAAGAGTTTCTCCCGCGGTTATGCATCGTTTGACTACGATTTCTCCGGTTACCGCCGAAGTGATTTAGTCAAGCTTGATGTACTTATAAATGGTGACCCGGTGGATGCGTTGAGTGCAATTGTCCACCGAAGCAAGGCTTATGAAATGGGCCGCAAGCTTACGGCAAAGCTCAAAAATCTGATTCCACGCCAAATGTTTGAGGTGGCCATACAGGCAGCTATCGGCAGCCGTGTGATCGCACGAACAAATGTGAAAGCAATTCGCAAAGATGTAACCGCTAAATGCTATGGGGGGGACATTACACGAAAACGCAAGCTTCTGGAGAAACAGAAAGAGGGCAAGAAACGCATGAAGCATGTAGGCAATGTTGAAGTTCCACAGGAAGCATTCCTGGCTGTACTTTCCATGGAGAACTGACGTCATGCAGCGAAGCTTCTGCATTTTATTGATGCTGCTCATGCTAACCTTGCATACCCATGCGCAAAATGAGCGTGTAGCCTGGGATGAGGTCGGCTTTGTTTACGCTCAAGAGAAATTTCAACGAACCTATCGGACGTATCTGGAGACCTATGGAGAATATGTCGGCCCTCTTGAGCCGGTCCGATTTCCAGTAGCCAGTGACTCTCTGTTTGGATGGATCAGGGAAGTTATGGGCATGCCTGATCCATCTTTGTCCAAGCCGTTTCAAGGAGAAATTCATGCATGGACGCTGGCGTCAATCGATGCTCGAACGGATTGGCTGACACGGTTTGGAGAAGTAAAATGGGCATATCTGGGGAATAATTTTTTTACACCGCTTGACACAGTGGCCACGCCCGAAATACGTGCTTACCTCGAGTCATACTTTGGTCCGCCTTCGCAGACAGCCGTGGAAACGAAACAAGGCGATGAAACCCCTTCTGACGAGAATGGTCAGTTTGAGTACTGGTTCGTGGTCAATGACTCGATTCCAATGATGGTCATGGATGTTCGGGGGCCGTTTGACCGTGGAGTAATTGTAGCAACGGATCAGCGGTTTCGATCATTCCTGTATCGCATGCGACAATCACTTCTTGCGGTGGCGATGCGCACAGAGCCAGCACCTTATGTAGATTACTATTATAATTTTGTTACGGAGAAATGGTATTCGACAGGATACGATGGTTCGGAGTATTTTCTGAATCAAATATGTCGACCAAATCTGACATTGGGAAGACCGGTTCAAGCCTCATCATAACAGTCCAAGACAGACGAATTTCACCGAGGAACTAACTGATGCCTGAATCACTTGGCAAGAAGGAAAGACAAAAGCGACGTGCAGAAAGAGCGGCACAGCGCAGCGGTAAGAGTAAGAAAAAGAAAAAGGGGCCGCTGAGAGAATGGCTAGATGCCGTAGTGTTTGCGATCATCTTCATGGTCATTATGCGGACGGTGTTCTTTGATCTGTTTCAGATTCCAACCCCCTCCATGGAGAAGAGTTTACTCGTTGGGGACTACATCGTAGTGTCAAAGCTGCATTACGGTATGAGAACCCCGATGACCATAGGCATTCCCTTCACCCAGATATACGTGCGGGGGCTTGATCTTCCGTGGACCCGGTTCCCCGGTTTTTCTGAGCCTAAGCGTTTCGATGCCGTTGTGTTCAACTGGCCGGCGGATGATGATGACAAGCCCATTGATCGCAAGACGTACTACATCAAACGGATCATTGGCATACCGGGTGATACGCTTGAGATAATTGACAAAATTGTACACGTCGGCGGTGATACGTTGTTTTTCAAGGAGACAACGGAACCCTTCAAGGATACCATGCAGCGCTTCTGGTATGTCTATAAGGAGGATCCGCGTATGCGTCTACCAAGTGCACGCCTGGAAGAATTGGGTGTCTCCGAACATTGGCCGACCATGAATCCCACGGTCGTACGGATCCAGGCTACCGATGCTGCCGCGAAGGCCATCGAAGCCTGGGAATATGTGACGGCGGTCAACCCCGTTGTCAGGGAACCAGCCGTGAATCGGACCTACTCACTGTATCCCCCGAGCAGCAACCATTCTACCGATAACTACGGGCCAATCACGATCCCGGGCAAAGATCTCACTGTAGATCTGACGCTGGAAAACTGGCCGATTTATGAGCCTGTGATCACCAAATTTGAGGGACATACTGCATCCCTGAGCAGTGATAGCACGATTCGAATCAACGGCGAGGCACGAGATACTTATACCTTCGCGCAGGACTATTTCTTTGTAATGGGTGACAATAGGGACAATTCCGAGGACAGCCGTTTTTGGGGCTTTGTTCCAATGGACCATGTGGTTGGGCGTGCAGTCGCTGTTTATTTTTCGTGGAACAGCGTAGGCAGTCCGTTCATACTGGGCCAAATTCGCGGTAAGCGAATGTTTCGTGCTATCCAGTAAAAGTCCAACGTATCAGCACACGCTCAGGGGTCAATCTGCTGTGATTTGCGAAGTTCGTCAAACCTGATCTGCTGGGGAGTGGCGGGAGGCACGTCATAAGGATGGGCGGGCAGATCAACAAGCTTCAGGACAGGATAGCGGCGAGCTTGCTCAAATGGTTGCGGCTTGCCGCGCGGTTCTGTACCGATGACCAACACAGTAGTACCCTGTTTCAGGATTTTTGCCCCCATAGATGCAATTCCCTCGGATGTGCTGGTAGTTTGCCATATGTCCGCCCAGTTGTAAACCCATTGTGCATCAGCATCAACGAGTCGCACACATCCGTGGCTCATCGGGCCGCCGGTGGGCATTTCGTATTGGTGGACATGCATGCCATCGCCAGCATGGAAGTTCATGACCCAGTACATTTCCCAGGGCTCACCTTCGGGGCTCTCCGATGATACTCGGTACTCCTCACGCCAATTGAAATTGTAGCGGCCATAGGGGGTTGGCGATTCATCCGGGTTACCGGTATTGATGATCCCCCACCGCATAAGGCGTCCGTACTCGTAAGCGGCAAAGGCCTGAATCGTCTTGTCCATAATGAAGAGCTTGTCAAACTCACGTCCGCCGGCATAGTAGCGTGGAAACGGTGAATAAGCCCTGAAATCCAATTCAAACCGTGTTGGTGTGATGATGGTATCGCCGACGGTATAAGTCTGCATCATGCGCCGGTTGATCATTTCTACAACCATTGAGCGTCGAGCACCAAGTTGGGTATTGCCATCACCAATTGTACGATAGAACACATTTCGGGCCAGAACGCTGTTGTTCCGATCATTTTCGAGGACATGGTACCTGTAGAAAACCTCCGGGATATGTTCAAGGCTTTCGAAGCGCAGGTTAAGCAGGTCTGCAACTGCATCCTGGTCAATGTACCCGCCCGACTGGGCGTAGGAAGCCGGTACAAATAAGAGAATCCAAAGTAGTTGAAGCGAGCGCATCTGCATGGTTACGATGATTTTCGCAAGATGTTGTTTGAGGTTCTTTTGGGAGGCAGGCATCCCTCGCTGATGAGTTTTCCAATCATCTCGATACTTCCGAGCACTATCAGGATGTTCCCCGCTTCAATCAGATCATCAGGTCCTGGATAGAAATGCATGTCTTTATCAGTATCTCCTTTGACGATAGCGATGACAATAGTTTCCCAGAACCCACGAAAATCTGCTTCTTTGAGGGTTTTACCAGCCAAGGGGGCCCCTTCTTCTATCATTACCTGCTCCATACTCAATCCCAGGTCATCTGCCTGCAATACGTAAGACATAAACCGGTCTACGTGAGGGCGCAAAACCACTTGAGCCATTCTTTCGGCTCCAACCTGCACGGGCGATACCACTTTTGTGGCACCAGCCTGGAGTATGCGCCGTCGGCTGGCAGCATCGGACGCACGCGCCAGAATAAATAACTCAGGGTTATTCTCCCGTGCGACAAGCGCGACGTAGACGTTTTGGGCGTCGTTGGGCAGCAGCGTGATAAGCGCAGTTGCATTCGTTATGCCCACCGAAAGCAGGGCGCTGTCCTGGGTAGCATCTCCAACAAGTGCATTTATTCCGTTTTCAGACAGATGCTTTACGAGCTTTTCATTCTTATCTAGAACTACGAGGGATTTCCCGGCTCTCAGGAGCAATTCTGTAACATCCTTTCCCACACGCCCATACCCGCAGATGATATAGTGATTTCGCATGTTTTTGATTCTATGAATCCGGCGACGGTTTCGGATCAGCGTACCTGCTACAAGCAGACGTGTCCATCGTGTCGCCACAATAGCTAAGAAGCCTATCCCGATGGATGCAAAAAGGATTGTAAAGACCCTTCCCGCACTTGATAGCTCTCGTACTTCGGTAAACCCAATTGTAGATAACGTTATGAACGCCATATAGAGCGAGTCCAGCAGCCCCCAACCTTCAAGGACAGCATACCCTACAGTGCCGACTCCCATCCAGGCAGTCAAAAATAGCGTGCTGTAGGTGATCTCGCGCCTTTGAGGAATTCGGTCGCGCAATTGCCAACGAGGCGTCCTAAACATTATATGAAGGAGCTTATGCTGGAGGACGCTTCATCCCTCCCAACAAGTTCGCCATTTGTAGTGCCCTAAAAATACAGACCCCCTTCATTTCCGTTTCGATCGTTTTTCGGTGGCTATGGCCCACTGCGAGTCACCGTATCGGTCTGGACGATTTTGGTTCCCGCTTTACCCCCTTATCAGGGCAGGTTCCGTTGTCATTTGGAGGTCTACTCGCGCCCAGGTTCATACCTAACTTTCACGAAAAGAAAAGGGTGGATTCTGAAGTTTGTTGCTCTGGGAAGCCTGGCATCTAAACATGCTCCTCCACCGCTCTGATTGTTACTCCGATACTTGCTACCACCTGCAAATTGCTTTGAACGCGCCGAGTACAATTACTGAGGCATGCTCCTATGTCGCGGCCACAGGTGCACGATACATTCGGCTGTAGACAGAATCTGCAAGCGGAAGCTCAAATTCCTTGGCCCGTAGTGCCCCCAAGGTATAGATCCCGGGGTTAAACACCCTGGTAGTGGAGCTTATCAGGCCTTCAGAAACTATTTTTCTGAAGTTCGCGCGCGAAGTATAATTTACTTGACCGCTCTCGGATCTGTAATAAATCAACATAGATGAAAGTAGTCGACAGTTTTCAATCATGGAAGCTTCCTGAATCGCATGCATAAGCGCGTCAATGCCACAGCCGCTGATGGCACCGCCAGCAACCTCGCCGGCAACCAACAGGAAACGGTTCGCTTCAAGCACAGCAGCTCCCTGAACAGGGCGGCCGTGCGAGACCCATTGTTCGATAAATTGTTGTGTTCGGGTAAGTAGGCCCTGTAGTCCAGTCTCATCCCCGTCAAGTGCTATGACCCAAAGGCGGGCTTCGTCGGACAGGTCGTGCAGGATATGATCAGATGCAGGTGACATCAGTTGGGAAGAGTAAATTCGTCAGATGGAGCATCCGTGTCGGCCTCAAGAATACTGCGCAATTCAGTGACCCGTTGTTCGGCTGTATCCAGCCGTTTCATACATTCTTTAGCAAGGCCGATGCCTTCCTCGTATTTTTTCAAGGCCGATTCCATTGTACCGGAATCTTCGGATAAGTCCTTTGCAATGGACTCCAAGCGCTGCAGAAGCGTATCAAGCGATTCTTCGGTCTCTGTTGTATTGCTCATAGGATCAGGCAATGGTAAAGGGACGTACGCAAACGATCAATAAATTGTACTCTTAAAGTCTTAGAAAGATGAATTTAGGTCTCAAAGGGAAGGTTGCGGTTGTTACTGGCGCCAGTCGTGGATTGGGCAGAGCCATTGCAATGGGGCTTGCGGCAGAAGGATGTCGTCTTGTTGTTTGTGCCCGTGGCCAGGAAGCACTGGAGGCTGTGAGAGAAGAGATCACTAGACTACATGGTGTGCCTGTACTGGCAAAGCAGGCAGATTTAGCGGTGCCTGGAGAACCGGAAGCCTTGATTAAAACTGCGGCCGACCACTTTGGAGGGGTTCAACTTCTGGTTAATAACGCTGGTGGCAATCGTCGGGGCAAGTTCGCTGATTTGTCAGACCAGGATTGGGATGACATATTAACCTTGAATTTGAAGATGCACCTACGGGCCAGTCGCGCAGTAATTCCATTCATGAAAACAGCCGGAGGTGGCGCCATTCTTTTTATAGGCTCCATCTTCGGTCGTGAAGCTGGTGGTCCCGGGTTGTCGATCTACAACGCGACCAAGTCTGCACTCACAAGTGCCGCCAAAATCATGGCGTTGGAACTGGCGCCGGATAACATTCGCGTAAATACACTGGCTCCTGGATCTATTCAATTTCCTGGAGGATCTTGGGACAGACGGGTAAAAAGCGACCCGGAAGGGATGAAGGTCTTTATAGCAGACAATCTGCCGATTGGCCGGTTTGGGACAGCAGAAGAAATTGCAGACGTCGCTGCATTCCTTCTTTCTGAGCGGGCGAGTCTGATTACCGGGGCCTGTCTGAATGTTGATGGCGGCCAGTCACGGTCTCTAATCTGATTCTATGTGAAGCGCAATAGACGCAGGTGCATCTCACGGACATCCGATTCAGGACGCCTCCATTGAATTAGTATTGGGCTCTGGTAAGTGCCGATCACTACGCGTCCCAGAGGATCTTCATCTTTTGCGTTGATGAGCATTTGGATTGAACTGCCCAAATTCATCCACCGTGCTTCCAGAGGAGATGCAATCCGGTCAATTACATGTTCCAACAGGGGTAGATGCATACCCAGACGTTCCACCATGTACTCAAGTATTGAGACACTTCGATTTGCGACTCTCAGTCCATCCCTGATGGCTAGGTGTATTTCATACTGGAGCATATTCTTGGCCTTACCTGGAACCCTCAGCGGATTTCGTGCAAACCGGGGAGCATTGGACAGCGTATATCTCAGTGGATTCATAAGTACATCGGTGATATCACGCTCGACAAGCAGTGATTCAAACTCATTCACTGTTACCCCTGCATGTTTCTCGCCTGGAGCCAGTTCAAGAGTAACAAGCCCCCGATGAATCTGGTATTTGGCTACGAGTGCCTGCAGGTCGGGTAGGCTGTTGTTCAGATCCACTGCACACTGATTTTTCTTGGGCAGGTCAACCTTCAATGTTTCTTCGTGCACGCAGGTAGCATTGTTGTATCCCACGGCTATTGATTTTCTGGATCGAAAAGTCTCATTGGACTCACCATCAAGATCAATGAAGTAGACGGGCTGATCTGGAGCAAATTTGTACAGGACGCAATTGCAAAGCCCGAGGCATATGAAAGCCAGGTGCGAATCCGCGTTCAGGGGTTCGTGTTTGCGTTGCTCAGCAGTCAATTCACTTCGGAGTTCCATGCGATCATGCCAGTAGGGCGCGCCTTCCGGAAAGAGTCTGCGAGCCGAGCGAACAAGTGATTCAATACCTTCGCGAGTGTTTCCCAGTTTCAGGGCAAGAGGCTGCTCCAGAAATCCTGCCGTAGTATGAACCGAACAGAACGCAATCCTGTCAAATTTGGAGAAGATACCGGAGTCTACGTTCTCCACATTTTCTCCAACGTTCAATATATCAAGCCGGGATCGGGGGGAGATCTGGAGTGTGGTTGCTATTGTGGGTTGATTAGGAATGGGACTATCGTATTTGGGGAAAAAGGACGAATATTTTCAGTCGCTGATTATAGCTTCCCGATGCCCGTCGGCAAAATGGAGAGCCACGTGGTCGTGTCTATTAAGTTCGTGACTGGAACGCACAACTTTTCCCTCCCGTTCTATACGAGCGAAGCCGCGCCTTAGGTATCGGCGCGGGTTCAGTGCGGTTATTTGTCCATTGAGCAACTTCACTTGGTGTCTACTTCTCTGAATGCGACTGTTCAGGGACTCATTCAACAGGTCTACGTAGTTGTTCAGTGTCTGTTGTGCGTCGCGCACTCGATTGATCGGTGAATTGAATGTATATGATTCAGTAATCTGGACAATTCGCTGGCGCAGCCCGATTATTCGGGCGATGTATGATTGATGCATCTGTTGCGTGCATCCTTGAATATTCCAGACGAGGGACGAGAGATCTGGTACACAGGTTTGGGCGGCATGTGTGGGGGTAGCAGCGCGCACGTCAGCCACCAAGTCTGCAATGGTTGTGTCGGTTTCATGTCCAACCGCACTGATAATGGGGATCCTTGAATCGAATATAGCGCGTGCGACTGGCTCTTCGTTGAACGCCCAGAGGTCTTCGAGCGAACCACCCCCACGTCCAACAATAAGCACATCAGGACGACGGTTTGCCGCTAAACGATTGAATTGTGCAATAGCATCCATAATATCCGGCGCGGCGTATGGACCCTGAACACGGACCGGTGCCAGGATGACCTCAGCAACTGGAAAGCGATCCCGCAGGATACGCAGGATATCTTGTAATGCTGCTCCTTCCCCAGAAGTAACAATTCCAATGCGCCGGGGTATTGCGGGCAGGGATATTTTCTTACTGTCGTCAAAAAGCCCATCCTCAGAAAGTTTCCGCCGAAGCTCAAGAAAGCGTTTCTGGAGTTCGCCGGTGGTGTGTCGGCGCTCAATTCTTTGGACGTTGAACTGGAGATTGCCAAACTTCGGATAAACAGTAGGGGATCCATACACGCGCAGTAATTGCCCCGGTTCAGGCGTGAATCCCACATACAGTGTTCGACTTTTCCACATTACGCATTTGAGCGCGCTGGAGTCGTCTGCAATTGTAAAATACCAGTGTCCCCGGGAAGATTTATGCTCGGAAAGCTCCCCCTCAACCCAGGCAAATCCGTCAGCTTCAATATACTCGCGCAGGGCTGCCATGTACTTGCCTACGGGGATGGCCGCCTCTCTCGAGTTTATGCTCATGGATACTGCCCAATTATTGAAACACACAAATCGCCTGCTCCAACGAAGACGCGACATTACTTGTACGAAAGGACCTCCAAGGCACTGTGTGTACACATGTCAGGCCAGTTCGTGCGGTCGCGCGCACAAAATATACACAAACCTACAACGATTCTGCAAGTACACGGGTCGATGTTATCCACACCAAAAAAGCCCAAACGCATCATGTTCGTGTGTTTGGGCAATCATTGCAGAAGTCCGCTCGCTCACGGTTATTTCCAGAATCTCGTGGAGAAACATGGACTGGAGGATTATATAGAAGTGGTTTCCTCAGGGACGAGCGGTTGGCACATAGGTGAAGCCCCGGATTCACGGATTTGTTGGGTTGCAAGACGACACGGTTTCGGCCTGGATCATATCAGAGGACAGAAGATCACAAAAGCTGACCTGCGGACATGTGACCTTATTCTGGTCATGGACAGATCGAATCTGAGAGATGTGCATTCATTAGACAGGGATGGCCGTTACACTGAGAAAGTGAGACTCTTGCGCACTTTCGATCTGTCCTCCGTGGATGATGAAATACCAGATCCGTATTACAGTGGAATCTTTGAGGAGGTCTATGAGATTGTATCCCGCGCCTGTGATTCCCTGTTGGAAGAGATCAAAAGCTCACTCGGAGCACCTACTGGCTAGATTAGTTATGCTAGTTCCTACAGAAGATCAGTGTGCCGAGATGTATTCGGGCTGATTTTTTCTAATAAGACGCGTAATCTTCACACGAACAACGGGTATTATATTCGGCGGGGTTCACATTGGCCAAAGAGAAGCGTCTTTCTATGCGCACGGTGAACTTGGGCTACAAGGTTTTGGTGTAGCCCTTGTGATGCCGAGGCATCGGTTTTCACAGCCACGGCAGACTTATTCAGCTCTCTGATGCCCCCTGATAATCATGTGCGTTAATTGTTGAGAAATGTATAACTCTATTGCCTACAGACGGAAACAACTTATATAGTTAATCGCTTATCCGTGCAAATCGAAAATATGATTCGATATTTACAAGGATGTTGTCCCGTAACGCATT
Organism: Bacteroidota bacterium; assembly: GCA_028875125.1. GTDB lineage: Bacteria > Bacteroidota > Rhodothermia > Rhodothermales > Bin80 > Bin80. The sequence continues at coordinate 19,609 of JAPPGC010000095.1, read as the reverse complement.
ACCGCAGGTGCGTAAAGCACTGAATCGACAGGCAACCACGGCACTGCTTGGGCCCCGCCAAGTGGGCAAGACTACGCTGGCCTTGGAGATTGCAGGCATGACTGAAGCACTGTATCTCGACCTGCAGTCCGGCAGTGATCGGGCACGGCTGATTGACCCTAGGTGGTATCTGCGTCGTTACAAAGATCGACTTGTGATTCTGGACGAAATCCATCGTGTGCCTGATCTATTTTCTGAATTGCGCGGTCTCATAGACGAAGGGAGGCGGCGCGGCCTGAGAACCGGGAGGTTTCTCGTCATCGGGTCAGCAACTATGGATCTGCTTAAACAGCCTGGAGAGAGTCTGGCGGGTCGAATCGAATTTGTGTCTCTCAATCCTCTCAGTGTCCTTGAAACGGACGTGAATGCCCAGGATTCTCTATGGGTTCGTGGCGGTTTTCCAGACAGTTACCTCGCAGTCACTGACGAGGATAGCCTGGTATTCCGCCAGAGTTTCATTCGCACGTATCTGGAGCGTGATTTGGCGGAATTTGTGCAGGTTCGAATACCTGCTAAAACCCTCGAACGATTCTGGATCATGTTGGCTCACAGCCAGGGGGGACTCCTGAACATGGCACAGTTGGCGAGCAACCTAGCCATGAGTGCCCCCTCCGTATCTCAGTACATTGATGTACTGACTCGCTTACTTCTCGTACGGCGACTTACACCCTATTCGGCGAACACGCGCAAGCGGCTTGTCAGGTCTCCCAAGATCTACGTCCGCGACAGCGGCCTGATGCATGCTCTCTTAGGCATCAAACAGTTTCACGACCTTGTAGGACACCCCGTCGTCGGAGCCAGTTGGGAAGGATTTGTAATTGAGAATCTTCTTTCTGATGCTTACCCGCGAACGCGTGCCAGCTTTTACCGAACGTCCGCGGGAGCTGAACTTGACCTTGTACTGGAGATTCCCGGATTCCAACGGCCCATAGCCATAGAAATCAAGCGCTCACTTACCCCAAGCCTCGGCAAAGGGTTCCACAGTGCCATTAGTGATATTGAGCCGGAGCGTGCCTTTGTAGTGTATGCGGGCGAAGAACGCTATCCGGTCGGGAAATCAATCGAAGTCATCGGACTCCGCGAAATGGCCCTACTGTTTTCGCAGCCTGATCTGCTGCGGTCGTAGAAATCTACCGAGTGGAGTATGTTTGTACTGATAAGGAGACATACAAATCTAAATCACCCTTGAGCCTCTTACAATAATCCGAATCCGGGGAAATTTTCGCGCATTTAGTCTTTTGCGGTCTCTGGTTCTGATTGATGAATCTGTGTCGAATCAACGAGGTTTTCCGAGGCTTGTTTCTGTCCCGAGCGGCCCAATAATGGTTTGTTTTGGGCCGAAAATCAAGGCGGGGGGACTCTCTACCGAAGAAACGCAAGCACGGACGTCCGAAGAAGCGAGAAGAACGACCCAAGCCCCCAGTCGCTTGGGAGTCCAGTCCACGATGGGCCTGGCGCAGATGTTGGGCGATTTACCCAGTGACTGTACGGTTGGATATAGGAAGAAGGCGACAGGATAAACGCAGAAGTGGACGGGCTATACGCTGCACATGGTTGTGGCAGACGTCGGGGTTCCGATCAGTTGTCCGGTTTCTTTTGCCTAGTTGCACGATAGTCAGGCCGCCATTCCGTTAGCGACCATGACGAAGCAACGGGTGACCAACTGCTATGATCTCATGGACAGCGCGTATGACGCAAAAGGGATTCAAGCACACAGTCGTAAATTGAAGCATGTCTTGATCATTGTTACGAATCCGCGCAATCGAAAAGCAACATATACCCGTGAACCGCAGGCACAGCGCTGTTCAACGACAAAACTTTCTACTGTTGACAACAAAGCTTACTACAGTAGCAGGTTTCCTGTAGTTTCATGGTGAAAAGTTGTTTTCTTAGAGGCAGAGCAGCGAGCTTTGAAGCCTCTATGACGAGTTTTGGGCACGTCATGTCCGGGTGTGCGGCTATCAGAAGGTCTTGTGCCATCTCACATTCGGCGTGGTGGTACTTGCCGTGCATCGACTACTGCGCATGATCTAGCAGACCAGATCATCCAGCGCCGAAATACAGAATCTAAAGGTTCTGAATCACAGGAATCATGGGATAGGCGCGGGAAATCCGCACCCATCGTGGACAAAATTCACCACGTCGCGGCTTCACGTGTAACGAATCACTGGCAGGATTGTAAAGAGCAGCGAGCCTATCCCGATCCTTCACGAAGTACAGACAAATTAGGACAACTTATGTCCCGAAATAGACGGGGATTGGAGGCAAATAATGTTTTTTGCAATACGCTCATGGGTATCATATTTGCCAACCTCCTTGTGCCAAACGGCTCCATTCGAATCCTTCATCGGATGCGCACAAACCGACCCGTGTGAACGGCATCACCCGCCGGCGACGCGATATGCACCCGGTACACGTATACTCCGGAAGAAGTAGCCGAATATGTGCTTAGCTCTATGCTGCGCCCCAACCGGCAGCCAATTCGCTGACAGGCGTTGCGGCGACGCGTCGCCCCATCAAGTCCATTACTTCAACGCTCACACGTGCACGCCAGGGAAGATCAAACACAAGCCGCGTGGCATGCCGGAACGGATTGGGGTAGTTGCCACGCACCGTGAAGGATTCCGGCAAGGAAGCTTGCTCTGCATGTACAGGAGAATACACTTCAATGTTGAACTGCTGGCTGGCGGAGGCACCATTCGCGTCGGTGGCCGTGTACGCGTATTGCGTGGTAGTCGTGACCACCATCGGCGTCCCGCTGATGGTGCGCGTGGCGGCATTAAAGGAAAGTCCCGTCGGTAGCGCAGGGGTCAGACTATACGTAATCGGCGACGCGCCGCCGGTGGCTTCGGGCAATACAAGGGGCGTTATACGTTGCGCCCGCGCAAATGCCTGGTTGGCAATATTGCCGGGTAGAGCTATTCTTGAATGGACCTCAATTGTGAATTGCTGACTGGCGGAGGCACCATTTGCGTCGGTGGCCGTGTACGTGTATGTCGTTGCAGTTGTGACCACCGTCGGCGTCCCGGTGATGGTGCGCGTGGTGGCATCTAATGAGAGGCCCGCCGGCAGCGTGGGCGTCAAAGTGTAGGTATAGGGGCCAACACCGCCTTGGGCGGTGGGCAGCGCCAGAGGTCGGATCGCCGTGCCAACTGTGAAGATTCGGTCAGCAATGTTGCTCGACATGGTCAGGCTGGCCCGCGCATACGGCGACATGTCTAGTTGTTGTCCGACAAAGTAGTCGATGCGATGTGGTATCGTGGTAACAATCGAATGATGAACCTGCGATGACAATCGGTCTGGCATGTACCGGACCGCGAAGTACATAAGAATAGTCTCCGCAACATCTTCTCTCCGCGGATAGTTGCGTGCGTAGTCAGAAATGAAGGTACCGTCTACAACCTGTGCAGCCATCCAATCGGCAGACTCGGCATGCGGCATATCAAGCGACACATGGGCTGCTTCGTGAAATAGGACTTCCTCAAGAAATCCCTCTCGGATGGCCAAATCTGTGACGGGATCCTCGGTGTGGATCAATATGCTCCCATTGTGAGAACTGCCCCCGAATAATCCTTGGCCAGCATTGACTTCTACTTCTCGGAGATGCGACAATAGAGCCTTCGGCAACCGTCCGATTGCCTCCGTGAACTTGTTGACTTCCGTGCGTGCAGCCACGACGCTACCGAACTCAGGATTCACCTGGAATTCCATCGTTCGTGCGCCGAATTTCGCATCAAAGAGGTAGGCATTGACCGTGACCCATCGGCTAATACGTCGGTCATACACTTCCCGCATTCCGCGCCCAAGATAGGTTAGTGTATCAAAAGACGTCGGATCAGACGAGACAAGTATGTCCGGAGTGACCCAAACAGTCCCACGAAATGGTGGCGTCGCCTGACCCTCAGCCTGGAAGGTCGCAAAGAACGTGATAACAAGGAACAGGGCAAGTAATTCGAGAAACGCGATCGTATACTTTAAGGAAGAGCCCATGAGGCGCTATGTTTTTCGTAATCTACATCAGAACGATCTGACTCGACTTATGGAGATGCGACTTGGCGGCTTCGACTGCTAATCGGTCCGGTATTCGTGTGGTTGGTCTCAATGGACAGTCCGATCACATAGAGTCCCACTGGTGTAGCTGTTCTTTTTGATTCCTGGTTGTTTGTTGATGCCGATTTGGTTGCAAAAGAGATCAATATCCGTAAGGTCTCGTAGCAGCACGTCTGGATTTGCCGATTTGAGATCCTGGTAACTCGTGTAGCCGGTCGCCACGGCGACGGACAAGGCGCCAATGTCCAGTCCACAGGTTATGTCGTGTACGGAGTCGCCAATAATTACGATTTCGTGTCCAGGAAACGCCTTTCCACAGTATTCAAGGGCTCGGGCAGCAGCAATAGCCGGAAGTCGGTTTCGATCGGCGTGATCGCACCCGAACGCACCAAATGGGAATAAGTGATCCATCCAGGCCGCAGCCAGTTTACGATAAGCAGTGAGGCGAACATTGCCGGTCAGCAGTGCAAGCTGCACAGTTTTGATGGTTCGCAGATGTTCAAGGAGTGCTCGCACACCATCTGAGGGATGCACTTCGTTCGAGGCATAGGTAGCGTGATCCGAATACCGTGCCAGTGCGACCGGCAGCAAGTCGGAAATCTTTTTTGACTCAAGGCCGGCCAATGTCAAGGTCTCTTCCAGAATTTGTGGGTCAGTGCGACCAGAAAATGACACCCTCTCGGTGGAGATTGGCTTACCGCAGAGTTTGCTGAGTACATATTCAATATGCTCTCGGCCTGATCCAATAGGCTTGACAAGCGTTCCGTCGATATCAAATAGGAGCAGCTTCATTCTGAGTACTGCTTTTGCAGATACGTACGGTAGGACTCATCCATGACAGCCTTAAGCCAGGGTCTATTTGCCAGATACCACCTGACGGTCGTACGAAGTCCTGCTGCAAGCGTGTGATCGGGCTTCCAACCCAAGTCAGTGATGAGCTTACTGGCATCAATTGCATACCGATAGTCGTGTCCCGGACGGTCCTTGACGAAAGTTATGAGACTCCAGCTGGTTCCTTCCGGTCGGTCCAATTCTTCATCTACAATAGTGAGCAAGAGGCGAAGCAGTTCCAGGTTGGAGCATTCTCCGCTGCCTCCCACCAAATAAGTTTCTCCGTTTAAGCCACAATGCAGCATAAGTGCGAGCGCCTCACAGTGATCCTCGACGTGAAGCCAGTCACGAACATTTTCCCCCCGGGAGTATACGGGGATTGGTGCCATTTCGAGGGCACGAACGATTGCCAATGGGATGAGTTTTTCTGGAAATTGGAAGGGTCCGTAGTTGTTGGAGCAGTTCGAGATTACCACTGGAAGGTTGTATGTAGTCGAATATGCACGAACGAAGTGATCCGCCGCAGCTTTGGAGGCAGCATAAGGCGAGCGGGGGGCATAGGTCGTATCAATCGTAAACTTGCCGGATGCTCCAAGCGCTCCAAAAACCTCATCCGTAGACACATGCAAAAAGCGATATTGCTGTTGATCAGAACCAGACCAGGCAGCTCGTGCAGCTTGCAAAAGAAAGACGGTGCCCTCCACATTTGATTTTACAAAATCAATGGGCGCATGGATTGATCGGTCGACATGGCTCTCTGCTGCAAAATGCACAACCGTTGTAAATCCGTATTGCGCAAATAATCGTTGCAGCAGGTCCAGGTCGCAGATATCTCCATGTACAAAGGTGTAGTTCGGAGCGCTCTCTATCGCACGCAGGCTTTGAAGATTTCCTGCATAGGTCAATTTGTCAAGGTTGACAATAGTCGTTTCGGGGAACCGAGGAACCATGAGGTGCAGAAAATTTGCGCCGATAAAGCCGGCGCCCCCCGTGACTAAAATGCGAAGCGGCTGATGCAAAATGGTGTGGTCACTTTGGTAATAAGGTTACCGGTAACGCCTTATCCAAGGCATTGATCACCTCGACCGCGGCTCGAACCGTAGGCAAGTGGGCGAAGACTAGGCGTGCCCAGTGAGGTGAGATATTTGATGGACTACGAAGCCTGGGCATTCACACGACGTCTCCAAAAGAAATACGCGGCTGCCGGCAGGCCGGAGAGCACAAAGGACAGGTCAATCAAAGATTGCTGCCAATCCAGTATGCCGCGGCCTAGAATTAGAACCACGAGCAAGACAAAGTAAAGCGCGGGAAGTACAGGATAGCCGGGCACCTTGAACACCGAATTATACTCGCCGACCTTGCGGTGTCTCAAAACAAATAGTGCTGCCGTGGTGACTGCGTAGAAGATCAGAATAACGAACACCATACCGGTTGCAATTGACTCAAATGAGCCACGGACCAACAATATGACCGCTCCCCAACCGCATTGAAGCAGGACAGCCCGTGATGGTGTGCGGTAAGTTGGATGCACATAGTTGAGCCAGCGGAAGAAGAGACCATCTTTTGCCATGGCATAGTAAACCCGCGGTGCGGCAATAATCGTCCCGTTTACGCTTCCCGTTGCTGAAATCATTATCAGGATCGCAATGGCCCCTGCGCCGACAGGCCCCATAAGTACGGTTGCTAGATCTGCACCCACACGGTTCGTTTCACGTATGGCTTCTAATCCTAGAATGCCGTGGTAGACAAAGTTTATGGCCAGGTAAATAACGAACACGACAACAAATCCCATGAATAGTGCGCGTGGAAGGGAGCGGTTCGGGTTTTTCATTTCGCCTGCGGCGTACCCGGTTCGTTCCCAGCCGACCATAGCAAACAGGATCAGAAGAATGGTATCAGCTAAACTTCCGGTGAACCCGAGTTGACTTTGGCTTGCAGCGGTCTCACCAAGTTTATTTTCACTGCCAGGGAGTGCGATAAGGCCAATGATAACCAGAAGCAGCAGCCCACCGACCTTGGCCACGGTCGAAAAATTCTGGTAGATCTTGGCGTATTGGATCCCTGTATAGTTCAGGTAGCCAAGGGCAGCAATAATACACAGTGCCAGAACAGTCTCCTGCCAGGGGAGCAGTTCTACGAAGAATTCGAAGTAAGCAACTGTGACCAATGACAGGCCTGCCAGTGGACTGGAGCGGATAATAAAAATCTGCGCCCATCCAAAAATGAATCCAGCCAGTGGCCCAAAGGCTTTATTGATATACACATACTCTCCACCAGTAGCAGGCAGGCGTGTGCCAAGCTCTGCATAGATGAGGTGACCAACAAATGCAAGGGCGCCGCAACCCACCCAGAGCCAAATAATCTGGCTGAACGAGCTCATGTTCAGCGCTATTTGCTGCGGAACAGCAAAGATACCAGCCCCGATCGTTATGCCGATGAGTACGGCTGTGGTGTCAATCGTGGTCAGGACTCGCCTGAGTTTTGGAGGTTGGGACATGTTCGTCAGAAGCCGATGGCTCGCCCGTCGTAACTGCGTGAATCCGCAGCACCGTAGAATGTATCGTCTCTAATCATTATGCAATGTGCACGCCCCTGAGAGCCTCGATAACGTACAGTATGTCCCTTGACTTCGTAAAGGCGTTTCGTATCCGGCGAAATCCCTAATGACTCAAAGCTAGTGACATCCGGGAGCCATTGATGGTGAATCCGTGAAGATTCTACAGCCTGCGCTACATTCATCTCGAAGGTCAGGACGTTCAGGATTATCTGGAGGACGGTATTAATGATTGTACGCCCTCCAGGGGTTCCTACGACCAGAAATGGTTTACCATCCTGTGCTACGATGGTTGGGGTCATGCTGCTCAGCATCCGTTTTTGTGGGGCAGCGAGGTTGGGCGGCGTGCCGATGTATCCATTTGTATCCGTGTGGCCTGGGATCGGGTTAAAGTCCCCCATTTCATTGTTGAGCAGAAAGCCCGTTCCGTCGGCTACGATCTGAGATCCATAGCTGTGTTCAAGTGTGTAGGTCAGCGAAACCGCATTTCCCGCAGCGTCAACGACGGACAGGTGCGTGGTCTCTTCACTTTCAGTCGGAAAATATAGTTGGCTTAGCTGTTCAGGGTCGCTTTTGGAGGCTTGTGTGTCATTGATGGACTCTCTTAGCTTATCTGCGTGGGCTTTGCTGATGAGGCGTTCAATCGGCATATCCGGGTTGAAATTTGGGTCTCCCAGGTGCTCCGCACGGTCAGCGAATGCACGCCGCATCGCCTCGGTCACCAGATGCAGGTACTGTGCGGAATTATGTCCCAGCGCTGATAGATCATAGGGTTCGAGAATGTTTAGCATGGTGACCAGTGCCACCCCTCCGCTGCTGGGCGGGCTCATGGAATAAATGTCATACTCACCAAAGGTGCCGTGTATGGGTGCCTGCTCCTCCGCCTCGTATGATGCTAGGTCCTCCATGGTGATAAGCCCGTTGTGCCGGGCCATGAATTCGCTTAAAAGTCGTGCGGTCTCGCCGTCATAGAAGCCATCGTGTCCATGATCCCGAATACGTTCCAGAGAAGCTGCCAAGTCGGGCTGTTGCCAGATTTCTCCAGGCTCAAAAACGTCAGTTCCGTTTTTAAGGAAGGCTTGGCGAGTAGCCGAGTACAGAGGGGAAGACGTCTGCGCAAGATGTCCCAGGAAGCCCTGCATTGCACGCGTAGAAGGGAAACCTTCTGCGGCCAACTGGATTGCCGGCTCTAAAAGGGCGCTCCAGTCAGCACTGCCCAGACGCTGATGGGCAAGCCAAAGGCCTGCAACTGTGCCGGGCACACCAACCGAAAGGGGACCTTCATGGTTGGAGTTATCTTTAATTTTACCATCAGGCCCCAGGAACATGGTTGCAGTAGCTGCCAATGGAGCTTTCTCCCTGAAATTGAAACTGGTTACATAACCATCTGCACCGTGGTACACCAGAAATCCTCCTCCACCTATGTTACCCGCCGATGGTAATGTTACGGCCAGTGCAAAGGCTGTTGCTATGGCAGCGTCCACGGAATTGCCCCCATCACGGAGCACTTCCATCCCCACTTGTGATGCCAGATAGTGACTGGAAACGACCATACCGCTGTCAGCCGCAACCGGAATACGCCCGGCTTGGCCCGATACCGAGCCTGCAAACAGAATTAACGCGGTAAATACCGCAGCACAATAGCGCACCATGTTCGTTGAGGTTAAGTTATAGGGCAGAATGGATTGATACGATGAATCCAGTAAAGTTAATGTACACAGCCCTGCCATGGGTATGCAGCCTGCTGCTGATCGCGGCATGCTCGAGCGAAAATGAATCGGAATCTCCGGTATTCACGGGACTTGACAGTGAATATGTGGGAGATGCTGTTTGTTTTGATTGTCATGAATCCGAATGGACCGGCTTTCAGGATCATGGCATGGCACGATCGTTCTATCCACTAACCAGTGACAATGTTGTGGAAGATTTCAATGCAGATCCCATATGGCATGAAGAGAGTGGATTCTGGTACAGGGTTCTGGAAGAGGATGGGGCCTATTGGCAGGAAGAGTACCGTCTAAACAACCAGAGAGAGCGGGTTCACAGTTTGAAACGGCGTATGAATTTTGTTATCGGGAGTGGCAATGCGGCACGTACCTATGTGTCTGAATCCAATGAACGTTTGTATGAACTTCCGCTTACATGGTATAGTCAGACGGCTCAGTGGGATCTCAGTCCGGGTTACGGCATTGCTAACAAACGCTTCGGACGTCTGATCCCTGATCGCTGTATGGCTTGCCACAACAGCTATCCCAGCACTGTCGAATGGGTTGAAGGCAAGTATAGAGAAGTCCCCAATGGTATTAGCTGCGAACGTTGTCATGGACCGGGAAGTGCACATGTTGATTTACGTCTTGCAGGAGGCGGCCCCACCGAAGATGCCGATTATTCAATTGTCAATCCGGCCAGGCTGACCCACGATCTTCAGATGGATGTCTGCCAGCAATGTCATTTACATACGAGCGTTTCAGTGCTTCGGGATGATCGTGAGCCGTTTGATTTTCGGCCATCAGAGAGATTGCAGGATCATCTTGCATTATTCTCCGCACGTGACTCAGTCGGTGGACTGGATGTAATTTCCCATGCCGAGCGGCTTGCCCAGAGCGCCTGCTATCTGGCGAGCATCCCGCAAATGACCTGTACAACATGTCATAATCCGCACGAAGCTTTTCGAGACAAAGGACCGGAATACTTCAACAACACTTGCATTTCGTGTCACGAGGCCGTCCCTGAACATGAATTAAGGACTGATTGCGCGGGTTGTCATATGCCGAAAGAGGTTGCCGATGGAACACCTCATGCTACATTCACGGATCACTGGATTCGTGTAGTTGAGGATGAAGTCCCGCTGGCAGCCCATCAATCCCCGTTGCTTACTGCGTATTACGACCGTGACCGTACGGGGAGTGGAAAAATGGAAGCCATCGCGACACTTGTACATGCGACACAAACGAGCGACGTTAGCGCCATGGAGACTGGCATTGATCTAGTGCGTTCGCTGGGGCCATCGGATACTACTGGGGAGGCCAGGTTTTTAATGGGAGTCTCACTTTGGCGTTTGGGGCGCTCAGAGGAAGCTATTGCTCCTTTGGAAGCCGCAGTTGCTGTTCGCCCCAATATTCCAGAACGCTTAAATGCCCTGGCACAAGCCTATGAAGGTGCAAACGAAAAACACGATCAGATTAGAGGACTATATGAACGGGCACTAGAAATTCAACCGGCGCTTGCTGACATCAGAATCAATTATGGGCGCTTTCTGGAACTGGAGGGGGATCTTACGGGCGCGATCGCGCAATATCGGCGTGCTGTCAGCGAAAAGCCATGGCTGGTGCAGGCGCACTATAACCTGGGTACGGCACTCCTGCAGAATGGTGAGTTTGCAGAGGCTGAAGCGGTACTTGCGCAGACATTGGTATTGGACCCAGATCATGCTGATGCATTTGGCAATCTTGGACTATTTCTCCTGACAGAGAATCGCATTCAAGAGGCGGGTGCGCGTTTTAGGCAGGCGGTTGTGTCGGCTCCAGAGAATCCGATCGCGCTCAGCAATCTGGGCAGTTGGTACTTCAATGTTGGGGAATTTGGGGAGGCAATTACCTATTTGGAGCGTGCAGTTGCCATCGAACCGGAATATATTGGGGCATGGGAGAACCTGGCACTATCTTATGCCCGTATGGACCGCGGAGTAGACGCTGTGCGGGCAGCAGAACGGATTATGGAACTGGATCCCAATAACCAATTGGCGCAGGCCATACTGGACGCTTTTGCAACATGAAGCATGCCATCATCGCTTTGGTGCCTCTGCTCGTTTTTGTAGCCTGCGAGCGGCGGCCGCCGAGTCCGTTTCAGAACCTGAGTGCTGACTACGTTGGTATAGATGCTTGTGCGAACTGTCACCCGGATAAAGCTGCCACATTTACACAATCGCAAATGGGGCGGTCCTGGGAGCTTGCCCGACCGATTAACAGCAAGGCTGATTTTGACAATCCCACACCTGTTTACGATGATTTCAATGATCTCTACTACGAGGCCCTTCGGAAAGGAGGAGAACTTTATGTAGTCGAGTACCGGCTGAGCGGACAGGATACGGTGCACAAGCGGGTGGAGCAAATAGATTATATCGTAGGTAGCGGTCATCACACGAATTCACATATCATGAATGTGAACGGTTATCTATACCAGATGCCCTTGACGTGGTATGTACAGGAGGGTAAATGGGATCTTCCACCAGGTTTTAAGGGGCCGAATAATAACCGATTTGACCGACCGATTCCGCTCAAGTGTATGGCCTGCCACAATGCCATGCCAGCGTATGTGGAGGGTTCGGAGAACAGGTATGTTTCCGTTCCACACGGAATTGACTGTGAGCGTTGTCACGGACCCGGTTCGCTGCACATCGAATCGGTGACCAGTGGTAACGCTGTCAACACCAGCCTGGAAGCAGACTATACCATAGTGAACCCGGCCAGGCTGTCTGTTGAGCAACAGTTTGACATTTGTCAGGGATGCCATCTTCAAGGGGCTTCGGTTAACAAACCTGGGCGCACATTTGCAGACTTCAGGCCGGGAATGCCGCTTTCGGACATTGAGAACGTTTTCTGGCCGCGCTACGCAGACAGTTTGCACCAGTTCGTTATGGCCTCTCATCCTGATCGGTTAAGCCAGAGCGCGTGTTTTCAGGCTTCGGAGGCCATGACCTGTATCACCTGCCATGACCCGCATGTCCCGATTGAGGCTATGGCAGAGGATCATTACCGGGATGTTTGTCAGTCTTGTCACACGGGAAACGAGAGCAGTTTGGTCTGTCCAACACCAGAGGCCGCCGCAGGAGCGGACTGTACAAGTTGCCATATGCCCGTATCTGGCTCACAGGATATTCCGCATATCACGATTACGGATCACTTTATTCGGTCTCCCGGCTCTGACGTCTTGGAGGTTGTTAGCTCGGAAGCTCAGGCAGACTTTGTGCGTATGGCAAGCCTGATCGATAAATCCCCAAGTGATGCCGAAATTGCCGCGGGATTCCTGACCTATTACGAAACGATAACCAATGCCCCGGGCTTCCTGGATTCCGCGGCAGTATATCTGCGACGCGCTGATCGTGCTGGAGAAAATGTAGATATTCAATTGATCAGAATGCACTTCCTGAAGGGTGAGGCAACCAGCGTGCTGCGAATTGCACGCAATATGGAGGAGAGTATATCTGATGCCTGGACGGCTTATCGTATTGGGGAGGCTTACTTGATGCAGGAAACTCCAGAGTCTGCAATTACATACCTGGAGCAGGCGCTGCAGCTCGCGCCAGAGCATTTGCGCTTTATGGTTCGGCTTGGGGTTGCGTATAGCAATGCCGGGCAGGTGTCTGCGGCACTCGCCACGTTTGATGAAGCACTAGAACGCAATCCCAAGCAGGCGGAGGTCTACAATAATCGTGGCTACGCACATGTGCTCAACAGAGATTTTGAGAGGGCTGAGGAGGACTTCAAGGCGGCAATTGCACTGGATCCAGATATAGTCATGGCCATAGCAAACCTGGCCTCGCTGTACTACAATACAAATCGTCTGGAAGATGCACGCATTTATGCGCAGCGTCTCATCCAGCTTGACGGGGCTAATCCACAATTCAGGCGTCTATGGGAACTCGTTCGATAGCAGTGATCGTCTTATTAGGCATTCTCAGCTCTCCTGTTTTCGGGCAGGATACGACTGTCTTCTGTCTGACGCACACGCATGTTCGGGCGGGAGCTGCCTTACCAGTGACAGGCAAGGCAGGCGCTCGACCTATACATGAAAACGAACCAGCAGGCGTGCGGGGTGCAAACGACACCCCAGCCACGGCTGAGCCACTTGGCGTATTGGGGAGTTCAGGGGTTCAAATTTCTGGAATGCTGTCGCCGGAGTCTCCAATTCTGTTTGGTGGTTCGGAGGAGGAGGTGGTTGAAGATGGAGCGATCCAGTTAGCTCGTGAGGTGAACCTAACCAGTGGTACCCGTGTGCGGGTGCGGGGCATCATTGGCGATGGTCTTCACGGCAGCCGGGGCGGAGGCACCGGAGATTTTGACTTCTACCGAATGGGGGCGTTGCTTGCGGGACAGAGAATTACGATAGAAGTAGATACTTCTCCTGCTTCCCCCGGACTTAACAGCAAGGTGGCTCTCTATGATAGCACGGGTACGCGGCTGCGGGCCAGCAAGAATGGTGGAGACGGTGATAGAAATAGCTACTTGGAGGTTGTCATTCCAGTAGATGGGGCTTATTTCGCGGCTGTTCGGGGAACTAACTCCTGGTGGCCAGATGATCCTTTTGATCCAGCCTCAGGCCCAAAAGCAGGTAGCGAAGGTCCGTACATCCTCACGCTTGGCGTAGATGCAGAAGACTTTGACTGGTATAGCGTGGATATGCAGGAGGGAGACGTGTTGAGTGCAGCGGTTGAAGACTCTGCCCGTCACCTGGTATTTGCTGGTGCTGACGGTACGGTTCATTTGGCGTCAGACCTTGACCGCAGCGATCTGTTACCCGTCACAAGTCCATTGCTTAAGGGAGGAAATGCGAACCTTGCACTTGTTATCGCTGAGACAGGGAGATATTTTTTTCGTGTAGCTCATGGAGCCGGCAGCTACTCGGCGACCTTGACCGCCCATCGTGCGGGGCGTGAGCCAGAGTCCACAAGGCAGGTTTTATTTGTGGATTTTGATGGTGTTGATTTTGACGCGAGTATTCTTGGAGGTCGTGCCGATGCACGGCTATCCCCATTGAGTAAATTTTTGGAGAATCAGGGTATTGCTCAGGACGAAGACTACGTCATTGATCTCGCGCTGGCTACACTCAAGGAAAATCTGGTTGATGACGTGCAGAAAGCGCTGGCGGCCGATGTGTTTTTGGATATCCAGAACAGCAGAGATGACCCGGATTCCTGGGGTGCACCCAACGTAAGTCGTGTGATTGTTGGTGGAAGCAGGAGTGAACTCGGCCTGGAAACGATCGGCATTGCCGAAAGTGTGGATGTAGGCAACTTTGTTTTGAATGAAACCGCTGTTGTGCTCCTGGATCGAATTACAGATCCGCTTTGGGAGCCCTCTTTTTCTGCCGTACAGCGTGCTCCGAGTGTATCGATGGCTGACCTGCTCGGATTGGCGCTGGGCAATATAATTGCTCATGAAGCAGGACATTTAATTGCTAGTTTTCACACCGGACATGCTGACTATCCCTGGCAGATCATGGATGCAAGTCCTGAAGCAGCGGGGTTTCTGGGAGCGGGGCCAGACAAAATTCTGGGTACAGAGGATGACCTGGATGTAGATTTGGGTGTGTCGCCTTATTGGGAACTTGAAGGCTTTGATGGTCTGCAGGATTCCCGTACGGCGACATTCTATGGTCTGGGTGGCGCGTACGTAACGCAATTGATTTCACGGGTTTTTCCATTGGACGCAAGGATAGGCGCAGTATATCCAAACCCCTCCCATGACCGGGCATGGCTACCTGTTACACTTGAACGCTCTGGACCGCTACAGCTTGAGTTCTACGATATGTTAGGTCGTCGTCAGGTGAGCGTACGCCAGAGTACGGTGGGGCGGGGCCACTCGGAAGTTCTGCTTCCGGTGAATCTGTTGGCGCCGGGAATCTACTTGCTTCGTGCAAGGCTGAATCGTGGCACCGTAGGGCGGAAGCTTGTTGTGCTTCGGTAGCTGGACTCTGAGTAGATCTGAATAATTTGACTTTACGCCGTAGGACAAGGTCGGTACGCTGCATGCCCTCAAGTTCGTCCAGATCATCACTTATCCTGGTACAGCAGGACTCGCCATGACTCGGAAGCGCTAATGAGGCGCTATGTTTTTGCAACTCCTTCAGCGATACACAGCTCGGCTCATGGAGAAGCGCTTGGCGGCTTCAACGGCTAATCAATCCGGTGTTTGTCCGGCATCAAGACTTTCTAAGCCGGCGACAACACTATTTGCAGTTGACGTTGTGAATGAATTTCAGGCTGATCTCTGGGATAGTTTATTCGAAGTGGACGCATTATTGGGGTATGGGTAGAGTGCCTCGGTTTTCTCGGGAACAGTACTACGCTGGAGGCGCATTGTCTGAAGTCTGTCAAAATTTTGGTAGTTCATACGTCTACTGGGATCAATGGAGCGCTCCTATGGACTATGCACATCTGTGCAACAGTTTTGGTATTTTGCAGTTTTAGCCTAGCCTAAAAATTTGAAATATCAATGCGCTCGGCTGCCCTATGTATCATGGTGCTTGGTCTGCTGATGTCTTGCGCGTCAGCAGAAGAGGAGGCTCCTCCACTTGGGGACCGTGCGATCAGGGTCGTGGCGACCACAAGCATCGTTGCGGATCTGGTACGTGCAGTTGGTGGGACGGAGGTAAGTGTTGAATCGCTGATGGGGCCTGGGGTTGATCCGCATCTATATAAGGCCAGTGCCCGCGATGTCAGTAAAATGGTCGAGTCTGATATCGTGGTTTATAATGGTCTACATCTTGAGGGTAAAATGGGGGATCTGTTTGAGGCGATGGCTGAACGTGGGAAGCCTACCATCGCAATCGCTGAAGTCAGTGTTCCAGATAGTTTATTACGGGCTTCGGAGCTTTTTCAAGGTAATTATGACCCACATATCTGGTTTGACGCTGAGCTGTGGGCTCGTGCTGCACGTGCACTCGCCGATGCCCTCGGCGCTCTGGATGCTACACGTGAAGCTACGTTTGTAGCACGAGGAGATGCTTACGCGGACAAACTTCTAGACGTACACGATTACGTGCGTGAGAAAGCTGATAAGGTCCCCAAGGAGCAGAGAGTACTCGTAACCTCTCACGATGCGTTCGGTTACTTCGGGGCTGCGTATGGGTTTGAGGTTCGTGGGCTTCAGGGAATCTCCACTGCATCTGAAGCGGGTGCGGCGGATGTACAGAACCTGGCAGCACTTGTAACTAAACGGCGGATTCCTGCGATGTTCATAGAGTCGTCAGTTTCTCCACGTGGCATTGTAGCCGTTCAGGAAGCGGTAAGGGCCAAGGGCTTTGATGTCCGTATCGGTGGCACGCTGTACGGTGATGCGCTGGGCGGGCCCTCCACACCAGCATCCACGTACCTGGATATGATCGGCTACAATATTGATACGATCGTTGAGGCACTCTCGAATGGCGAACGCAATTGAAGTACGTGACCTGACGGTAGCTTATCGGGAAAGTCCGGTTTTGTGGGATATTGATCTGGACGTCCCCTCAGGTGGACTGATGGCCATTGTCGGTCCCAACGGCGCGGGAAAAACAACGCTAATACAGGCGATTCTATCGCTGATCAAGCCAGCTGCCGGCCAAATTCGCATCTTTGGCCAACCTTATCGAAGTGTAGCCTCCAGCGTAGGCTACGTTCCTCAGCGCGGGAGCGTGGATTGGGATTTTCCAACCAGTGTTATGGATGTTGTTCTGATGGGGTTGTATGGTCGTCTTGGATGGGTTCGTCGACCAGGGCGCAATGAGCGTACGGAGGCAATGGCTGCACTTGACCAAGTAGGTATGGCTGAATATGCCCATCGCCAGATCAGCCAATTGTCCGGTGGACAGCAACAACGCGTATTTCTTGCGCGGGCACTAGTGCAGGATGCCCGCATCTACCTCATGGATGAACCTCTTCAGGGCGTGGATGCAACGACAGAACGGACGATCATTGAACTCCTTCGTACGCTGCAATCACTGGGCAAAACGGTCATGGTCGTGCACCATGACCTGCAAACGGTATCCTCCTACTTCGATGAAGTGCTGCTACTGAATGTACGTCGGATTGCAAGCGGTCCTGTTTCGGAGGTATTCACGGAAGCCAATTTGAGGCTTACTTACGGAGGCCGTGTTGCAATCATTAAGGGCGCATCCTAGCCATGGAGCAATTTTTAGGCGACTATACGTTTCGTACAGTTGCACTTGGAACGGCAATATTAGGTACCATAAGCGGTGCGTTAGGCGCCTTTGCTGTACTGCGACGGCAGAGTCTGCTGGGTGATGCAGTGTCGCATGCCGCCCTGCCGGGCGTCGGCCTGGCTTTTATCATTACCGGCAGCAAGGCTCCGCTAATTTTGATGGTGGGTGCAGGGCTCGCAGGATGGCTTGCAACAGTCGTTGTTTTAGTCATAACCACAACGACGCGGATCAAGTACGACGGTGCACTTGGTTTTGTACTATCTGTGTTCTTTGGTATTGGTCTGGTTCTGCTAACATTCATTCAGAAATTTCCCGATGCAAGTCAGGCAGGGCTTGATTCGTTTCTATTTGGTCAAGCCGCCGCACTCGTTGAGCAAGATGTGATTACAATAGCAATCTTGGGTGGTTTGGCATTGGTCGTGCTGGTTTTGTTCTGGAAAGAATTCAAACTCCTCTCATTTGACCCTGAATTTGCAAACAGTCTGGTATTGCCTGTGCGTCGCTTGGACCTCGGGCTGACTACGCTGCTGGTCGTTGCTATTGTGATTGGACTGCAGACGGTAGGCGTTGTGCTCATGAGTGCAATGATCATTGCTCCCGCAGCTGCTGCGCGGCAGTGGACCGATAACCTGGGCACCATGGTGCTGGTTTCGATGGTGATAGGGGCATTATCCGGGGTAGGTGGTGCCCTCCTGAGTACGAGCATGTCTAATCTGCCAACCGGCCCGACGATTGTTCTGTGTGCAAGTGGAGTTGTGTTGGTTTCCGTGATAATTGCTCCGCGTCGTGGACTAGTTTGGGAGCAGATCCGGCGGACGCTTCAGGCCCGAAGACTCAGGAGTGAAGCCATTTTGTTGGATCTCTTTGAACTGGCAAGGAAGCATGACAGCTATGAGCATCCGCATATGGAAGCTGCTTTGAAGGTAATGCATCCCAATGCGAGCACATTGCGCCGGCAGTTGCGCAGTCTACATTCCAAAGGGCTGATAAGTGTGCATTCAACCGGGGGCTGGGCACTGACAGAGGAGGGGATGAACACCTGTAAGGGGCTTCTGGACAAACGTGTGCGATGAGCCTGTTTCAGCTTGAGATTCAATTGGTCGCTGCCGTAGTTGCGGCTGCATGCGCGCTTCCAGGTACTTTTCTTGTCCTGCGGCGAATGGCTATGATGAGCGATGCCATCAGCCATGCAATCCTGCCCGGTATAGTAGTTGGATTCTTCCTGACCGGCAACCTGTCATCTCCAATTCTTATACTCGGTGGTGCAGCGACGGGGCTGCTTACGGTTGTACTGGTTGAGTGGATGCGAAAGACAAATCGTGTACGCGAAGACGCTGCGATTGGGTTGGTTTTTTCGGCACTCTTTGCGACCGGAGTAATTATGATTGCCCGCTATGCAGGTGATGTACACTTAGACACTGATGCGGTGCTCCTCGGGGAATTGGCCTTTGCACCATTCGACCGCCTGCAAATCGCAGGGTACGATCTGGGACCCCAATCCCTGTATTCCACTGGTTTGGTTGGATTGCTGTGTGCAGCGTTCATAATGCTATTCTACAAGGAGCTTAAGTTGGCTACGTTTGACAGTGCACTCTGTGCAACGCTGGGTTTTCTGCCGGGGTTGCTGCACTATGCACTCATGGGGATCGTATCCATGACTGCGGTCGCCGCGTTTGATGCGGTGGGGTCTATTCTGGTAGTGGCACTTATGGTCGGCCCTCCCATCAGTGCATACCTGCTTACCAATCGACTGGATCGCATGATCCTGTATAGTATCCTATTAGCGGTTACTGCCGCCGTTTCGGGTTACTGGGTTGCACACCTCTTTGATGCTTCAATCGCAGGATGTATGGTTGCGATAGTAGGCGTCCAGTTCGGAATCCTGCTTTGTGTAGCCCCCAATCAGGGGCTTCTGGCTGCATGGCGGCGCAGAAAACGTCAAAGATGGCAGTTTGCAATCAAGATGCTTGTGATTCATTTGCTGCAACATGAGGGCACACCTGAAGCTGAGCGCGAGTGTCGGGTGGATCATCTTCAGGACCACCTTGCCTGGGAAAAACCCTTCGCCGAGAATGTAGTCTCTCGCGCATCCGCAAAGAGACTACTGAATCCGGTCGGAGAATCCCTAGAGCTGACTGCAGCGGGGCGTGAATTGGCGCGCGATGTCCAACGACAATTAAAACTACAGTTGACGACAGTTAAAATTAGTGTTTTTCA
>JAPPGC010000047.1 GCA_028875125.1 Bacteroidota bacterium | reverse complement strand
TCGTATAATATACGTCATAATTCGTTAAAAGTTACAGTTTGAGTTATAATTCCCTAAAATAAATACTTGACTTGTTGATCGGTCACCATGGACTTCTTGTTGAAGGAGTATCGTCGAAAAACTCGCTTCAACTGGAATCACTCGGCTCCTCTCATCTCTTGATCTACCCGCCCTCCCTCTTCTTCCCCTCGTCTTCAACGCTTCCTCTCCGCCTCCCCTTCTTCACTTCCTCCCTACACCTTCTAGCCTTCACTTCCCCACCTTAAATCCGCTTCCTCAGTACCTCCTGAAAAACACTAATTTTAACTGTCGTCAACTGTAGTTTTAATTGTCGTTGGACAACGTGCAGTAATGAATCGCGTTGTGATGGATACATGCCTAATTCATGGTTGCATCCCCCATCAACTCATTAATTTGCATCCCCTGTTTCTTTGCACTTTAACCCGGTAGAATTTGTCGAGGCTTGGTTTTCATTTCAACTGCTTAACATCAACACGTTCAGACTAAATACGTCCTCGTATCAAACCGCTGCATTTAGGCCATCACGTGTACCCCGCTGGTCACTGCCTCTTCGATATATTCTTCTCGGCCGCCAATCTGTATTTTCATACCATCCTTGCCGCGCACCACGATTCGCACCCTGCGTCCTGGCATCAAACCGATACGCTCCAGCAGGTGGAGAAGCGCCGTATCTTCATCCGAGACATGGTGAATCACCAAGGCTTCATCAACAGGAGCTTCCGAAAGTGTAATGGTTTCTGCACGGACCAGCCTTAGGTCCTGTGTAGGAATTGGATGCCCATGCGGATCATGTGTGGGATACCCCAACAGGGCATCAATCCGCTGCTCAAAATCCTCGGAGATATGATGCTCCAGGTGCTCTGCCTCTTCGTGCATTTGTTGCCATGAGTAGCCCATGACTTCTTTTAGATAAGTCTCTAAAAGTCGATGATGGCGAATGATTTCCAGCGCTATCTTTTCGCCTGCTTCGGTAAGCTTAACTCCTTTGTAGGATTCATGGACAACTAGCCGCATGCGATCCAGCCGCTTAATCATACCCGTAACAGACGCCGCAGATACGTTCATTGCACGTGCAATATCGCTCGTGGAAACCGCAGAATTCTCCTCCTGCAGTGTGAAGATTGCTTTCAAATAATCCTGAACAGCTGGACTAAGCATCAGTGCAATGTAACAGTAACATGTAATTGTATACCTGCGTCCTACACCAAACTTTAAAAAACGCCTATTTCAAGGGGTTTGCAAGAGACGCACCGATCAGATTAAAAGTAGATACTCCTCTATGATGGTAGACCGCCTTGGTTTGCGGCACGAATATAACCAATAGTATAGGCAATGGTGAGAAACTATATTTGTGAGGATTCAATTGGGCTATCGAAGGCATACGTAGTGTCCGATACCTTGTCGGACCGGAATTGGTGCTGCTCTGGGTCTCCGACAGGCACGCCTTGAATTTTGGACGTTTTGTTATTCCGCGTATAAACTATGTGACTCTGGCATCAAACCACAATCCTATACTGTGGCCAGCTTCCACGAACCCCGCCTGAATAATACTACGCTCACGACTGCAAGCGTAGAGAACGATACGGTCATGGCAATAAAGACCCCCGTCGACCCAAGCCCGCCTATGACCGAGAGTCCCCACGCCAGTGGAATCTCCCAAGCCCAAAAGCAGAAAAAATTCAGAATAGTCGGCGTCCATACAGCACCCGCGCCATTGAACGCGGCAGTCAAGACCATTCCGTAACCATAGAATACGAAGCCAATTGACACAATCCGCAATCCTGTAATTGCCACTTCCGACGCAGTGCTGGTTCCCCCGAACAAGCCGACGATCATGGGTGCAAAGGCTATGAAAAATACGCTGATCACCCCAAGAAAGATGAAATTGAGTTTGCAGGAGATCCATGCAGAGCGTTCAGCGCGTGCAGGATCCCCCGCACCCAGGCTCTGCCCCACCATGGTAGCTGCTGCGTTAGAGAGTCCCCAGGCAGGCAGTATTGCAAAAAGTATGATCCGAATCGCGATCACGTAGCCCGCCAGCGCCTCTGCTCCCGACATTGCCGTGACCCGAATCAGTCCGATCCAGCTCGCAGAGGCAATGAATATCTGTAGCATACCGGTAGCCGAAAGACGTACCAGTCGTACCATGACTCCGAACTGGATCTTCAAATCCGCAAGGCGGATCCGTATTAATTTACTGCGGCGGAACAGTACATAGACTTGGATAAGGACAGCCGTTCCCCGGCCAATGGTAGTTGCGATCGCCGCCCCCTGAACCCCCATCTCTGGAAAGGGCCCAATCCCAAAGATGAGCAACGGATCAAGAATGATATTGAGTCCGTTGGCTATCCAGAGCACGCGCATCGCAATCGCTGCATCGCCCGCCCCGCGAAAAGCAGCGTTCTGCAGAAAAAGCAATAGTATGACCACATTACCTCCGAGCAGTATCCGAGTGTAAGGAAGCCCAATAGCGATGACATTCTCGTCCGCCCCCATGATCTGTAGAATTTCGGGGGCGTAGATGACACTTGGAATTGCGAATCCGATGGCCAACAGCAACCCCAGGAGGATGGCTTGGCCCGCTGCTCGGGCAGCCCCCTCCGGATCGTCCTCACCGATCCGACGTGCTACCATGGCGGTAACTCCAATACTGAGCCCCAGCGCCACCGTATAGATCAATGACAGTACCGATTCCGTGAGCGCAACTCCCGCCATTGCCGCATCTCCGAGCTTCGAAACGAAATAGATATCCACAACCGCGAAAAGCGACTCCATCACCATTTCCAGCACCATTGGAATGGCTAGGAGAATGACAGCACGTTGGATCGGCCCTTTGGTTGGATCACCCCCGGTACCCCTCACGGCGTGAACAAAGACATTCCACCAGCTCTCGGTGGGTGGCGACTCCAGAGATACAGATGAAGCAGGGCTGTCCTGGCTGTGAGGTTGACCGACTTCTTCCATTTAGGTACTTGGCCCAATCAGCTGCTGCAAGGCAAGAACACAATGAATAGCATCCACCAAGGATCAACTTACATGTGTTGCGGAATTGCGTCAGTTTGAGCGGAACAACTCATTCCCCTGCACCTAAGGAATCTCATCGATACCAACAGGCTGCAACCCGCGCCGAGCGAATACTGTAATGACCGAGATCTGTTCGTATCCAACTCACGGATTATAGAACTGACTGGCGTCGATGCTTCTCACCATGAGGCTCCGCCAACCCTTTGCACCGTCGGTACAGCGCTCGCAGTGCCTCTCTCTCCGAGCCGCACTATACTCTGGATACTTCACATGAAACAATCCCCGCAGCCGCTCAGGTTTGAAAAGGATACTTCTTGCGGTGTGAGGAAAGCGCAAGTTTTGTTAATTGCTGCTTTCGACGACCGTGCACCCTTCTCTACAATCGGATTCCATCTAATCAGCATCGGTATACAGCTGCCAAATTACAATCCCGCCCTCTTGGATAACGAATCCCACTGCTTTCCAGGATGTGGCACTTGCGCCTGCATCATGCTCGGCATC
Source organism: Bacteroidota bacterium (assembly GCA_028875125.1). GTDB lineage: Bacteria > Bacteroidota > Rhodothermia > Rhodothermales > Bin80 > Bin80. The sequence continues at coordinate 75,777 of JAPPGC010000047.1, read as the reverse complement.
TCATCCCATGTACGTCCATCAAGAATCCTGCCCGTACGTTTCTTAAAGGTGCCACCCCATTACTTGAAGAAGAAGGCGACTTCGCTTTCCAAGCAGTTGTCACGGATTTCTCGTACCCAATCCGAGTGCATCTCGCGGGCTCCCGGTCCAGATTCACCGCCAACGATGACCCAATCGATTCCATCCAGTTGAATTTCCGTCAAGGGCCCCAGAAGTGGCTCAAGCGACAAGAATTTCACCAGGGCCCCCGTTTGCTTCAGTACATCAAGCCGGAACTGCCACCTTGTATTCTCAATACTCACACCCATCCAGATATTCGGAGTCCAAGCGAGGCATTTGTCCATCTCAATCACACGCTCTGGTCGTTTCGTGAGAACCTGAAAGGTGTGATGATGCGCTCGGTTCATTGTGTCAAACACGCGCTTGATGAAGTCCTCCCCTACTTGTTCATGAAAAAGGTCAGACATTGAGTTTACGAAGACCAGACGGGGCTTCCTCCATTTCAGTGGATGGTCCAGGACAGATGGATGCGTGGTTACAGAAAAACCGTTCCTGTATTTCCCCAAACCCATAGCCTGCAGTCTGTGAGCCATTCGTTCCGCATAGCAGTTCCTACAGCCGAGGCTAATTTTCGTGCAGCCCGTTACGGGATTCCAGGTGGTTTCGGTCCACTCAATAGAACTAGCCATAGTCTTGCATCGCTTGAATTATGTGTTTGGTGCTCAAATGAATCACCAATTGCCTTCGGAGACTGACCGCCATAGCAGAACGTCAGCTTGCGCAAGACGGCGTTATTGGAGTTTTTGAGTCTGAGAGATTCTTCCAGAAACCAGTCCCCAAATACATTCTCAATTTCCTGTTAGTGTATCACAATTCACCCTTCGATTCCAGGATCACGTTCGCAAGGAAGGGGACCAAAATGCTCCTCCCGTGGAGAAGGTCTGTAAGGGTTCCTCCAAGATTCGTCGCAATAAATTCAACTCAATTGATCTGCCACTTTTGAGACATGGCATTCGCCTGCTGTCCTTACCTGAATCACTGTGGTTTTTCATATAATAGACACATGAATTTACAAAATATTTTTAAATCAACAAGAGTATACTGTCATAAACAGTCGGGACTGCGTCTGTTGAGGTTACCAGATTCAATGGTTCAGGTGATCCTTAAACTATCGCGGAACATCCGAGCCGTGAAGCATAAGCACTCTTGTCATTACCAACTCCGCTTTACATGGCCAATCTCCTCGAAGTCATTACCACCCGAGATGGCAGCCGGACATTGTATAGCAGGCAGTACCAACAATCCTTCCATTCGGTGCATGGGGCCTTAACGGAGGCCCGCCATGTTTTTCTTGAGGGTTCGGGAACAGAAGAACTCCTTAAATCTCAACAGGAGGTACGTGTTTTGGAGGTCGGATTCGGTGCTGGCCTAAACTGGCTGATAACCGCGGCCGCCGCCCGTCAACATGGTACGCGCCTCTCATATACCGCATTGGATAAGCAGATACCGAGTCCTGAGTTATTGTCTCAGTTAGATTATGGCAGCCTTATCGAGGCCCCCGCCCTAGCTACCACAATTGAAGAATGGCGGAAATCATTTAGATGCAACGTACCCTGTGGTACCTATAACCTGCCACATGAACACGACGGCACACTCCAATTGAGCATTGGTGAAGCAACTGAGGCAAGGTTTCCCGATCGATCCTATGACAGCATATACTTTGACGCTTTCGATCCAGGAGCTAATCCGGAACTTTGGGTCCCCGAATACTTCGGTAAACTACACAGAGCACTGCGTGATGGAGGCTGCCTTGCAACCTACTCAGTAGCCGGGCATGTCCGACGTTCACTCACTTCAAGTGGGTTCTCTGTTGTTCGCCGACCGGGCCCGCCTGGCAAACGGGAAGTGCTTGCGGCTTGGAAGCCCCAAGCTGCTGGATTCAGGTCGGACCGGTGATCCTGAGCGATCCATCTCTGGTCAGTTCGGCGTGCTGACCGTCCTCGAGTGTCTCGAACTCCTCTGCCTGTATAGACAATACAGGAATGGGCTTTTGATATAGCTCGTCCGCTACTACGGAGGCTAGCACCAGGAAGGTATCTGTCTCGCTAGTAATGAGCGCCGCAGGCGCGGTACCCCTGCGGACCGCTTCGAGCAATACCGCAGTGGTGGTGCTTGAACCTCGCGAAGCCGGTATTGCCAAGATGCACCCGACCGCAATCATTCCTGACAGTGGGTGTCTGCGGTCAATAATCTCGCCAGTAAACTGGCTATATCCTCCCCAAAAACTAAGCGGCGCATTGCCGACCAAGAGGGGACCTGAGGCTACTCCCTCCATCAGAACCTTGCCGTGTATCACGCGTCCCATAGTGAAGCATCTGTCTCTATTTGCCCCGATATCGCTGAGCGAACGCAATCCTCGAGCGAACCAAAGACAACTCGCGTCCCCAGCAGGCCCGGTGCATAGTAGGCATATTTGGCGGAATTGGTCATCAATGTATTGATGGAGCCTGGCAACATTGGACTGGTCAGAATACATGTGTCAACGGTAACCGTGCCACCAAACTGAGTGATGGGCTCCAGGTAGCCCGCCTTTTTCGCAAGTGCACGAACGATCCGGCTTGCAGTAACCAAAAACTTCACCCGATCACACTTGCGCTTACCCTCCACAAGGCTGGACAATGCCGCAAATTCCCCCAACGAAAAATGTGGGCTGCCTAAGGCCACTATGTCCAGTAATTCCCCGTCTGCCGTGGTTAACTCCTTGCGCGCGGCCCGTAGCTTCTCCATCGTTACATCTACTTTGCGCACAGGTAGCATGCCATCAAATGCCGCATCCATGGTGGGGGCTTCGGGGGTGACTCCAATGACGTGGTAGAGGGCTGTCGCTCCAGAAGAGGCCATTGCCGCTCCCAGTGCTTTCAGGTTATCCTCGTCTAGATGCACTTCAAACCCTTCAATAACCGGCACCTGCATGCCGGCATCAGCACCAATAAAGTGCCCCAAAACTCCGTAGAAGCTGTCGTCCTCCTGAAGACCAACCGGTACGTTCTTCAGGCTATAAAGCAGTTGTCCTCGGCGATTCTCCGCCAGATGCAAACCCGCCGCAGGGGCCCGGCCAGTTATTGCCGCACATATATCCAATAGATCAGGATAGCGTGCCGTCCTAGCACCCAAAACGGAATTAATAAATATGACTGCACTGGACTCGCCCCAGGCAACCTGCTGCCCCATTGCCGGACGCACACTCTCCTGGTACGGAGCACATGTCCATGTGGGTTTACACCCCATGGACTTATAGGCCGCCATCTGCCGTATAGATTTTTCTGCCCAGTCGGCAGGTACTGCCCACTGCCTCCAACCATGCTCGTCTACGCCGCTAACATTGAGCGTCGTTGGCACAACCACACGCGCCTCCCAGTTCGACAGACGCTCAGCATACTCAAGCGTCGCATCACCCTGAAAGAGTGAGCTGTCAATGTGTGCGGCGGTAATGTCCAAGAATTCCCTACCGCCAAAGGCCGGCAGCATACGCACAAGGATTCGCATGGCCATCTGCCTCGCCTTGCCGCGTTCACCATGCAGATCCGCCTTGTCGCTTGGAGTCAGGTTCATGGAGAGTATCCGCCAAGTTTACATGGCCTTTATTGCACAAAATCCCGCTGTCCTTCCCCGTTCGTAATTATACGAATTTCACGTACCGAGACTGCTACACAAAGCTATCGAATTTCTTGGATCGGTGCGATCTCAGTCTGTAGCTAGGATGTTTGCCCGATCATTCAAACCCCGTACCGAACCATTCCGAAATTGCCGACGGAGGTTAAACCAACTGTCAGTGGCATTGGGCCACGCGATGGTGGACGCAATGAAGACAGTGCATGGGCCGACCGTTGCGGCTCAACAGCGGGATAGAATATAATGCACGCTACCCTGCAGATCCAACTCTGTTGTGGAACCTTACGTCATGTCCCGTTCGTGAATGCACCTGCGAGGTTGCGGCACTTGAACTTAACAAAAGAGAAACTTCTGTTAGAAGATTTTCCACCCTTCAAGCCACACGTTGTCGGCTGCATAGTCCATAGGCGTTTTGCCGTATCGGTCAAGCGCGTCAGGATCGGCACCCAAGTCCAACAGAATCGAAAACAGGACTGGGTTCCGCAGGGCAGCCAGATGAAGCGGAGTCCATCCGGATCTGGCACGTGCATTTACGTCCGCTCCGGCCCGCACGAGCAATTCCAAGACGGCCGGATCAGGGCTTCCGTATACGGCCCAATAGAGCGGGGTTGCGCCGGGTCCGTAGGTGTAGTCCAAATCACCGCGAGCGTTGACATCAGCCCCGCCTGCGACGAGCGCGGCGACTACAGCAGCGTCGCCGCGTTCCATGACGGCCTCGTGCAAGGGCGTCCGAATTCCCGTGTTCTCCGTCAGTGTAATGGCTCCTCCCCAAGGGGTGACACCAAGAACCGCTCTCGCGTACTTCACCATGCTCCGGCGATTCGACCAAACTTCGTCATTGGCTCCCCGTGCGTTTACCTCAGCTCCGGCCGTCAGGAGTGCTGTTACAATTTCGGGGTTTCTGTTCTTCGCTCCAGCTTCGTGGAGCGGGGTTCTGCCGCCTGGGAGCGGGGCATTCACCTCCCCACCTCGGCTCACAAGTGCTGTGATAACCGCCGGATTTGAGTTGTAGGCTGCTGCATCGTGGAGAGGCATTCGGCCACCTGCAGCGACTGCATTCACGTTGGCTCCGGCGTCCAGCAATGCGAGGACGATTTCCGGATGCTCATTGCGAACGGCCTCGTGCAACGGCGTGACATCCAATGTTGTATAAACCCTGAGCCCCAGAACCGCTGCGGTTGCCCAGGCCTCCATGTCGGCTCCGGCTGCAACCAATTCAGCAATCACGGAGGGTTCGCTGTTGTCCCGGGCAGCGTAATGAAGAGGCGTATAGTTGTCCGCGTTCCGTGCGTTCACGTCCAAGTCGGCATCTACGAGCAGCTTGATTACCATGGGGTCTCTAGTCCAAGCGGCTGCCACATGGAGCGGGGTCGAACCGGACCCGTACGAAACAAACCGCTCTGAGTGGTTTCTTACCTGATTATATTGAACCTCGCCCGCAAGCTCCGCACCGGACTCCATACACCGGGCCACGATTTCAGCCGTTGCATGATGGAAGAACACGGGACTTGGCCATTTTTCGCAGTTTGCCGGGTCAGCCACTGTTCCCGAGCTGTCCACCAGCGTCGGATCCGCCTCCAGTTTCAGTAACTGAGCCGCAGCAGCAGGATTACCCACTCCCCGCACCGCAGTGTGCAGCGGAGTCTCTCCACTTGCGTTGCGCGCGTTTACATCAGCTCCAGAACGTACCAGAAACCGAATCATGGCGGGATGCCCCGAGCGTCCTGATGCCGAATGCAGCGGCGTACCACCCGAATCCCGGCGCGCGTTTACATCCGCGCCAGCATCTACAAGTACCATCGCCGTGGCGCGGTTGTCGTAATGTACCCCCGCAGCAAAATGCAGTGGTGTAAGGCCCACTCGGGAACGTGCGTTCACCTCGGCGCCGCCGTTCAGCAAAGCCGTCGCAGCATCAGGCAACCCAAGCGATCGGCGTGTATCTCCCGCAACATAGTGGAGGGGCGTATATTGGCGCAAATCACGTACGTTCACATCAGCTTCGGCTCCGAGCAGCACTGCGATAGCGTCCGGGAGAAAATGATGATTCCAGTCTTGTCGACCTACTAGAGTATGCAACGGCGTCTCCCCCATGTAGTTGATGGAATTGAACCACATTCCGGCCGTCTGGCACTCTTTGAGCCGGCCAACCGGCGCGACCGCGAACAGATCATGGTTTGTCCAATCACAAACCGGAAAAGCTGGGGGCGTCATCGCTGCAACTCCGGGTTCAGGGAGCGCTCCCAATTCCAGAAGCTTGTTCACGAGCTGGACATTTCCACGTCTTGACGCGCTCTGGAGCGCTGTTATGCCCTGATCGTTACGCGCATCTATGTCCGCCCCGGCACGAACGAGCATGGCCACAGTTGCTGTGTCACGGACGGATGCAGCCAAACCTTCAGAACCACCCTCCACTCTGAGCTTCGCGGGTGTGTTGAAGGCACGAGCCCACCCCGTTGACCACCTTGGCCTCGTGCTAGTACCTACACGATGCAAGGGCGTATCACCGCCCTCGGTCCGTGCGTTGACATCTGCACCCGCATCCAGTAGCACGCGCAGGGTGGCTAGGTTTATCTCAGCGGATGCAATGTGTAAGAGAGTGGTACCCATGGTGTCTGGAGCGTTGACGTCCGCACCGCCGGCCAGCAAGGCGCGAATTAGCGAGAGGCCCTTATCTTGACGGACCAAAGCGTGGAGGGGAGTTTCGCCGCTTTCCGCGCGCGCATTTACGTCTGCGCCCGCCTCAATCAGTGCTTCTATCATGGGAACCGTAGCCTTCATCCAGTCCCTCGCAGCGAAGTGCAGTGGAGTCCATCCATTCACGTCCTTCGCGGTCGGATCCGCCCCCCGTTCCAGCAACCAGGCAACGGGCTCCTCGGCACTTGATCGCACTGAAGGTCGCATTGCAACGTGTAGCGGAGTCTGGTTCGACGCGTTGAGCGCATTCACATCCGCGCCGGAGTCCATGAGTAACTTGACGGTAGCATCGCGCCCAGTACGAATTGCCCAGTGCAACGGGGTGTTGCCATCTCTGTCCCGCGCGTCCAATTGCGCTCCGTTTTCAAGAAGTATGCGGGCAAATTCGCGCTTATCATTCGTTGTTGCCCGGTGTAGCGGAGTCGCGTCATACTCGTCCTTAGCTTCTATGTCCACGCCCGCCTCAAGCAACATAACCGCAGTCGTAACATCGCCCCAATTAGCCAATCTGTGCAACGGCGTCATCTTGCGTTTATCCCGTTCATTCGGATTCGCCCCCGCATCCAACAGCAGAGCCAACGCGTCGTGATGCGCCTGCCGCGACCCTTCTCCGATCACCAGATCCAGTGGAAGGACGCCATCGGGATTGCGGACATTGATATCCATACCAGACGCTATGCATTCACGGAGCCCTTCAAAGTCAATGTATTCACGGAACAGCCGAGAATACCAATTCTCACAATTGCGAGGTTCCGAGGTCATGCTGCGGTCATTGTGCGCCATCGGATCAGCACCCAGCTCCAAAAGCATTGAGACGACGGAATTGTGGTTGTGCCATGCGATATGCAAGGGAGTATTGCCCATATGATCTTTGGCGTTCACATTGGCTCCGGCCGCCACCAGTGCAGCAATCAAGGATGCATTCTCGTATTCAGCCGCCTCGTGCAAGGGTGTGCGCCCCCTGAAATCGCGAGCATTCACGTCCGCACCAGTCGCCAGAATGATATCAAGCGCATCAGTGCCGTATGCGGAGTACAGATGCAAGGGTGTGCGCCCCCATGAATCCTTCAGATTCACATCGGCGCCGGCCGCCAGAAGCGCAATAATTACATCTTCACTCCGCATCCCGAAAAGCGGCGTCGCGCCCTTCCAGTCCCGGGCATTGACATCTGCTCCTACTTCCAATAGCGCGGCTACTGCCGCGGTATCAGACGCGATGTGCAGTGGGGTCTCGCTGTTGTGGCTTCGAGCATTGACGTCGGCGCCCGCCTCCATAAGCAGGGAGAGGATCGCTGGACTACCGATAGCAGACCGATCGTGCAAGGGAGTTTGGCCGCCTCCGTTGCGCGCGTTTACGTCTGCACCCGCAGCCAGCAGGAAGGCTACAACCGACGAATCTGCGTCCCAGGCCGCAAAATGCAAGGGCGTCATGCCGTATTCGAAGCGTGCGTTTACGTCGTGACCGGCAGCCAAGCACGCAGCCAGCTGTCCGGGATTGGCCGCTCTCAGGAATCCCTCGGTACCCCAGTTTTCGCAGAGGGTAGGATCAGCCACCACGCCAGCATCATTCTGAGCATGTGGATCCGCCCCTAGATCCAGCAGCTTCTGCACTACGTTGCGGCGCGAAGTCGACCCAAAAGGGTTCCCCCACGCGGCGTGCAGAGGCGTGTTGCCAGCGTCGTCGCGCGCATTCACGTTGGCCCCCGCCGCCACCAGTGCAGCTACCATGGATCCGTTGCCGTACTTAGCCGCTTCGTGCAGCGCAGTCCGTCCATCCCTTGCCCTAGCGTGCACATCTGTCCCGGCTTCAGCCAAGAGCACAACAGTGGCTGGATCACGGCCCTGTTTCGCCGCTTCGTGTAACGGAGTACTGTCGTCGTGGTCCCGTGCATGCGGGTTTGCCCCCGCGGCCAGCAGGGCAGTAACGTGGACAGAAGAGCCGCCGCGGCCAGCCGCCACGTGCAAGGGAGTCGTCCCCCTTCCGGCGCGCGCATTCACGTCTAAGCCCGCAGCCACCAGTGTAGCAACATACACCGGGTGGCTATTTATATGCAGCAGGGTTCTATTGTTTCGACCGCGCGCATCTATATCCGCTCCTGCCGCCAAAAACATAGAAACAAAGGAGCGGTTGGGAGGTGAGGAGGACGAGAACAGTGCATGAAGCGGGGACCTTCCCGAGTTGTCCCGGGAGTTCACGTCCGCACCTGCAGCCAACAGCGCGGCTGCGACAGATTCTTCGTTATATGTAGACAATGCAGCATGGAGCGGCGTCTTGCCTCCGCGGTCTCGAGCCTCCATGTCAGCACCCGCAGCCAAGAGAAGATGTATTGCAGCAGGATATCTCAGTGCTCCGTGCAGAGGGGTTCGCAAATTATCATCTCGCGCATCCGGATTTGCCCCAGCCTCCAAAAGCACATGGATCATGACCGTGTCCCCTCTCCCTGCCGCCGCGTGCAGAGGGGACTGGCCCCTATTCGCTAGAGCATTTATGTCTGCACCAGCTTCCATCAACGCCTTCACCATAGTGAGATTATTGTTGCCGACCGCAGTATGCAGAGGAGAGTTGCCGTAGGAGTCTCTGGCCTTGGGATCTGCACCGGCAGCAACAAGTGCAGCGATAACGTCCGACCTTGAACTCGAAACCACTGCCTCGTGTAGCGGTGTTCTACCATTCTCGTTCCGTGAGGTCACATCTGCCCCAGCCTCGAGACAGTTCACGACCTGCTTGGCTGAGGCGAACGAAAAGAAGCGCCGAGAAGCCCAGTCCTCGCAGGATACCTGACTGGCGGCAGGAGACGCACAGAGAAGACCAAGGGCTGTGACTAGAATGAACGGCTTCATCACTCTGTTGGCGTTAAACCTGTAACTCACAATATGATACGACTACCCTCAATAATAATCGCGAACTTGCCATACAGGTTGCAATGTAGCTATCGGATACGGTTCAGTCAGGGTGGCAAGGTGTGGAGTGAAAAGTGCGGTGTCGCCTTGGCCATGAAGGCCGCAAAGGAGGCCATACACGCAAGCTTATGAGCTTGACTAGGGAAATCCCGAGTTTGTGCGTATCGACGGCGCAGTCCAATTCCATACGGTATTTTCCTTGAATTGATCGGGAAGTATGTACCTGAATAGAGCTTAATTCGTTTTTTCTTATTCATCGAACAGGTTCATCATAACTTATATTCTATCGTCCATGATAGCTGGAAGACGAACTTCATTTGACCTAAATTACTCAGACACGACGCCTGACCAGCCTGGCAGAGATTTTTCTCGGGCAACTTGAATCGCTGGTCCGAAGATATTCCGAGAATCAGTCTCATTTTCAAGAACAAAAATCCATGGATGAGATTTTCCCTTTGCCTTGCTGCTTCACAAAGGCTGATTTATAAATCCTGCTAACCTGCCAAATCTCTTATCTCTTCCAGTGGAAGGCTACAATATCCGCAGCGACAGTAGCAGAAGTGCCAAGTAATTTGACCTTGATGTTGGATACTGCTTAGCGCGTTGGATCGAATCCAAGTAGCACAGATGCCCATTCGGCCATCAATTATTATGACTCCGATCAGTGTCCCCGTATTTCGACAGTCCCGACTGTCCTATTAGCTTGGGGCTTTTATCCTCCACGTCTCCCGACAATAATTGGAATAGGAAACCTCAGAGATAGAATCCAGTGACGTGGCAATAGGTCTGCCGAATGGAAGAAACAAAAGAGGTGCTTTGATTCGATAGCACCGAGCCAATACTCTTATTGCTAAATCCGTTAAATTCACAACCAGCTATTTCGGCACGACCTTTACTTACATTATTGACCATGATCACCCGAAGGGACTTTATCAAATTAGCAGCTGCAACGCCGATTGGCGTTGCGCTCAGAACACCACCCATGCGCCCGGTGCGAACCCAATCGCAGATTGAACGTGTAGGCGTGGGGCTATTTACGATCCCGAAGTCGCTGGAAGAAGATTTTTCCGGTACTATGGCTAGACTGGCCACCATTGGCTATAAGGAAGTCGAATTGTTTGGCCCCTGTCCCTACACCGTGCCAGAGGTAGTGGCTTCCTGAGAGCCAATAGCCCAGTCCATCGGTCTCTCCCAGAGCGGCTACTATGGGCATACGCCAAGGGAGGTCCGTGACATATTGGATGCCAACGGACTTACGTCACCTTCTATGCATATTGATCTCGGGACCCTCCAAACCCGGCTGGACGAAGTGGCCGAGGCTTCACAGGTGCTGGGACACCGATACGCCGGTATCGCGGCCATCCCCCCGGAACTGCGCACTAACCTGGACGATTATCGGCGAATTGCCGATACTTTCAACGAAACCGGCCTGGCCATGAAGGAGGTGGGGCTCAAGTTTCTCTACCACAACCACGGCTACGGGCTTGTGGAGATGGAAGGTAGTATTCCGTTCAATCTGATTCTGGATCGGACGGATCCAGATCTGGTCGTCATGGAAATGGATGTTTTCTGGATGACGGCGGGACGGGCCGATCCGGTAGAATATCTGAATGCCTATCCCGGTCGCTTTAAGCTAATGCACATCAAGGACATGACCGAACTGGTCCGTTTTGAGGGTGACGGGGGCGATCCGTCTCAATGGATACCGCTTTTTCCCAAAATGGCAGATGCCGGTGAAGGTGTTCTGGATCTTGACGAGATCCTTAAAGTGGCATCCATGACCGGAGTGGAGCACTTCTATCTGGAGCGTGATCTGGCCCCCGACCCCGATAAGACGCTAAAAGGCAGTTATCAGTACCTGTCGTCAATCGCTCCTGCAGAATAACGGCGGACCTTGCACTTCCAAGGAGATGGGTACCCAATACTGCATCCTGTGCACTCGCTGAGCACGAATCGGCGTCCAGAAATAACCCAACTGGGTTTCGATGGCCACAGCCCGGCTGCCATTGTTACAGCTCCCAGCCCCCAAGGACAGGGTTGTGCGCTCCCGCGATAAAGCGACGTGCTGACCGCAATTTATTGCGCTGCAATCGGTGGCCGTCTTTCAACTAGGGCTATGAAGCGCCAGCAATTCGTTGGTCATCGGGGGTCTGCACCCGGCTGCCCCGCATGCCATAGTACAGAATTATCAGGAAGCAGCCCAGCGGTACCAGATACGCCACATGGATACCTGCTAGATCGGACACCTGACCCTGTAGTGCGGTCAACACAGCTCCTCCCAGAATAGCCATCACGAGTCCAGAAGCGCCAATCTTGGCGTCTTCTCCCAATCCCTCCACGGCGATGCCGTAAATGGTCGGAAACATCAGCGACATGCATCCAGAAACCCCTACCAGCGCTACTGCACCGACCTGCCCTCCAACCAGGACCACCAGCAGCGTGAATACGCATGCACCGGCAGCCATTATGCTCAGCAGACGCTGCGGCGACAGAATCTTCATCAGTGCGGTGCACACAAATCGGGACGCCGAAAACAACAGAATCGAGGCCAGATAGTAGTTGGCGGCGGACGCTTCGTTCATTTCCAACTCGTTCATCACGTACCGGATCGTAAATGACCATACGCCAATCTGGGCGCCTACATAAAAGAACTGGGCGATCACACCCTTGACGTAATGCGGGCGTCCCAGCAGCCGCCTAAGTGTCGGCAACAAATTTACCGACGTTTCTTGGTCTGAAGCCCGGGGGAATTTGGTAACGGCAAACAGAATCCACACCCCAACAATAATGAAGGCAATGGTCACATATGGCCCCATGACCGCCGCCAGCTCCGCCTCTTGCATTTGTTGCAGCTGCTCTGGAGCCATCTGTGCCCGTTCCTCGGTGGATGCCTCATTGAGACCGGAGAGGATGAAAAGCTTGCCTAGAATCACACCCGTTATAGAGCCCAGCGGATTAAAGGACTGAGCCAGATTCAATCGGCGGGTTGCACTGGCCTCCGGCCCCATAGCGATTGCGTATGGATTGGCGCTCGTTTCCAGTATCGATAGACCGCCCGCCAGAATAAACAGCGCTACGAGAAAATGTCCGTATACCATCGTCTGGCTGGCGGGAAAAAAGAGCAACGCTCCAGCCGCAAAGAGACCCAGCCCCAGCATCACCCCCGACTTGTAACTGAAGCGCCGAATAAAAATAGCCGCTGGCAGCGCCAGACAGAAATAGGACCCGTAGAAGGCAATCTGAATCCAGCTGGTCTGGAAATCAGACATGCTCATGATCTTCTTGAAGGTGGCCAGTAGCACATCCGTCATGTTGTTTGCCACACCCCAGAAGGCAAACAGACTGGTCAGCAGTATGAACGGCCACAGATACTCACGGGGAACCAACGTGCCCCTCAATTGCCGCCCGGGTTCAGTTTTGCTCGCTTTATTCTGCATTCAAAGCGCCTTTTTAATGAAAGTGGAATATACCTGTCAACTGTTGGTCCAACGTGTTCAAGGGGAAATACCGTCGGATGGCAACGATGCTAGCATTCTCGTGGAACCTTGGCTGGTCTGATGAGGCCGTTACCGTAGCCCAGCCCCAGCGTGCCTCCGATGGCTCCCAACGCCTAAATCTACGCCACCCTGCGCGCGGCTGTATCCTGATCTGGCGACCGCTCACCCTTTCAGTAGATGCGGACACATCAGTCGTAATCGCTCCATTGGACCGGAGAGTCTTTTGACCCCCGTTGGTGCCCTTTGCCCCTCGGCCGGATCGCATCCCTATATGCCGGGTATGTGAGCTTGGCTGGCAATCCAGTTTATCAGCCATCATCTCGGATCACTTGTGTAGATTTCGCCGTCACCTACTCTCCGAATACGGACTGGATTGCATCCAAAGATTTGCCGAGCACCGCTACGGCAGTGCGATCAAGCGCCGCCTCATCTCCCTGCAAATGGATCGTGCGATGCACATGTGTATGCGCTTCACCTGGTGCCAGGGCCATTGCTGGAGAAGAGGTTTCCAGTTCATAAAAGGGACCCAATGGGGGTACGCCTGGCTCCGGGGGGCCATCATTGTAGCTGTTGACCACATCGCCGCTGAAAGGATCTTCCTGGAGTTCCCACATGGAGTTGACGTATAGATCATCCTCATCCGGTTGGGTATACTGTACCAGCGTCAGCACCCCGTTGGCTGCGTCAAAGCTTCCGAATGTCGGCATGCTGCGTGCCTTGGAAAACCCGATCTTGCTGCGGAATTCGCCGTCACCCTTGAAATAAACGACCTCGTCATCGTGCGTTAGCCGGTCCGCGGGTACCTCCCCAAAATAGGCCGCATTCACCACTGGACCGGCATCCTCTTCACTGCCAGCCGCGTAAGGTACCACCACAGTTGTAGTCGGCGACGGATTGTACATCCCTAGAACCCAGATGGACAGAAGTCCAGTCTCTGCCGTCCAGGCTTCACTCCCAGTGTTGGTGACCGTGTTGACGGATTCGAACGCCACTGTGTGGATACCCGGGTCGATTTCCAGCCCCAAGAGTACATTTACGGCGTCCACTGAGAGCAACCGTACTGTGCGATCCACCTTCAGGTCGAAGACCGTTCCGGAATAGTTCGCAAGCCGCATGTCTTTTTCAAATGCGACCTGCTCGGCAGACTGCGACACGAGCGCCCACGGCCCCCAGTCAATCTCCTCCGGTACATACCAGTGATCCAGATCGAAAGGATCTCCTTCCTTGAAGTATATCGAGAACTGTCCGCCCTCGGGGCCAAGCCAGAAGCGGTCCTCCCCTCCAAACACATTGATGTGTTCCTGCCGCTGACCGGAAGCAATCACGGTCCTGTTAATCCAGCCAAAGCTGGTGCCTTCGTTGCCCTGGGCCGTACTGGTCAACACACGTCCCTGCATGTCAGGGCTGACTGCAACCTGTGCCCGCCCTCCAGCGTCAGTGAGCACTACCAGGCTGGTGTGCTCTTGCAGAAATTCAAGGTCTGCACCAAAAGCGGCGGTCTCGGGGAGTGGCTCCATGGTGGTTGCGGGCGGGTTGCAGGCTGCGAGCAAAATTAGTGCAGTCACAATAGCGCATTTGGTTGTCATCAGCGCGTCAGATTGTTGATCCCAGATTGTGGTTCGTTGAATATACAAACCTGAGTTCAAGGCATTATAGTAATTGAATAGCTGATCAAATCCTCGGCGTGTAGTCCCGGGTAGGTCTGACCATCAATCGTCAGGTCATAGGGCCCCGCATCGGGCAGCCCCTCGATCCGTATCACCGCCGGATAGGGCTCCTCATACGGCGAGGGCAGTTCGGACATCAACTTTGTGATATCTATAGTGAGAGAGTGACCTTCCAAGTGATAGCCGTCAACGGCGAGTCCGTCCACGCCCACGGCGATATCACGAGCTACGTCAATGTAGACGCTCCCCAACTGTTTAAGCACATCTGCTGCTGCCATGAGACCGCCCACCTCCGCCCAACTTGGCCCTGAACGTAGCGGGGTCTGAGGAAAGCCTTCATGATCAATATTCTCCGGCCCCAATCCGAAGGGAAACGTAGGTGCATTGTAGATTCCGTTAGTGGTATGGCGGGGGTGCGTAACCAGCGTCAGGGATGAGCGCGCCGCCGCGACGCCGCGTTCAATGAAATCCTGGCGACCGGTCAGCAGTCCCAGACGTACCAGAATGCCTGCGAATCGGTGATCCCGCTGGTCAAGCCATTCGGCATCCCCAATCTGCGACGTGAAACCGCCAAAAGGATAGGCCGTGATGATATAATGTGGCGCCCAAACCGTTTGGAGCAGCACTGCGTAGTCCGCAACCGCCTCCGCAGCATCCAGGTATTGGGGATCTCCGGTTGTTTCATACATTGAAACGAAGCCCTGCAGCGCCCATGACATGGCCATTGCATTGCGTGGCGGCTGCCCGGTCCGTTCATCATGGAAGGTTTCGGCCTTCACCGCGCACGAGTAAAGCGCCTCAAAGTCAACCCAGCGTTGCGTGGGAAGCACTTCCCTCAAGAGAAACTCCGCCGCTCGCCTGGCCGCATCCAGATAAAGGGGATTACCCGTTGCGCGAAAAAGCTCACTGAGTACCCATACATTCGCCCCTCCTTCCGCATTCCACCGCATGGACAACCGTGGCTCTAGATTGGCATCAAACCAGGCGGGCACGGTGCCGTCGGGGGCCATGCGCTCAATCAAAAAATCCCCAAATCGCTGCGCAAATGCCAGAATGTGCGGATCTTCCCGTCCGAGACGATAGAATTCCATCAGGTAGCCGACCGTAACAGCGGCCGCGGCCGTGTGATAATCCGATGTCTGCCAGTCCCAGTAGTTGCGCGTCACATTTGGATCGTAATCCTCCCCGGGAAACCGCCAGAGGCTGCGCTGCCAGGACTTCTTGTCCAGGTCATACAGGGACGGAAACATCCCCTGTTGCTGCGGGGCATCCAGTACCGAGTTGATAATCCGATCGACCTTAGCCTCGAATGATGCATCAGACAATGTCTCCCCCCAGTAGGATAACCCCAGCGCATCGGCGACATTGTTCCACCAGGCTGTGATGTAGGTCAGATGAAACCATTGGGGCGCTGTCAGCCGCAACATGCCCATTTCCTGCCCGTCCTTTTCCCACTCCTGCCAGGACGTCCAAGCCTGTGGCCCGTCCTGGGATCTTTGGACCATTACCGGCTGATTGTTCTCGAATTCCACTGTGTATCCCTTGTAGTCGAAGCTCGCCGGATAGAGGGCTCTGGCATATTCGGCAAATGGAAGTGCCTGTGGTCGTGGCTTCCGAAAATAGTGCTGACCATACTGCTCCCACAGGAATTGGGAAACGCGCTGGTAGCCGCGGTGGGCCGGTGCATCGGAAGCGAGAAGGAGATCCATACCGTACTGCAACTCATGGCCGGAAAGGGTGCGTACAAATGTGCCTCCGGCGTTAACATGTCGCCAGAACACGTGCTGTTCTGCTATTACGTCCATTAGGCCGTAAGCCAACAGGGGTTGACTAGTCATCCCGGAGACAAGTTCCAGGTCCAACACGGCTGGCAATGTTATTCTGGACGAATCAATTGGCACTCCAAAAATCCAACGATGCCACTGTGGGCGTGCCCGTTCCGCATAAACCCTGTGCTCATTAATCAGATTCAGGTCTGGTACAATGGCGGCGACTTGCCCGCCGGTCTGCACCATTACCGTCGGCGCAAAAAAGACACGGTCCGCAATGACATCACCAGGAGAACGCTTATATGCGGGCGCATGACTGAATTCCGGAGTACCTCCTTCTGCAAATGCGATGGGGGAAAGCAGGTATTCTAATTGTGGCGGGTCACCCTTGAGCTCGGCCCGCACATTGATGTGCACCGAAGCCGCACCGCTGCGCAGTGTCAACGACTGCTCTATGTCAGCGATCGGTGTACTTCCCGACAGTGTCACAGTCACCTGATCATCGTCCTGTCCCGCAATTTCAAACGTATTAAGCACCTCCGGGACGATGATACGGTAGTCATCCGCCACTTCGAGCGCCCGACCGTGCTCATTGGACCGATCCAAATACAGCTCAGTCGTGTTCACAGGTCGCGGGGATGGCGGCCTGAAGGCCTCGGCCACCTCCACCCAATTCCCGCCCCTGGCGGCAAAAAAGTGCTGACTGACTCCAAACTCATCTTTCTCAATGACAACCCTTACCTGCTGGTTGGAGAATTCCAAACCGTTTTCGGTGTGATGTACACTGACCTGTGCCGATGACCCTGTAGCCAGGATGATTGTCCACAGTAGGACTATGGCGCAGCGCACGGGGGTACAGATCCTAGCGGTTTTGGCACGAATGATGGCGGCCATCGCCCGACCCATTGCGGAGAGTTGAGGCCTGTAGGCGGCCCCGGCAGGCCTGCCTAGCGGGCTGATCAGGAGTATTGTAGCGTTAGTTCCCATTGTTCTCTTAAGTCTTAACTGACCGATCGTTGGCACCTCACCCTTCGAATGGACCTATTCTTTTGGGAGATCACGACCCATTGCCTGGTGATCCTGTTGTGAACGCAGATGCCGTAGGCTTCGGCGATCGTCCATCAAGTGCGTGATTGGGAGTTGATCTGTCCCGGTCTTATCCCATGAGCCCAACTCGGCCCGTGCACGCGCAGCCTCCTCCATCAATCGTTCCACTATTTCCGGATGGGCGGAAGCGAGATCCTGTGTTTCTCCGGGGTCCGCCTGCAAGTCATACAGCAGCGGTAGTTCAGGTTCGCGAAGCCCCGACTCCCACCAGACTAGCATCTTTGGACTGCGAGGAAGGTGCAGCTTCCAGCGACCCTCGCGGACTGCCTGCAAGTTCACACCGTTGTAGTAGTAGAATACGCGATTGTCTAACCCTTGAACCCCTTCTCCGAATAGAAGAGGGGACAAATCTCTGCCATCCACTTTGCGATCGGTAGGCAGAGCAGCCCCAGCAAGACTGGAAATTGTAGGAAGCATATCCATAGCATTGACCATCGCGCCGCTTACCGTTCCCGCCTCAATACGAACAGGCCAGCGCATGATACAGGGCACCCGCATACCCCCTTCGAATGTGCTCCCTTTCCCGCCTCTGAAAGGCCCGGCGGAACCGTTGGGCCCAGGCCCGTTGTCTGAGGTGAATATCACCAGTGTATCGGCTGCCAGGCCGGATTCGTCAAGCGCGTCCAGGATCCGGCCGGTACTCCAGTCGATCTCCTCAACCATGTCACCATACACGCCGGCAGGCGACTGTCCTGCGAATCTTGGATTGGGCATCCAGGGTGCATGGGGACGCGTGTGCGACAGGTATATCAGGAACGGGTGGCGACGATCCGCCAGCATAAACTCAATCGCTCGTTGCGTAAAGTGCTCCGTGATCGTGGTTATATGGGCATCTGGATCCACCACTCCATCGTTTTCCAGCAATGGCGTAGAGCCATCTGGGCTTGAATTGCCGACCATTCCATAGAACAGGTCGAACCCTTGGCGGGCGGGGTGAAATTCCGATCGCGCCGTGAACCCTTCATGCGTCTTAAAGTCAAAGTCGCTCGGAATGCCCAAGTGCCATTTGCCTACGCAGGCCGTCCTGTAGCCTTGAGCCCTGACCAATTCGGCCACGGTCACTTCACTTTCCTGAAGCCCCAGATCACTGTAGACCCCACCCAACGCGAACGGTACCCCGCATCGCGAGGGATACCGCCCTGTCAGCAATGCAGCACGTGAAGGGCTGCAAACCGAACAAAGGGAACGGAAATCGGTGAATCGAATGCCTTCTGCGGCGAGGCGATCCAGATAAGGCGTTCTGATCGTTTCGGATCCGTAGCAGCCAAGGTCACCGTAGCCCAGATCATCGGCAAAGATGAGGACTATGTTGGGACCCATAGCATTCGTATTCCGACAGCCGGCTCCATGGACGGCGGCAGCAAAGGTGGTCAGCAGGATGAATTCCCGCCTTGTCAAAGCAACATTGTCATGAGAGGACTGCATCATTCGCCAGATTTTTCCAAATGTGCATCCAACAACTCCACGATGTGGTCGTGACCGTAATGCATTGCCAAACCCTTCGGGTCCAATCCACCTCCCGGATTAGCCTCTGCATCCGCCCCGGCCAGAAGAAGGGCCTCAGCGAGCGCGTGGCTGCCGCTGAATGCGGCCCAATGCAAGGGGGTCCATTTCTGAGCACCATTGGCCGTGGTGAGATCTGCACCTGCAGTAATCAGTAGTCGGCCCGTGCCTTCCTGGCCTTTCATGGCGGCCCGCATAAGCGGTGTCCACCCGTCAATGCCTACCGCCTCTACATTGGCACCCCACTCAAGGAGCAGTGTTGTAATCGCCTCGTGGCCAAGTTTAGCGGCGCGGTGCAGCGGGGTCCAGTTGCCTGCCCCGATTTGTTCTATCTCCGCTCCAGCCTCCAAAAGCGTCCGTACCATGGTGCTGTCACCTGTTGCTGCGGCACGGTGCAACGGCGCCCAATCGCCGAGTATACCATTTACGTCGGCTCCTGCAGTCAGGGCCGCCTGAACGGCCGTCAGGTCTCCTGCCTCAATGGCGCGGTGCAAATCACCGGTAGACTGCTGTATGGTCCTGTTCATTGACTATTCAAATATCTGGTCAGGGTGATCCATATACCATTGCCATTCAAGCCTTTCGCGCGCGTCAAGTGTGTCTTCGCGACTCAGCAACTGGAAGCGGTACTTTCGAAAAGCGCGCATATCCTCCTGCATGGCGCTAGTCGTCGCCTCCCAGTGCGGACTGCCGAGCCATTCGTGGGGAACTGGGTAGCTAGGATCGGCTGATCCAGTGGGGCGGACGCCTCGGCCGGGCTGGCCGTAGTCACCAAGTTCAGAACGTGCTTCTTCCGCCAGTTCTGACAGGCGGGCCACAATGTCGGGGTGCTGGGCGGCCACATCCGTAGTCTCACCTGGATCCTCCTGCAGATTGTAGAGTTCCGGCTGATCCATAATGGTCGTATTGACCGCAAGCCACGGTGCACATTCACCGTAGATGCCGTCGCGCGACTCTGGGCGCGCAAGATGCAGCTTCCATGGCCCGGCCCGTAGGGCCTGCAGCCAAGTCCCGGCGTAGTAGTAGTACACTTCGTGCGGACTCTTTGCCTCCTCAGGTGCCTGCATAAGAGGCCACAGGCTTTTGCCATCTATGGCGCGGTCGTGTGGTAGGGAAGCGCCTGAAAGGTCTGCGATTGTCGGCATGATATCCATTATCGTGGCCAACTCGCTACAGATTGCGCCGGCTGGGATTTGGTTGGGCCATCGCATGATGCAGGGCACGCGCACACCCCCTTCCCATGTGGTCAGTTTTCCGCCTCGGAGTGGTTCCGCCGAACCGGACTGGTCTTCGAAGCCCAGCCATGGCCCGTTGTCCGAGGTGTAAATGACCAGGGTGTTTTCGTCCAGGCCTAGCGACAGCAATTGATCCAGAATCAGCCCCGTGCACCAGTCAATCTCCTCCACTGCATCTCCGTATAGCCCGGCATCGGAAACGCCTTGGAACTCCTTGCCGGGATATATGGGAATATGCGGCATCGGATGGGCCAGATACAACAGAAACGGCTGATGCTGACTGCGCTCAATAAACTGCATGGATTCACGAGTGAAATCCTGCGTGAACCGGAAATGGTTGGGACGTTCAGTGATCTTTCGATCATTGTAATAAAGCGGCACTGCAAAATTTTCGAATGGCTGCGTGCCATTAACGATGCGAATTCCATAGAAATAGTCAAAACCCTGGCGGTTTGGAGCAAATATGTCGTCCTGTCCCAAATGCCATTTGCCTATGCAGGCGGTGGTATAGCCTAAGGGCTTGAGCATATCCGCAATCGTAATCTCATCGGGACTGAGTCCGAAGGGAGCATCGTATAAATGCACATCGGGCATGCCTGCCCGTACGGGATAGCTTCCGGTCAGCAGCGCCGCACGCGAGGGACTACAGATCGGACTTACATAAAAGTCCGTAAAACGCATGCCTTCGGCTGCCATACGATCAATGCGTGGAGTCTGAATATTAGGCGATCCATAGATACCCAGATCATTGTAGCCCTGGTCGTCAGTAAAGATGATCACGAAATTCGGCAACTTCCCATGCGCCGTCCGGCAGGCGGGCAGTCCACCGGCCATTCCGAACAACGCCGCTGCTTGTCCCACCACCTGAAGGAAATGTCGTCGATGCCAGGATCCACACCGCCGCCACGCATCAGTCCTGCCTATTGGGCCCGGTTTGGCGCAACAACTGCAGGGAAAATGCATGAGACCACCAATGTCTGCGACGCCCAAACAGCCTACAGCCCGAATGCCACGGAGACGACATGCACCGACCCAAGCAAGCCGAATTCCCAGAATGCGTACCCCAGATTGAGCGTGTAGTCACTGAGGCCTACATTGACACCGCTGCCCAGAGTAAATCCTTCCTCGTCGTAATTGAAGCGATATCCGCCACGGATCGACAACAGGTTGCGAAAAGTGTACTCGGTGCCGAAGTTCACCTTCTCGGCGCCATCATTGGGGTGTACAAACTCCGCAGCTATTGTCAAGTGATGCAGACCGCCGGCATCGCCTTCAATAAGGTCATAGGCCGCACCGAAGCTGAAATTGACCGGCATACGGACATCCGCCGGTTCGTACCCGATGCGCTCGTCAAAAGCAGCAAGCTGCGTATCGGGGCCGATGTTGCGACCCACCATGGTGACGCGCAGACTGCGGATCCCCGTATGGAACACCGTGCCGATGTCCACCGCCCAGGCGCCCACAGTTGCGTCGTCAAGGGTTTCCGAAATGTATTTGATGTTGACGCCGAAGTGCAGCTGCTCTGTCACCCTGCGGGCATAGCTGACCCCCACCGCAAGGTCCCGAGCGGTCACGGTCCCAAGATCCGTAAGCACCTCCGAGCGTCCGGTGGGAATGCCATCCAGTAGGATCGGTCTGTTTTCAGTACGCGGCATGTCGCCGTAGTCCAAAAACAGCAGGTTTACACCGATGACGCCGATGCCCTCAAAGTGGCGGGCGGCAGCCGCGCTGTAGTAGTTGATGTCGGCGATCCAGCGCACGTTTGAGAGCCCGACATTGAGATTGGTCACATCCACCAGCGAGGCAGGATTAGTGAGCGACGATGCCGCATCGCCACGCCCCAGTGATGAGATGACTCCGCCCATAGCAGCCTGGCGTGCGTTGGTCGGCAGTTTAAGGAACTGAAATCCCGACTGCCCTACACGGTTGAAGTCTGTGGGAGGAAGCCCGGCACCAGGGTCCGGGGTGAATTGAGCATGCGCGGGGGCCAGACTGGCGGTCAGGAATGCCAAGTTGGCCAATAGGAAAGTCAGTCGCTTCATGAGAATTCTCGGTAAGTGGGTACGGGCAGGATTAAATACCATCATTTGACGATCATGAACTTGCCTATGCTTGACTCTCCTTCATGTCCTTGCACATGCGATTCGATATGGTAGATATAAACACCCGGTTGGACGTTTTGGAAGAAGCGCGTCAGCAGGTAATCCCCGTGCATCGCCGAGCCCCAGGCCTCTTCTCCGAAGCCATCGTTGTGCTCAATGGTGCGCACGAGCTCCCCGGCAACCGTGAAAATGCGGATGGTGCATTGGCCAGGGATGTTCAGAAAGCTGATTCGCTTCTCCTCGGATGGATCAGCAAGCCCGCTAACCTGACGGAACGGATTCGGGATCACGAGCACCTCGGACAGATCGTTGCTCGGCGCGGGCTTGGCCGCCAGAGCATGAAACGTATAGGCGGTGAATCCGCTTTCATTGCCATCCAGATCGTAAGAGGTAACCCAATGACGGTACGGAATTCCTGGCTCGGCAGGAAGGCGGAAGGTCACCTTCCCCCCGGCAGTAAGCCCCTCGGCTTCGGCGCGTGTCAGGTCAGCGGCTTCGATCCATGGCCCTTCAATCCTTGACTCAGACCGGTATACTTTGTATCCGGCAAAGTCATTGGTGCCCGTGATGGGATCACGGTAGTTGGGAGGCACCGCTGTCCACATAAGCTCAAATCCCTGTGTACCCTGTTCTATGTCAACGTAGAGATCAACCTGCAACTCGTCGTCATTGCTGGCAAACGGAGCATCGCCGACCGTTGGAGGCGGAAACGCTGAGATGCCCTCATTCCAGTTTCCTGTCCGTCTGAATCCGTCTACAATATCTAGCGCAGCCTGCCAATTCGCCTTCAGATTGGCCAGCCCCTGCGACAGATAGTTTTGGGTGGCATTGAGTCCCCCCAACTCACTGACATTGCGGTCCATTTCGCCGAGCGCAACGACACGAATGAGTTCAACTGACTCCCCCGGCGCAATGTCATAGGGTCCGATCCCCAGGTTGAACGACGGTCTACGTTCATACTGGTTTCCATCTAAGGTGCCGCCATCCGCATTGGCGTCCCGCCAGCTCATGCGGGCCTGCTGCGCCGTCATGCGGGTAAAGACGTACGTCGGATCCATGTTGGTCGGCTGCCAGAATTCTTCATCAGGTGCGCCGGGATTCTCATTCAGGATGCGGTGAAAAATGCCTTGGTAGACCGTCGTCTCACCATGCTTGTTGGGCGTGACATAGACAATGTTGTCCGTAAAGAGCTGCGGAGAGTACAGGCGCCGGTCAATCGAATTCTGAATTGTGATATTGCCGGGATCGCCGCGGTCACCGGTCTGATCGCCTGGGGAAATATCATAGGCCACCGGCGCCTGGTTGGGCGGCATTGAGGTGTCGTCGTAGAACACGAAATTGCCCTGCTCCATACGAAAATTGCCGAACCCCGGATCCCACAGGTACTCGTCGTCAAAGGTCACGCCGTACGGAATGCCCAGGCTGATATTGATGCCGTAGGCCACGCTGTAGTACCAGTTGGTGACCTGGACACTGCTCTCGTTGGTTATCACTTCCCGCTGAATAATAAAGTCGTCATATTTCGGCAGGCTCCATACCATGCGCTTGCGCGAAACTGTCAGCGGAATGACCGGGACTGAAGACCCGGATGGGTCCACAGAGGTAACGGTCTCGAACGAGTATTCTTCTGCCTCAGTCAGGCTTTCTGTGAAATTGTAGTTCTTTACCTGCGTGTGATTGACGATGTTGAAGCCGGGAAAGCCAGCGGTAACCTGCTGCGTGCCATCCACATCGCCCGCCCAGTAGCTTAAGGTATTGAACCAGTTGGATGGCGCTTCAAAATAGCCGGGATACGAGGCCAGCCAGATCGGCGGATGAGGCACCGATTCACTAATGACCGTCCAGAATTTGCCCCGCGTAAAGGTGTGATTCGTGCTGCTTTGGCCGTTGACCGCCGTGCAGGGCAGAACCACCATCAGGACCGCGATTAGGGTGCTGTGAATTGTATGAGATTTCATCTGTTCAGACTCCTCCAGTTTATTGGTTGACTAAATGATTCCGGGCGCCCCTAGAAGGTCACCTGGAGTCCGAAATAAACCTGCCTTGGCAGGAGACCTTGGTTGTACCAGTCCCATTCACTCTCCTCCCCCGTGGTAGGATTGACCGGCAATGTTCCTTCTTCGTGATAGGTCTCCAAAGCATTGCCGGTCAGGAAGTTGAGCCGCTTGGAGTTGAACACATTGTGGACGTCAATGCTGAATTCCATTTCTGCAACACCAGGCATATTAATCCCTTTGGAAAGGCGCAGATTTGTATTGCGGTGGGGCTTCCAGCGCCGGTTGTTGGGTTCGGTGGAGAAATCTCCTGGCGAGTGATAAGTATAGCGGTGCCCACTTGCGTATACGTAGTATGCATTGAGGCGCCAGTCGCCCAAAGGATGAAAGAAGCCAAGTGCAGGCCCAAATTCCGGTGGCGAAAAGAGGTCCAAGATCAGCTTCACACTGGTGGTTGGATTCCAGGTGTCGCTGTTGGTGCCCGACAGCCCCTTATCGCCCAGGCTCACGCCGTGCAGCGTATTGGGTCGAACCGGGTTGCCCTCCTCATCCGTGATGAAGACCTGCCGGAAGCCGTACTGCCCGGAGCGGACGAACGACCTGTTGAAAATGATTCGTGCACGAGCATGCTCCAGGAACAGGGAGTGCAGGGACAGCTCCAGGCCGCGTACGTCCACATACCCCCCGTTGGAAGTGACGCGGCTACGGCCGCCGCCCGGCGCAAATCCGAGTGGGTTCGCCGCATCAAAATGCACTTCCGTGGTTACCGCCCCACCAACACCGAAGAGGTTATCGCCGATATTGTTGGGCGACTGCCGTACTCCCAGCGAGGTCAGGCTCTTTCCATCCCGGTAATAAACCGTGACATCCAGATTTGCAATGCCCGGAATATGTTGGTCAAATCCGAGCTCGTACTGGATAATCTTTTCAAAACTGAGGTCTGGATTGCCCGTGCTAGTGTTCGGGTGATAGAACACAAACACGTAACTCGTCGTGTCCGGCGAGGCATGCGGAGCACCGGCGGACGAGCCAAAGACGTGAAAAATGGTGGGTCCGCCACCAATAAGCTGCCAGGCTGGACGCTGGTTGAAGTGCCCGTAGGAAAAATGGAGCACCGTATTTTCGGTGACTGGGTGAGAAATACCGAAACGCGGTGAGAGGACGGCCTTGGTTTCAGTATCCACGCCGTGTTCTTCATCAGAATACGTGACTATTTCGTCGGGCGGTACGCCGACCATGTTGGTGATCAATGCAGGATCGAATATAGACGGAGCCACTTTCGTGTTGGCATTGAACGCATCAAGGCGCAGTCCAGCGTTGATCACCATATCATTGACCTCAATTTTTCCTTGCGCGTACGCGGCGGCGTCCCAAGGATTGAAGTCGGGGCGGGTCGCATGGTTGGAGTAAATGGCACCGGGCATGGCGCCTGCCTTGAACCGCTTGGAGACGTACTGCGGCGAATACATCGCCCCAGTCTTAACCTGGAAAAAACGGTTGATCTGATTGGTGTAAGCGGCCTTGAACAACCAGGCATCTGCCTCCGCGGTGAGCTGAAAAACGCCGGGGTGTCCCCGGTGAAAAATCGGCGGCAGCAGAAATAGCGGATTGCCGGGAATCATGGTCTCGTCCCATTGCGTTCCGAATTCCTCGGAGTTTGGATCGTACGTGTCGCTGGCTTCCAGCTGCCTGAAGTTGTTGCGGTCCAGATCCATTGATGTGTAGCTCGCCTGGACATCCAGGAAGGAAGCAGGATTGAATACGTGCGTCCATTTCAACTGCCCGCTCTTGAGTCGCATGTATTCCGGGGGCGAAGGCAACTGAAAAATGTGCGAAGTACCGTACGGCCAATACTTGAAGGTGGAGTAGCCCGAATAGTAGAACGGCGCCGGTCCCCAGAGGCCGGCAATAAACGAATCTTCACTGGACCAATAGCTCAGCCGGGGACCCTCGGTATTGTTGAACCCCTGAACCATCCCCGACAATTCCAGTCGGTTGCTGCGGGATAGCTGATAGTCAAACTTTCCCTGATAATTCCAATCTCTAGAATAGGTTAGATAGGCCGGAAATTCCGGGGCATCCTTGAGATACTTTCCGGACAGCAAGAAGCCGAGTTTGTCGGTGATCGGTCCGTAGATGGTTGCTTCGGTTTCCCAGATCGCGCGCTCGGCGTATTGCTGCATTCGCCTGGACGGTTCTCCGAAAAGATCTCCGGAAATAAAGTTCCTCCAAGCATCCAGTCGTTCTTGGGGTGTTCTGTTGACCCACTCGCCTCCTCCGGTATTCTCCGTCCAGTAATCCAGGGTCGCCATGGTTGCCCATTCGTAATTCTCCTGACTGTAGATATTTCGGCCCCAGTGGTACTTGCCAGCGGGCCGCAGACGCGCGCGAACCGTTCCCTGAATGCGATCCATCGCCGACTTGGTAACGATGTTGATGATGGCCCCCATTGCACGGCCGTATTCCGCATTCCATCCCCCAGTGAGCACTTCAAGCTCAGAAATGGCCGTGGTGTTGACACTTGTCAGATTGCCGCCAGAAACATTATCCCGCAGGCTGAGCCCATCTATGTAGTAATTGTCCTCCAGACCGAAGCCGCCGCGAATGCCTCCATTAATGTTGGTAGCTGCCTGGGTTTCGATAGCCTCCAGGACTGTGTTGGCCCAGCTGTTGGCTATTTCTTCGCCACTCATCCGCTCCTTGCTGCCGGTCAGGTCGACCTCCACGGGCGGACGCTCGGCAGTTACCACGAGTTCGTCGGTCTCGAGAACCGCCTCGGTCAGTTCGAAGTCCACCGGCGTTGTCTGATCTATGAATACCCGGGCGTCCGTCTTCGTGACAGTCACAAATCCGACGAAAGACGCCTGAACGCTATTTAGGCCGGGTGGCACCCGCAGTATGAAGTAGTTGCCATCCACATCGGTGGCTGTCCCCAGGCCCGTCCCGACAACAACGACATTGACCCCCGGCAAGGGCTCGCCAGTGCTGGCATCGGTAACTGTTCCTTGAATTTTGCCCGTCTGGGACTGGGCCAGTGCCACACCCTGAGAGGCCATAAGCAGGGCGAAAAGGAGGGTAGATAGTCGAGTAGGCATGATTCACCTTGTTCTGCTGACAGGATTATCCCAATGGGAGCACGAGGCGCCATGAGAGTCTGCGCAGCAGATACCAACTTCTCACTAAGTCCTACTACTACCTGCCACCACCGGACTACCCAAGCCGCCTGTTCTATAATAAACAACTACTTAACAATTGTCAAGAGGGTCGGTACAAAGCCCCCACGCGACATAATTCACTCGCAATCATGAATTGTTACGTGTTTGTCCTTGGTTAAAGACTGAGTTGAACCCACGGGGCAAGGTATCTTATTGATGAGCCAATCAGCGCATCTAATTTGAATACATCTTGCAGCTTCTGCGGGCTCTGGAGAATCCTCATGGCTATGGCATCATTGTTAGTCTGAGTTCCCATTTATATGGAATCTTCGTACCGATACTGTCAAGATTCTGTGAGTTTTATTGACTGTTTGTTCGGGCCGCTGTATTGAACAGCAGTGACTGTAATTGCGGGGTGATGCAGTGGGGTGTCGAAGGCCTTTCCTGGTGACAACCACTCCATCGGTACGCTTGCGGTGCGGGCTGACCACAGTAGAGTCTCAGCGCTTACCCGGGATCAATTCTGCAATGCTAATCTCGTGAACCCTGTCTGGCCGAAGCAAATGGCCACTTGCCAGCGTACCAAGCCTTGACAGACCCTACTGCTTTTCCTGCCGTTTCATAATAATGGTGAAGGCTTCGCAGTGAGGCATTGTGCCCATCAGCGAACACCGCCTCTTCTTAGCCGCGCTGCACAAACTGCTTAAGCTCAATGGGGGCATTTGCCGGGTACGATTCAACTGCCGAGTGCACTTCGCCGCCGATAATCGTTACTTTGCCGTACTGATAACCGCTAAACCAGAAGCGGAATCCGGCATTTGGATTGAATTCCACGCGAGCTTCAACCGTAGAGCACCGAGAACTCGTGCAGGCCAGGAGCCCCGCCCAAGCGTCCGCGCATATCGGTGGCCGTACTTGTCAACTCCCCATTCTGGATCACCGGCTACGCCCCGTTGACTCAATAAATGAGAGCTTTCTTAAACAACAACCAGACACACTGTTATCCAGGAACCTGGACCGTTGCGTATCACAATTCACAGCGGATCCGGCTAGTGTCCGGGGTTCTGCGTTACCACGCCACCGGAAATATCAATTTCCAATTGCGGAATCGGATATACAAGGCGTTCCGGCGCTAAGCTGAAGCTTGTCGGCCCATTGTAATTGGTGATCCTCTGGAACGTGGTCTGCTGGGCCCCCAACTGCGCGTTCATTATTGCGATAGTCTGAGCCTCCGGGAGTCTGACCAGATCAAACCAACGGTGCATTTCAAAGGCAAACTCCAGCCTACGCTCCTTCATCAGCTTTTCCATGAAGCTGCCGGGCGTGTCGGGTCCAATATCCGCAAGACCCGCACGGCTTCGTACCTCGTTAATAAGGGCATAGGCCTCGCCACCTTCTCCCAGCGACTCTGCAAGTGACAACAGCACATCGGCATGGCGCAACAGAACAAGGTTTACGTCAGCTCCGTCCGATTCCGCGCTTGTATCTATGAACTTGGTAATATATCCCCCGGGCTCACGGCCCTCGACAGTGCCAAACGTGTACGGAATCCGCAGATCATTCGGATCATCAAAGGCATCAATCAAATCCTGAGTGACAAACGGGAAGAGAATCTCACGTGTCGAGCCTCCAGCAACAATGCCCAGTTCGACGGCAACGCTCTGAGGAATAAAGTGCTGGCGGAACAACCCCGTCTGATTCGCTGGGTTAAAACTGACTTCAAAAATGGACTCAGCCGAATTGTCATTGCCGGGGCTATGGATCATCCCGTAGTCGCTAAGGAGCGAATGCCTGCTGACTACCTGACGTAGAGCGGCTGTCGCAGCCCCCGCATTTCCCCGTTGCAATTCTACTTTTCCCAGCAACGTCAGAGCGGCTGAGTTGGTAGCCCTGCCGACTTCATGGCCGGAACTGCCATCGTAGGTTTCGGGAAGCACGGTGGCAGCCTCCGTCAGATCTCGCACAATCTGATCGTAGACCTCAGCCTCCGAAGACCGCGCCACGGCAGTTTCCTCAAAATCGTCCGTAGGCGTGATTCTCAGCGGTGTGCCTCCCCAGAGATTGACCATATGGTAGTAAGTGAACGCGCGCACGAATTTGGCTTCTCCCACAATGCGCGCAATCAGTGCTGCATCTCCCTCAGCATCGGGACCTCGGACAATGACCGTGTTGGCGAGATTGATGCAGTTGTACATCGCGGCCCACGTGATATCCAGCAGCAGATTACCCGGCACCTCTGCAAATATGTCTATCTCTACACGCTCGGCTTGGTCCGTATGATCCAAGCCGGTATTATCTGATCTTCCCTCAATAATGTTGTAGATAGTCCCGCTCCCGTAAATGGATCTTTGGGCGGCGTACACACCGTTCATCCCGATCAGGAGCTCCTGATCCGTCGAGAAAAATGACGGAGCATCAATCCGGTCAACGGGTTCCACATCCAGGAAACTGTCACACGATAGCCCAACTAGCGAAGACAGTAGCACAAACATCACAACCCTCAGCCCTCTTGCCGTGAAGCATTGCCTGCAGTTATTCCGTAAGGGAGCACCTCTATCCGCGGGCCCTGATAGCAATTTTTCGTTGTTTGACGATTTCATGGTTCTAGGGATCAATAGGTTAGGTGGATGCCGAAGGTCCATATGCGCGGCAGGGGTAGGTGCGGTGGACTCGTCAGTCCAATTTCCCTGCCATCGGCTACGCCGGGAATCCTGGATCCGCCGAACAACGACGGACCGCCGGCCGAATTCCGGCGCCCTGCGGGGTTGCCGCCAATGAAGTCGGTCCACATGTGGACGTTCTCCATAGACGTGTAGATTCTCCCGCGCGCACCCCGGACACCGATTCCCTGAAGCAGCCTCTGGGGCAGGTTATAGGTCAGCGTTATGTTGCGGAGTCTGAGAAAATCGGTATCCTGAATCCCAAGGCTGGAAACAACCCCGATCCCGGTATCAAATCCTGAGGCGCTCGGGGTCTTGCCATTGCCAGGCTCACTTTCCGAAATGTACCGTCCATCGTACCAGAATTCCCTAGACAGATTTACCCGGCGGAACGGTGCGCCGATCTGAATGATGTATAGATCCAGAACGGAGGCACCGGCCTGTCCGTTGAACCGGACACTAAGCTCAAAGTCCTTGTAGCGAACATCGGTGTGGAATCCATAAATGTAGTCCAGATTCGTTCCTTCCAGATTAACGCCGTCAGGTCCCAGGAAATTACTGATCGATCCATCGCCATCGGCATCTCTGTACAGCATCGTACCCGGTTGCGCCCCCGGCTGCGCCGGATGCGTCTCCCCTTCCCTTACAATGCCTATGTGCTCTACAACATGAATGTTCTGCAGTTCTCCACCCACCGTGCGGCGTAGTGCACCGAAGAAATTTCTGATCTCTTCATCGCCGCCCAAATCCAGAATCTCCTGATTGTTGTTCGTCACATTGCCGCCCACAACCAACTCGAAATCATTTGTTTCCATCACGGCAACACTCGCCGACAACTCAATGCCATCGTTGCGCATGCTGCCGATATTGGTGAGGAAGCCCCCGTAGCCAGACGACGCCACGATATTCCGCGATAAGAGCAGGCTGGTGGTGACATTATTGTAGTAATCCAGCACCACGCTGTAGCGGCCATCAAAGAGAATCAGATCGAGTCCAATATCAAGTTGCTCAGATGTCTCCCAGGTCAGACCAGGGTTACCCGGATCACCAATGGCTACGCCAGTCAATTGTACGGCTCCGAGCGAATGATTGACGGGTCTCAAGCTCGGACGTGCAATGAAGTCGGGAATTGCATTGCTGCCTGTGGAGCCGTAAGACACCCGAAGCTTCGCGTCGTTGACAAAACCCAGTTCCTTAACGAAGTCCTCTTCCGAGAGGCGCCAGCCGAGAGCGAATGAGCCGAACGTTTGATAGCGATTATTGGCCCCGAACCTCGAACTACCGTCCCGCCGTACAGTGGCTGTCAGCAAGTATCGGTCCATAAAGGAATAGTTGAGCCGTCCTAGAACAGAGGCGAGTGCGTTTTCGCCGAATCCGTTGTTGGAGGTGAGCGTCTCCGAGTCACCAATAGACAGTATCCGCGCCCCCGGAATCTGCAGCCCCGCTACGTTTGAGGAAACGAATTCGACTCTGTCCCGCTGCAGGGTAAAGCCGGCCAGGACATCAAAGAAGTGATCCTGTCTGAATTGCCTGCGGAAGTTGACCGTATTTTCGTTCAGCCATCCCCGCTGCCACACCTGCCCTACATTCAGGGTGCTGACTGACGAATAGGAAAATCGAGGCGGACCGGGAGGAGCGTCGTAGAGCGATTCATTCTTATTTGATCCGATATTGGTGGACAGAATCGACTTGAACGTAATACCCGGAAACGCCTCCACCTCCAAACTGACTCCTCCCAGCATCCTAAACAGATCATGCGTGCGCTTGAAATGGTTGACGGTCTGCAGGGGGTTCCCAATTGGAAAATTGCCTGGGACATAACTACCGATGGCATATTCGCCATCGGAATCAAAGATCGGAATAATGGGCGGCAACAGAATGGCCTGCGCCCAAGCAGATCTCCAGTCACTGCCATCTTCGCTGGGCCGACTGGACTTCGTGATCTTGGACACACTCGGAGCCACATTCAGCCCGAATGTGACTCTGTTGTTGGGGCGATAATCCAGTTTGACACGGGCTCCGATCTTGTTGAATCCTTCGCCGGGTATGACTCCAGATTCCTGCGTATAGCTGCTTGAAAGCAGATAGGAGACTTTTTCGGTTCCCCCGTGTGCGGACAGGGACCAGCTGTGGAAAGGAGCGGTCTCATAAAGCTCATCCTGCCAGTCCGTATCCGTGGACCCATCCCAAACGCTAGAAATCCACTCGGGCGTTGTACCGCCATTCTGCTCAGTATGAAATTGAACGTATTCCTGAGCATTCAGCATCTTGAAGCGTGAGGCCTGCGTGATGTTTGATACCCCAGCGTTCATGGCTAAATTGATCTGAGCGGTCCCGATAAGTCCAGACTTTGTGGTGACGATAATCACGCCGTTGGCTCCCCGAGACCCATAAATGGCCGTTGCGGAGGCGTCCTTGAGCACATCAATCGATTCAATATCCGCGGGGTTAAGCATTTGGGCATTCCGCTGGTCGGTCGGAAATCCATCGATTACCCAGAGAGGCTCGTAGCCGGCAGACAGGGAACCGATGGCGCGGATTGAGATCTGAGCAAGATCCCCTGGGTTGGCACTGCGATCAGCTACATTGATGCCCGGAATCAGACCCTGCAAGGTTTTTTCTACGGAAGCAACCGGTCGCGAAGCCAGGTCCGCAGCCGAAACTGAGGCAATAGATCCGGTGACATCCTTGCGCAATTGGGTACCGTAACCCGTAACGATAATTTCCTCAAGCCCCGCCATGTCCTCCTCCATCATCACATCAATGACCGTCCGTCCTTCGATAGCCACTTCCTGCGTAACGAAGCCCACGAACGAGAACACGAGAATCGTTGCGTCGTCGGGGACGGTAAGCTCATAGTTGCCATCTACATCAGTAGCCGTTCCGATGAAGGTCTCTGGGACGCGCACCGTCGCGCCGCCCAGGGGGTCTCCTTCGACATCGGTTACAGTGCCCGTGATGGTCACATCTTGTTGCAAGCCAAACGAGTCCCACGAACCGTGATATGCTCCCGCATTGGGGGCTATCTGGGACTGGGCCAGCGCTACGCCCAGGAAGGCCAGTAGCGGTGCAAGGGGGAGAGTAGGCAGTCGAGTAAGCATGATTCACCTTGTTGTGGTGGCAGGATCATCCGTAGGGCAGCATGTACGGCTTCGCACCAGATGCATGCTCCGTCACCAAGTCCTCCTTCTTGCAAACTGGCCGACTGCCGATGCAGCCGTCTTCAGTATAACACAGAATTTGTTAACAGTTTTTGAGATTTTCTGACCTTTTTGTGATGAAACGACAAGTCCGATCACCTCAGGTTTAGTAGATGTCATTACCATCCACATTCAGACGCCCTGCCCTTACTTTTTTGGCAGTTCGATGGTCTGCGCTCTCCAGCGACTGGAAAAACTGTGCCTCGTCGGATCTCCGCCGGACGCGATACAGATGACCGCCGGAGACTTTTCAACGAGACGCTGCTTTTTGAGAAGTGGTGCCCCGTTGACTCAAAAAATCAGAGCTCTCTTTAACAGAACCAGACATTCTGTCATCCGGGAACCTAGACTGTGCATCTCGCGATTCACAGTGGGACTCATCTTGGTCAGGCAGGAGGATTATCCTCGAGGAAACGCGAAAAGGCCGTGCGCCAGATACCTCCGTTCCTACTGTGCACCACCTGCTGCCATCTGGTAGACCGCACAACCCGCAGGTTCCATAATAGAAGCAGGAGCGATTATTGTCAAAATTTCAGTCGGTCAATTGCCGTGGCTGTTGCTCCCTGCTGGAGAAGGGCATGGTTGGATGCCGTTACTGCAGTAGCCGCACTGTAATCGCACTGGCCCTGCCTTGCCGTTTACCCTATCGGGATACCCTTGATTCCTCTGGTCCAATTTTAGATGCTGGCTGAACACGAAGGAAACCACCCCGCCGACTGGTCTCTATCCGTTGCGCTCGTCTGCTCGCTCCCCGGCTGACTCAGAGCAGTTGGCGGGTCACCGCTTTGGGATACTCCGCTACATTTCCTGCCGCACCACAATGACCGTGGAGGCTTCTCCCTGCGGAAACGTTCGCCCGTTAGCAAACTCCACTTCCCCGAAGCCGTGCAGTACAAGCCGATTCAACTCAACGGAGCCATTGGCCGGATGTAATTCAACGGACATCTGCGATCCGCCGCCGGCAATCGTTACACTGCCGTACTGGTATCCGTTAGACCAGAAGTACGTACCGGGCCTTGGATTGAACCCCATGCGATTTTCTACCGCCGAGTACTGAAAACCCGTGTAAGCCAGCAGCCCGGCCCACGCCGCCATAGCCCGTGAATATCGGTGGCCGTACTCACCTTCATTGAAGGGATTGCGCTTGCGGCCATCATAGCGGTCCCGAATGGCCCGAAACACCTTCAGACCCGCATCCTCCTGACCTTCGTAGATCATGTGGGCCGCGGTACTGTACTCAAAGCCGGTCATGATCTCCGTATAATATGGGAAGGGGAAATCCAGCAACTCTCCGCGCGGATAGCTGGCCATAAGCAGACCTGCCTCGCTGCCCAAACCGAAGCTGCGAAAGGTATTGAAGTGCTCATTGAAGTTGTCAATGTAGTTGTACTTCATGATGCTGCGCAGCGTGGTTTGCACGTTCTCCTTGTTAAGGAGGTGTCCCAGGCCAGCCGTGTGCGCCAAATATTGTCCGACCAGTTGGTCAACCAGGCACCCCTTGCCCAACTGTGCCACGGTGCTGGTGCCCTCCGGTATATGATGCTCGTAGTATTCACCGTTGAAGATATTGTCGTCTATCCAGGCACTGCCCCGCTCAAATAGGTCTCTGGTTTCCTCGGCAAAAGCATCATCTCCCAGATATCGTGCCATTTCCTCTGAGGCACGCAGTGCACCCAGATACCAGCCGGCCATCTGTGGATTCGGCCCCCGATAGTTGATGTCCATTGTGTTGTGCTGGCTGCCTTCCATCACACCATCTTTATCCTGATCCCAGATACCTGTCCAGGCAAAACTCATGGACTTACGGATGTTGGGCCACATCCGACGGAGCATCTCATCATCTCCTGACAGCTGCCAGTCGCGATATACCTTGATCAACGTTCCCATCTGCCCGTCGGCCGCCCAGCGTTGGAAGCTCCGGGCCCGAAGTTCAATGGGAAGTCCGACGCGATGGCTCATGGCCCCATCGTCGTTGACTGAATGCACGAATTCCACCTCCCGGAATCGCTTGGACAGATCCCCAAATAGAAATGGGACGGTAGACTCGTAATTCCACACATGAAAGCATGTCCCGAACCCCCATCCGGAACTGCGCGACGCCCCGATCTTCGTTCCGATGATGCTCCCGGTTCCTTCAAAGCCGTACGGAAGTCCATCGGCAGTTCTGAAAACTGTCTGACTCCGTAGGTGGTTGAGATTAAAGAGTCCCGCCTCTTTGAGCACCTCTGGAGCATCACTGTCTACTAGCGTACGTACAAAACGCACAGTTTCCGCTTCCAGGCTGTCCAGTGCCGAGGCGGTGCGCACGGCGACATCCCAGGCATCTTCATACAGCGTCGTGTAGTAATTGCCTACGATTTCGGGACCGCCGAATTCTCCAGCGTGATGAACGCCATGATCCCACGCGCGCCGATTCGGAAAATGCCAGGTCAGCATGAATGTGATTGCACGTGCCTCGCCCGGAGCGAGCTCAACTTTAGCGGCAAGGGTCGCCGGCGGCGTCTGAATGATATGGGCGCTGTCGGGATGATCCGTAAGCTCGCCATCTTCAATAAAATCATCCCAGAATTCTCGGAACGTCCAGTTCCAGGCCAATGGATCCCACGAGGTACGGTAAGTGACTGGACTGGCCGTGGTCGTCAGTGCCATGGTGCCCCAGTTTACATCCAAAGAATCAACACCATCCGATGTCATGTAAACGCCTCTGATGCCCCCATCTGTACGAAACGAGTTCACATTCCTGTCCGGTGTACCGGTCCAGCCATCCGCTCCGATATAATTGGGTACCATGCCCACCACGGCCGCCTCTACCGAATCCTGGGTCGGATTGGTTAGCACGTAACGAAGAATCGCCACAGGAATACCACTTTGCTCGGCATCGCCAACAAGAAGCGGGTTGAATGCCTCCAGGCGTACCTCAAGTGGTACGTTCTGATGCTCAAACGACACCTGTGCCAACGGGTAGGCGGACTCAAATGTCGTGGACTCAAAACGAGGGAATCCCGAATTGACGGCATCCGCACCCCAGTCACCGCTGTGCTCCTTTGCAGATACGGGACCCTCTAGCACTCGAACCTGACCCGGGGTGTCCGTCGTCCGATAATAGAGTGCGAAGAACGGCCCGTTGGCAATGGTCGGCTGGACGAGCTTAAAGGCCGGCAGGTAGCCCAATGCGCCGCGATTCATGATTTCCCAGTCCCGCAGGTCTCCGCGCCCTCCGAGGGATACCGTCCCGGTTCCAATACCCCCTAGCGGCATTGCAACTTCGTCCAGATACGCCCCCGAATATGTCTTCAGCACGGGCCAGCCGGTCTGAGCATCTGGCCGGGAGCAGGCGGCTAGGGTTACCAGCAGGAAAAGAGCAATCCACGGTGCAGGCTTCATAGTTGTTAACGGCATAGCGATGGTAATGTGCTGGTATATTCAAATGGCGGGATCCACGTTACGCGCAGGACTCAGTGTCAAAACAGCGCAGGGGCCCGCAATAATTGCAAAGGCGGTGAGTATCGGTACGAACGTCCCATGCAATATAAAGTATTCGCGTTCGCGAATTGTTGCATGTTTTTCTCCGGTTCAGGACAGAGTTGAACGTGTGGAGAAAGGGATCTAATTGGTAACCGGATCATGATGGCTTCTGTGGAAAAAAAGCGCAACGTGACGGTCTACTGGTAAACGAAACGCGTGGCGGCAGACAAGTGGGTATGATCCTGGCAGTGCATTTCGTCCCGGCGAATGCACATGACAGCAAGGGCTTGGTGCCCCTAGACAAGAAGGTGCGTAAGCAGCATAGCCAAGAGGTATTGGTGGAGAAGGGGTACTAACGCGAAGAGATTTGCGCGTTTTCTTAGCCGCTCGTGGTAGCCGGTCACGCAGCAATCCCAGGGAATCGATTCAAATTGCGCGCTACCGCCTCCAATACTTGCTTTGCATATACAATCTGCGACCCTTTGATTAGCGTACTCCCCGAAGATCGTTCAGGCTGCAGTAACGGCGGAAACGAAACCAAAATCTTCGCAATAATCAATACTGTCCTCTTGTAGTATTCCTCTCTAATCATTTAAGTGCCATTTTTCAACAGTCTCATACTATATTTCCAGACCTTGAATCTCTCAAAACGTTTTGATCAGGCTTTTATGTCTCGGTGACGCACACCTGGGGCGATATCCGTCCAGGGTCCCGTCTGGTGAAAACTCGCTTTCAGTGCGTGCGATCTGGGAGCGGGCGGTCTCAACCGCCATTGAAGAGCGCGTTGATACGGTAATTCTCACTGGGGATATGGCCGACAACAAGAACGCCTATTTCGAAGCTTATGGCGCTCTTCGGAAGGGTATTACCCAACTCAGTCAAATTGGTATCCCTGTCGTAGCAGTTGCCGGCAATCACGATTATGATGTCTTTCCTCAACTTGCCGAATCAATGCCCAAGGATACTTTCACGCTTCTTGGGCGTGACGGCATTTGGAATGACACGGTTCTAGAGACGCGTTCAGGCCGAAACCTCCGTTGCGTGGGGTGGTCATTTCCAAGTTCCCACTATGATCGTTCCCCCTTGGACTCACTTGGGCTTAGCCAAAGCAACGACTTCACGATTGGTATTGTACATGGTGATTTGGACACGCAAAGCGTGTATGCTCCGCTTGCCTCACAGGACCTGGTTGACCTACCTGTGGATTTATGGCTGCTCGGACATGTGCATGCCCCTAAGCTGTACGGTGATCACAGAGTTCCCATACTCTATCCAGGATCACCTCAACCCCTTGATCCTGGAGAGCCCGGCACTCATGGACCCTGGATGATCACAATCAGCGAGGACAATCAAATTAGTCCTGTACAACTGCCACTTGCTTCCGTGCGATATGAAACCATTCCGGTTGATGTATCTGCTGCGGTGCAGATCAGCGATGTAAAAACCCTAGTCGCTGAACAGCTTGAGCAGCGCGGCAGTGAACTGATCGAAAGCCACCCGAACCTTCTATATCTATCGTGCCGCCCTGTTCTAACTGGACAAACACGGCTTCACCGTAGGCTCTCTATCGAGGGAATCGCTGATGTTTATGATCTTGACGTTCAAGTGAGTGAATGCAGCATCACTGTAGATAAAGTATTTATTGAGACCTCACCAATCCGAGACCTGAATGAGATCGCACAACTCAATAACGACCCCCCAGGCATTCTTGCTCGGTGGATACTGGAACTAACTGACGGCGGAGATCACATCTTGCTTGATCCTGCTCGTAAGTCTTCTGCAGCCGTGTATAATAGTGCTGGATTTAAGACTCTCCGCGAAAAGGAACCCGACTCAGCAACGCTCTCCAGATTGGTTATTCAGCAAAGTATGCTGCTCCTTGACGAGCTTCTCGCACAGAAAGAGGAAAATGACTGAGTCTCTTGTCTTCAAGGAGGTCCGGATTGATCGGATGTATGGTTTACCATTTGACCTTTACCTCTCAGAACTGTCCCCACACCTCAATATTGTATTTGGACCGAATGGGTCGGGAAAGACAACCATTGCTAATGCGCTAAATGGCCTGCTTCTGCCAAGTGCAGGGCGTGAAGTGAAACTATACGGACAAGCAAACCTGGGCTTCGGTAGTCAGACAATTTATCTGGACGTAAAAGGAACGCGTGCGGAATGCCGGATCAATACGAGAACGGTTGATCAAAGCGAACTATCCCAGTTCCTGCGACCCAAAAGCTATCACTTATCCTTACAGGAGCTGCTCCCCGAAAAAAATGACGATAATGAGCTTGCCCGGGAAATCATCAAGCAAGCCAATGGTGGATTTGACATTGTTGCCGCGGGCAAGAAACTGGGTTTTAACCTCCAGAAACGCTACAACAAAACAAACGAAGCCAAGGAGTTTGAAGCGATCAGCAAGAAACTGCGATCTGTGATTCAAGAACAAAGCAGCCTCCAGCATCAGAAAAATCACCGTAAAAACCTCATAGAGGAGCGTGACCTAAGCCTGGAAGCCGGCCGCCGCGCGGAATTGATAGCAAAAATAATTCAGTGGCGTAGTGCTGATGCCGAATACAAGAAAGCCCATAATGCTGCAGAATCCTACCCTCGTGTTATCCGATCCAGTCAGAACCTAACTAATGCTGTAAAGAACGCGCAGGAGCTATCTAAGACAATTGACCGCCTGAAAAGAGAGGCGGATGAAGGGCGCCTGACTATTGAACGCGTAAGAAAAAATCTAGAAGAAAACCGTCTATCACCGGACGGTCTCGAACCGGGTGCGCTGCAACTGCTGATCGCCCAAGTTCGCGATTTTTCCGAAAAATACCGGAAGCTTGAAGAACTCAAAGAAACGCACCAAGCCACTGAAAAACAGGCCCTGAATGCCTGGAAAAGGTTGGATGGCCTCTTGCCGGAAGGATGGCACCCTGAGTTTACCCGAGAAGATCTTGCACAATTGCAAAGCTATGCGAAAAACCACGGTATACATACCCAGGAGAAACAAGCACTGGAAAAGTTAAAGATTCTGCTTGGAGTAGACCAAACCACGCGTGGAGATACGGACAGCAACAAGCTTCGCGATGCGCAACGAGATATTCTGCAATGGATCCTGGCCCTGAGAGATGAATCTCCTCAACGAAAGAGGATCCTAAACCTTCTCCTGGGAACCGCAATAGCTTCCGTACTTGTGTCCGTGTCATTTGGGATTGTTCATCCTAGTGGATATCTGGGATTGATTATCAGCATAATGATTTGGTGGGCATATACCATTGTCCGTTCAGATCGTCAACCACAGATATCCAGTTCGCAAAAAAATAATATTAAGCGCCTCGTGCTGGAATTGCCCGAAAATCCCAATCCGGACGCCCTGCAATCTGGGCTAGATCAACTGACTGTGGAACGCTCTCAGACACAGTTAGACACGCTCAAACTGAATGAATCCAGTCGGATAGAGCGATCTCTTGAAAGCATGTCCGTGCAACAGTCCAAGTTAGAAGCACAGAAAGAAGAACTAATAAATCGGATCAATATTGACACACCAAATGATGTAATCTCCCTGATTGAGCTTGTTGGCAGCATCCTGAACTGGCAGGAGTTTGATGATAAAGCAAGGGAACTGACAAACAGATGCGAACAGGTATCTGAGACCTACCGTACCCTTGCGGAAACAGTAGGCAGCACGTTTGAGCAATACGGATACGAAAAACCCGTCAACCCAAATGATGCCGAGCGATTGCTTGATATCGTCAGAAATGACGATGATGCGGCCAAACGTGATCATGCCCGGCTGATACAGGAAAAAAGAGGAGCGGAAACAACGCAACGCAACCTGGAAGATCAAGAATCTCGGTATGCAAAACTGTTCAAAGACCTGGAGCTTGAAGTTGGGGATCTATCCGGTCTTGCGGCCAGTGCAAGGCAATTTTCCGAATGGGAAGAAGCGAATTCGCGTAGGAACAACCTAAAGGTCAGAGCGAACACGTTACGCCCCTCGTCAGAGCATCTGCTTGAACATGAATCACTCCTGGAACTCGAAAAAATTGAGGATGAACTGGCAACTGCACAAAGCAAAGCCGCGCGAGCAAGGGAGTTTCAAGATCGTCTCACCAGGCTTGACGCGGAGATTGAACGCACTGAAAAAGGGCGTTCACTGGAAAACGCTTTGGTAGAAAAAGAGAACAAACGCGTAGAGCTCGAGAACGTACGGAGCCAAAAAGCGGCAAAAGCTGTGGGCCAGGCCATACTGGATACCCTCCGCGATAGTGCAATCGGGAACGCACCCCCGGTATTTCAGCGCGCACAAGAGAATTTTGAACGGGTTACCGGCAATCGCTATACACTCGGTATTCCCGAAGACAATACTTTTAGAGCAAGGGATCACCAACTCAATCGTGACTTTGATCTAACCAAGTTGTCCAGCGCTACGAGAGTGCAACTTCTCCTGTCCGTACGACTCGCGTTTGTAGAGACACAGGAAACCAATTACCGGCTACCACTCACCTTGGACGAAACATTAGCCAATAGTGACGATCCGCGCGCACAGGCTATCATCAAGACCATGTCAACCCTAGCGGCCAACCGCCAGATTTTCTACTTCACGGCCCAGGAAGACGAAGTGAGTAAATGGAAAGATTACGTCCCTGCTGACCTATTGCATGTGCACTGCATTGGTTAGTCCATATCCACTGTCGATAAAAAACTACTACAAACAATCCATTCTGCAGTGCAGCCAGCCTGTACTGTGGGAGGACAACCGGTCGCTGTTCTTTGGTTTGTTTGAACTGAACACAGAATTGTCTTTGTAGTGGATTATTTCAAGTACTTCATTTGTAAAATTCTTGCAAACCGCACGCCAAACGTGGTTTTTTTCACGCGTAGTGATACGGTTCTATCTCAGTTTATGAGCCAAGTCCCTGACTACTCGCGATTAATAAGGAGTTGCTCCTTCAATTTCAAGTAGACTAATATGAATAGTTGATATAAGATTGTTCCGATTTGATTTAGGAGAAAAACCAGTATCTTCACCTTCGATCCTGTTTCTTCGTCCGCACGAATTAGTGCCGCAAAAATTCCGTATTTTCCGTCAGCTACTTGATACGTTGCATCAGCTTAAGTTACTGATCCTGGATGACTGGGGATTATTCCATTTGTCACAAACCCAGCAGGAAGATCTCTTCAATTGTTAGATGATCGAATTCATGAACGATCTGCGATCGCAACGAGTCAATTATTCGTTGAACACTGACACCAAAATATGGCCAATCCTACGATTGCCGATGCGCTTCTGGACCGACTCGTCCAATCCGCATACCGCGTTCAACTCAAGGGAGATTCGCTGCGAAAACAGTTGGTAGAACCCGCGGATTTGGATCGCGAAACAACGATGAGACACACGCATCTGAACGACAAAGCAGATGGAAAACACAAGCTCTAAGAGGATTTCGCCAGGTAAGTAATTTGAATCTCATTGGGTGGGCAGTTTCATCTCAGCATACATTTGACATCAGACAGCGTTCAACATGGTGGCACAGCGCATTTTTCTCGGGGTGTTCGGGGGGATCTTTCTCGCGGCCG
Source organism: Bacteroidota bacterium (assembly GCA_028875125.1). Classification (GTDB taxonomy): domain Bacteria; phylum Bacteroidota; class Rhodothermia; order Rhodothermales; family Bin80; genus Bin80. Next base: position 33,588 of record JAPPGC010000047.1, on the reverse strand, counting down.
GTATCTTCACGTTTTTCGACCCCCATACCATGGGCGAGGCGCTCGGAATTGTACCAATTGACTTCTCGGGTGAAACGGAACTCCGTGCTACCTATGGTGGTCTTGTCGCTGGCTCTGGATTATTGCTTGTCGGAGGGCTTTTCTCAAGAGAGTTGGCAATTGCAGCGCTGGCTGGTACCGTGTTCGGCGGCGGCGGTTTGATGTTCACGCGGTTGATAATCGAAGTCTTCTTTGGAGAACCCGGAATTGCCGTCAACCAGGGGATCATCATTGTATTTGAACTTGCGATGATCTCGTTCGCCTATGTGCTCCTACGGCGGGCGATTCGTGACTACCGGCAGTCCGCCAGCGCCCACCCGTCCGGCTCCTAGACCTGGGCTCCACCCGTCTGGAGGACCTGAGCTTCGAGGACCTAACGCAGTCGGGAGCCTGCAAAATCGAGGTCAAATAGGCAGCGGTAGCGAAAGCCAGGATTGCCTGCCAGCAGCAGCGGTGCAACCCCAATGATACGCCACCGGCGGAGAAAGAGGCGCCGGAGCACGAGGAGAAGGGAGAAGAGGAAAAGCACGACCTGTTCAGTTTCAGGATGTCCGACGCAGTGCCGGCGGAATTCAGGATGTACAACTGCCGGTAAGAGGCGCGCAAGGGGCTAGCTTATGCAACGTATTTAAGATCTTCAGGTATCGACCATCCGCACGGGCAACGCTCAATTCTTCAAGGAGACGAGGGCGTCGGTGATAACGTGTACGGAAGCCTTCGAGACAGGCTTTGTGGGCCGGCGCACAAGCCAGAAAACTTTAGCCAGTTCCGGTAGGGCGGTAAGAATGAGGTTCAGGTAGCGTCGGATCCAGTCACAACTGGCTAGTTGCAACTAATATTCTGGATCCAGGCCGCATGCCAGTAGTGGTCTGGATAAAACTCCTTCTGGTTGACCATACCCGTATAATCAAACTCCATTATCGTCCCCTGTCAAGATCACCGAAGCGACGCAAAATATTCTCAGATCCCTCTCATAGCCACACCCACATTAGCCACTAATGATCCCGCTGATCCCTAAATCCAATACTGAGATTCAGACATGTGAGGTACCCGAGCAGTGGCATAAATGCAAGACCCAGCTGAAATTGATTCCCGAGCAATAATTGTAATACGAGGCCCTCGCGCATAACCCCTCAGCATGATATGACATCATGTTTCATCCAGTTGAGCGACTGTTGATCTACTCCGAATGATTGTGTGGCCTGACCAATCTGCTTTAAACAGGCTTGGATGTGTCAGATTTACGAAGTAGATTGAGCACCACTTGATCAGCAGAGTCTAGACATTTGGCAATTCTCCTTGAATTCTGCAAACATTCAGGTGTTGGTCATTCACCAACGCTGTGACTCCATTTGGAACGCACCATAAACTCCGTGTATTGATGATTAGGGCTACTGTCACCATTCTTATCGCTGGACTCCTTGCATCCGGCTGTGTTTCACCGTCGACGACTAATGTCACATCGGACCTCCCTGGCGATCTTGAGCGTGTCTGGATCGGATCCGATTTCTATGCTAACCGCCTGATGGATTGGCGTTACGCCAACGGTCGCATTGAATGTGTTGAGGGCAGAGGTGCCAAACCAATGAGAACGCTTCATCTGCTCACTCATTATATGGGGGCAGAGACAGGAGAGTTGTCCATGTCAGTTCGGACGGGAGCATTATCACCGACAGACAGTGCGCATAGTAATACGTGGTCAGGTTTTCTGCTTGGTGCTGGAGGGCCCGATGTGGATTGGAGGATTTCGAGCCTTGTTCACCATTGGCCCGCCGAAGATGGAGGGCTTATCGTAGGTATAGACGGTCATGGACAGATCATGGCCCGGTCCAATACCAATGCAGATGCCCCGAAGGGCCCGCGTGCTAACATTCCTGTTGAGGCTTGGCCGCTCATTGAACCCGAGACCTCCACAGGTAATCTGCCAGCGGGCGCTCCTGTGAAGTTGAGCATACGAGCCAGCCCGTCTGGAAGCAGCTACGAGTTATTCGTTACCGCCTCAGATCCTGTTACCGAGGAGGTATTGGCCGAGGCACAATACTCCGGGTTGCCCGAAGACTATTTCGTGGGCAATGTAGCACTGGTGAGCCATAACAGTCCCCTGATGGAAGGGGAAGGTTACTGGTTTGATGACTGGACGATTGGGGGTTCAAAATTCCTGTATGATGGTGCGCGGGCATTCGGCCCCATACTTGCGGCTCTGTACACCGTGAGCGACGGAACGCTGAAAATGACCGCACAAATGCCTCCGATTGGGGAAAACGATACGCCTACGGTTGGGCTTGAGCTCATGCTCAACGGAGATTGGGTACCCTCAGCAAGCGCCACAATCATACCTGGCAGCTATACGGCCCCCCTTCGCGTGGACGATTTTGAGGCGAACACTGACGTACCCTATCGGCTGACCTACGATCTGCGTACTTCAAACGGAAACGAACGCGTACACTTTCCAGGCACGGTGCGAATGGCACAGATTGAGGATGACGAATTTGTTCTGGCTTCGCTGAACTGCCAGAATATTTCCAGGGGGCGGGATCTGGTATGGAATCACAGTACGATCTGGTATCCGCATAATGAGCTCACGGCTGCTGTGGCTTACCATGATCCTGACTTACTCTTTTTCGCCGGGGATCAGATCTACGAAGGCGGGCTTGCAGGAATAATTCGTACTCCCCTTGACAAGACCTACTTGGACTATCACTACCACTGGTACAGGTTCCTTTGGGCTTTCAGAGATTTGATGCGTGATCGCCCCACTGTGACGATCCCTGACGACCATGATGTATATCATGGAAACATCTGGGGGCATGGTGGCAAAAAGGCCGAGGGACCGTGGCGACCACAGTCCGATAACGGCGGCTACATCATGGATGCCCGTTTTGTCAACGCTGTCCACAATACACAAGTCTCCCATTTGCCAGATCCGTTTGACCCCACCCCCATTGAACAGGATATCAGCGTGTACTATACGAATCTGAACTATGGTGATATCAGCTTCGCCATTGTGGCAGATCGTATGTGGAAATCAGCCCCTCGTCTGGTCCTTCCTGAGGCACAGGTGCGCAATGGTTGGCCAGAAAACCGGGATTATGACGCGACCACAGTAACTGAAGCACACCTTCTGGGACCCCGACAACTCAACTTCCTGAACCAGTGGGCCCACCAGTTCCCTGACAATGTCTGGATGAAAGTGATGCTATCTCAGACCCTGTTCAGCAACCTAGCTACACTACCCAGTGGATCGTTTGACGATCGCGTCGTTCCACAAATGAGATACGCCGAGCCAGGGGAATACATCGGTGACGACCATAAAGGCACAGACATGGACTCAAATGGTTGGCCACAAAGCGGGCGCAACCGTGCATTAGCGGCCATTCGGAAAGGGTACGCATTCCACGTCGCCGGCGATCAGCATCTGGGCAGTTTCGTGCAGTACGGCATTGACGAATTTGGGGATGGCCCCAATGCCTTCATATCACCCGCGATCGCCAATGTGTGGCCCAGACGCTGGTTTCCACCGGAGCCCGGCGGTAATCGTGAACCGGGGGCTCCGGCCTATACCGGTGAACACCTAGATGGCTTTGGCAATCGCATGACAGTACAAGCCGTAGCCAATCCGGTCAAAAGCGGCCGCACACCGGAAGCACTCTATGATCGTGTGCCCGGTTATGGAATTATTCGTTTTAATCGGGATTCCCGTACGATTGCTGCTGAGGCATGGCCACGCTGGGTTGATCCGGGGAGTAAGGACGCCTATCAGTATTCTGACTGGCCGGTTACCGTTACCCAGGAAAGCAACTACGGCCGACAGGCAGCCGGTTATTTGCCCCCAATCACTGTAGAGGGGCTTACAGAGCCAGTATTAACGCTGATTGATGAAACCACTATGGATACACTTTACACGCTCCGTCTTTCGACACTGCCGTTCAGAGCAAAGGTTTTTGATACGAGTAGCTCATATACTGCTGTAGTTGGAGATCAATCCATGAATGAAACGCGGCTAGCTGGACTGCAAGTGGATGCAGAGGAAAACCCTGAAACACTGGTGATCACATTTTGAAGTTTAGTCCACTCTTACTGCTCCCACTTCTCCTGACGGCATGCCGGCCAGTTCAGCCAAACGTAGTATTGATTCTGGTTGATGATCTGGGATGGATAGATACCGGCGTATATGGGAGCACATTCTACGAGACTCCAAATATCGATCGTCTGGCAGCATCAGGCACCCGATTTACACAGTTTTACGCATCAGGCTCGGTCTGCTCGCCCACGCGTGCCAGTATTATGACAGGAAAGCATCCGGCAAGGCTCCAAATCACCAACTGGATTGGAGGATCTGCGAACGGGCAACTTCTCCAGGCTGAGTACCGCCGTGCACTTCCACTCGAAGAAACCACGCTTGGAGAATTATTCGCACAGGCTGGATACAGTACTGCATACATCGGCAAATGGCATTTGGGGACCGGTCTCTTTCGTCCTGACAATCAGGGATTTGACAAGGTACTCGCATCCAATGATGCTGGAGCACCTGGATCTTATTTCGCACCCTATATCAACTCGAATTTTCCGGCTTCAAATGTGCCCGGACTGGAAGCGGATGCGGACAGTACCTACTTGACTGATCGCCTAGCCGACCTTGCTGTAGACTATATTGAAACCAATCGTGAAACCCCGTTTCTCCTCGTACTCTCTCATTATAGTGTCCATACACCACTGCAGGCCAAAAAACAGGACATTGAACGCTTCAGGACAACCGAGACCGCTACGATGTTTGAAGGGGAACAGTTTGGGGGCACTACACGCCTGACGCAAGATCATGCAGTCTATGCGGCCATGGTCGCCTCGGTGGATGAGAGCGTGGGACGTGTGTTGCAGGCATTGGAAGCTGCTGAACTTCAGGATAACACCATTGTCGTGTTTACTTCTGACAACGGCGGACTATCAACGCTCAGTCGAGGACGCACCTGGGCACCGACTTCTAATCAGCCATTCCGTGCAGGTAAGGGCTGGCTGTATGAGGGAGGGATTCGGATACCTCTCATCGTGAGTGGAACACAACGTGATCCGACAATCATGGATGTGCCTGGCACAACGGATGATCTGGTACCGACCATAACTTCACTGGCAGGCCTGCCTATTCCTGTTGATGTTGATGGTCTCGACTTATTTGCGGAACCGGCACCCGAAAGAGAACTTTACTGGCATTTTCCCCACTACCACGGCTCCGCCAATCGTCCGTCTGGAGCTGTGCGCCAAGGGCGATACAAGGCTATCGAATGGTTCGAGACGAACTCAGCAGAACTCTACGACCTCGAATCAGATCCTGGTGAAACCACCGATATCAGTACTTTTGAACCTGCCAAAACCCAGGAACTCCTGCAAAAAATCCAATCCTGGCGGGACGAGGTCGGTGCACGTATGCCCAGTCCTAATCCTGACTATTCTGCTCCACCAGACGATAGCTGACAAAAGCAAAATGACGGCTATCCGGGCTCCAGGATGGTACATTTATCGTACCCTGTCCTCCGAACAAATGGGCGATTATTCTTGGATCTTCGGTTTCATCTGCGGGCATGATCCGTAATTTCACGTCCCTGTTCGGAGGGTGCCCCTCTACGGATTTATCGTAAGACAGAAATACAATCCAGCGACCGTCAGGAGACGGGTGTGGAAACCAGTCCCCAAATTCATCATGTTGCGTAGCCTGGGTCTGATTACCGCCGTCCGCATCCATTCGCCAGATTTTCATTTGCCCCGTACGCACAGAGTTAAAATAGATCGTCTGACCATCCGGTGAATATTCCGGCCCATCATCAAGGCCCTCTGCATCCGTCAACCTGACCTCCTCTCCCCCGTCCCGTCCAATCGCATAAACGTCAAAATTATCACCACGACGGGCGCAGTAAACCAGCTTCTGCCCATCCGGTGACCAGCCATGCCAGTAGGAGGGACCAAGTTCAGTCACCAATCGAGGTTCTCCGCCCGTAGCGGGCATGATATAGATCAATGATCCTTTGTCTTCCGTGTTGTGGCTGATAGCGAGCTCTGTACCATCAGGGGAGTACCCATGGTCGTTGTTGCATCGATCAGCAAACTGCGTGTCAAGCATTACGGCTTCACCCCCGATAGAAGGCATATAATACAGGCGTCCACCACTGTTATAGAGCAGTGTCAGCGAATCCGGTGACCAGTTGGGAGCTTCGAAATGCTCCTGAGCCTGACGGATAACCTGGCGTTCACCAGTCTGGCTGTCAATGATCTCGAGGGTGCTCTCTACTACCCGCTCCTCTGTCACAATCTCTTCCTTCAAATGAACATTGGTGAAAATTGCCGTCTCCCGAACTTCGGCATCATGAGCACAAACAACGAGACCTGCATAGGCCGAATCAGGCAGCTCCACCGTAATGTTTCCCACAACCGTTGTTCGTTCCCCTGGTCTGTCCAGATAGAGTGTGAACAGGTTTTCTGTACGTTCAAGTCGAATTGAAGCAGGGGCGCGAACGGCGGTCGTCACCTCGCGGGTCAGACCTCCTGTTTCTGAGCGCCATTGCAGTGCAATAAGCCCATCGGCATGTATCAGGGCATCCACATAAGCAGCATCTGCATCGAGACTCTCTCGAACCATCCACCCCGCCTTGCGATACTGATGGCCCGTGGTATCTTCAAATTCAACATCTGCTTGTAACACCAAATCACCGGCGACCTCCTTCCAGACGAAGAAAAACTCGTCGCTGGCTCCATAGATATCCGCTCCACTACCGGTAATAATGTACGTATTCGTAAACCGCTCAAACAACATACCTCCCCCCAGCGGGGCGTCACCCACATTGGTAGTTCCTTCAAAAATCCCCAGCGGATCGGATGTTGAACAGGACATCGGAAAAATAATCGCAACTAACACGAACCAACTAAGTCTATGCGGTCTGTAGTAACTCATCAGAAATTTTAAAAGATGACCATAACTGAAAGGTAAACCTGAGCGACGAGAAAACATAATCACGGAGGTTGTCTTGCTTCCATTTCCCTGCCACGGATTCCCTATGATCACATTGAATAACTATTGGGATCAAATATCAAAACACGCCTCTTGCAAAACATTTTCAGAAGCGACTTGACCGGAGACCTACGAACATGAAGCTTGTTAGGAAGAAGTCAATAGCCTCCCCTGTTATTGGAACCTTTCCCGTTTGAAAAGCACGTTCCAAGTGGATCCCCTCTACTACACAAAATAGAATGGATCCCCGCTTTCCTGGTGGACTACAATGATACCAGGTAGCCTGGGCTTCAACCATTCAGCAAGCCACTCCATACCAGGTTCTTCACTGAGTGCGTGCCCGATTACAATCAAGCCTACTTGTCTGTCGCCCTGCCAGTTCGCATCACGAACATACTCGGTCGTTTCCCATTCTCGCACTTCACCTACGACAAGAACATCGACGTCAGACAGCATCTCAATTTGGCTCTGCCCGCCTACCGCACCAACCAAAAGGCCTATTCGGCTACACGGCATACCCGCACTTCCCATAACACGGATCCGCTCCGCTCCAAAACGATCTTTCATGAACCTGGAAAGCTCGCCAAGAGGTACAGGAGGGATCCGGCATATCTGGGGTTGATCCGGTTGCGCGTACGCTTCCCAACCAAGGCGCTTAAGAACCCCCGTCGCTATGCCATCCGGGTCGTGAGCATGCCAGTAGTCGTGAAAACGCCACACCACAATTCCGTTGTCTTCCAGCGTCTTTCGCTTCTTCTGGTAAACCGGATTGTTTTCGAGCCACGAGGTTTCATCCAAATGATTATAGTAGGTAGGTTCATGCGTGATAATGAGATTCACGCCGTGACGCGCAGCATAATCAATGGTTCGTTGTGTAGCCAAAAAGGTCGTGAGCACAGCCCGTACCGGCTGCGTTACGTCTCCCGATTTAACCGTGTCAACCGTTGGTTCCCACGGGGCACCAGGAATCTCCTCCATGATCAGATTGATGACATCCTGGATTGTGGGAATTCTTTTATGCAAGCCTGCCAAAAGGACACCTCCCCCGGACTGCGCAAGAAATGCTCTTCGTGTAACCATGAATTAATCTGCCTATGATGCTGTTAAAGATAACATAGACGCCCGCGACGGCGCATTGATTATCTTATACTCCTCAACTCAACCAAGCGCCTTATTACTATGCTGCGTGCAATTTTGCTCACACTCCTTACGTTCGGACTTACAGCCACCAGCTTTGGTCAGGAATGGAAGTTTCTCGTTGAAGGGGACGACCTCTCCGAATGGGAGCGACTGGGAGGAGAAGCAACCTATACGGCCTCTAACGGCGAGGTTATCGGTACTACGGTTGCTAATACCCCAAATACGTTTTTAGCCACAAAACGACCCTACGGCGATTTTGCCCTCAATCTCGAGGTACGGGTAGACCCCGCAATAAATTCCGGTATTCAGATTCGGAGTGAATCTAAACCGGATTACTTGAATGGCAGGGTGCACGGATATCAGGTTGAGATAGATCCCAGCGCTCGCGCCTGGAGTGGAGGAATCTACGACGAGGCCCGCCGAGGCTGGTTGTATCCCCTGTCTGCTAATGAAGATTGCCGCGTGGCCTTTAATCCCAACGGCTGGAATCATTACTACATAGAAGCGATCGGACCATCAATCCGCACTTGGGTTAACGATGTAGCCTGTGCTGCCCTTTACGATGACATGACTGCCTCCGGCTTCATTGCACTCCAGGTACATAGCGTACCTGGGGAAGATCTGGCTAACCGTAACGTTCGCTGGCGTAATATTCGAGTCTGGGAGGAAAATGTAACCCCGCGTGAGTGGACCAGCCAGTATGTCATTAATCTCGTTCCCAACTCGCTCAGCCAGCAGGAAATCGCTCAAGGATTCTCCTTGCTCTTTGATGGGAAAACCATCCAGGGCTGGCGTGGGGCAGGCAAGGAGTCTTTCCCCGAAAAAGGATGGCGCGTTGAGGACGGAGTACTTATGGTTGAATCCTCTGGAGGAGCTGAGGCGGCTTACGGTGGTGATATCGTTACCGTTGATGAATATTCGACCTTCGAATTCAGCCTGGACTTCAAACTCACGGAGGGAGCTAACAGTGGGATTAAATACTTCATAACGGAGTCCTATGGCAGCGACGCTTCGGCCATTGGGCTGGAATACCAATTGTTGGATGATGACCGTCATCCCGATGCAACTCAAGGCGCAGCCGGCAACCGAACATTAGGATCGCTCTATGACCTTATCCCGGCAGACAACGGGAAAACTGTTCGAGAACCAGGTCAATGGAATCGTGTCCGTATCGTCGTAACGGGCAAGCGGTTGGACGAGCGTGTCTTGGGCAGCCGCATGGAACAATCTGAGTTCTCGGGGGCACATGTTGAGCATTGGCTCAACGATCGCAAGGTCCTAGAATATGAGCGCGGCACTCCCGTCTTTGACGCACTGGTGGCCCGCAGCAAGTACGTTGTGTGGGAAGGGTTTGGACACTGGCCTCAAGGCCATATTCTACTGCAGGATCATGGCGACGAGGTACATTTTCGCAGTATCAAGGTGCGCCGGATTGATTAGGCTGAAACGTTTCCGTCTGCACACTGGTCGCAGACACTTCACGAATTGAGCTGTCTGCTGGCAAACGATTCATGGCGCTGGCCTGAATGAGCAGGTTTCCGAGTGCCGTCGCCTCGGAAGGACCCGCAATGACTGGTATGCCGCAGCGGTCTGCCGTCCGTTGATTGAGCAATCTGTTGCGACTCCCCCCACCGACGACATGTAGTACATTGAATCGCTTCCCCAGCAAAGTTGAGAGTGACTTAAGCGTGGCACGAGATGCTTCGGCCAGACTTTCCAGTACGAGCCGTACAATATCCCCACGTTCGCTTACTACGGGCTCCCCGTGCTCTCTGCACCAAGCAGCAATGCGCTGGGGCATATTTCCTGGCGTTGCGAACTTCGGGTCATTGAAGTCAATGGTGAACGCGGGAGGCTCTGCCCTGCTTGCCTCATCAAGCAGTCCAGTATAGTCGAAGCTAATTCCCGCCTCCCGCCAGACTCGCTCACATTCCTGTAGCACCCAAAGTCCAGTCAGGTTTTTCAGGAATCGAATAGTCCCCCCATACCCTACCTCATTCGTAAACCCTGCCTCCATTGCAGCGGGAGTGCAGATTGGTGTGGAGATTTCTGCACCTAGAAGAGACCAGGTTCCACTACTGAGAAAAGCCCAGGACGAACCCTCATCCGCTGGAATCGCCGCAACTGCACAAGCCGTATCGTGCGAACAGCTTGCAATAACAGCCACGTTGGGATTATCTGGCACAGGACCGAGTACCGTGCCCGATGGTACGACCCGCGGCCACGTAACTGGATCAATCTGCAAAGCCTGCATCGCCTCAACAGACCATGAACGCGAGTTTGCACTCAGCAGTTGCGTCGTGCTTGCCAGTGACGCCTCTGCTACAGGGCGATCACAAAACCGCCAGTTCATGTAGTCGGCAACAAGCAGCCTACAACACGTAGCGGCATAGCTCTGAGGGGTCATCTGCTCATCCGCCAGAACTTGAAACAGCGTGTTGATGGGATGTGAAGCTACACCTGTCATGCTGTACAAATCCCTGCGTGCAATCCGTTGCCAGGCAAGCGCTTCCCCCAAAGCTGACCTGAGATCTCTGTAGGCGTGTGCACGCCGCAGAGGCTGCATTGTACTGTCCATGGGTACGTAATCAACACCCCACGAGTCAACACTCAGGCTACACAGATCGGGAGCCTCCTCAAGAGCCATCGCCAATCCCTCCTGCATAGAGCTCCACACCGTATCCAGATCCCAATAGAGCCGCTCTTCCTCAGCTTCGATTGGTGTGGCCCAACGATGCACTTCCTGCATTTCCATACGACTCCCGTCAAACCTTCCCAGGACCGCGCGACCACTAGACGCGCCCAAGTCAAAAGCTAGATGTACAGATTCCTGCATATGTGTCGTCTCTTAGATTGCAACGCGCGTTAACTGCAACTCCAGCCATCCAGGTTTGCGTCCAGTCTTGTCTCGTACGCACAGTGATGATGCGATACACCGTTTGGATAGGCTTTGCGAAGTTCTGTACAGTTTGCAAAAGGTCCACATCCCGCTGTACTGTCCGTCAAAAAACTTGGATAGGGCGTAGATGTAATCTCCATTTCAAATGAATCACAAGCATTGATCTTTTCTGCGAGGGAATCCTTCTCTCTGGGGTCAACCGAGAGTTGATAGGCATTACGCACCTCTACGATCTGCCGTGCAAACCAGCACTGATTGTGAGGAGGCCACCATTCGCCAGCATCCTTCCCTCCCTTGCTTCGATTGATTGACCTGTTTACAAAAACCAGATTGAGTGTGTCGTTGACAAATCGCGCGGGAACATACAAGCCTATGGTATCACTGCACAACCCGCTGGCATGAGCTTCCCGTATTCCTACGATGTGTTCTATGTCTACAGAGTCTCTAGAGTCGTACCAACGCAACTCATAAGGATCATATATACCACCATACCTCAGAATCAATGTGTGTTCGAGAGAGGAGGAAAACGGATAATCGGCGCGATCATAACCACATCGTTGCAGTTCCGGTGCAACACTGAGGCCATCCAATGCCCTAAGAACCCGGTCACGGGAAGATTCTGTAGTCGAATCTCTTGCGTTATTGGTTTTCATGGATGGTACACACCCTTGCGACAACAAGACAGTAAGGAGCCCAAGAATAAGACTTGCTCTTACGTTGGCCATGTCTTAATGCCGTCTTTGAAGAATTTTCGTTGCCTTAATCTACGGTTGATCAGTTTAACTCCGGCATTTTCTCACGCACCAGACCTGATGCGCATTTGTCTTGCAGACAATGAGTGGGGGCGGCGAGCTTCCACCAATATTTTCAAGAGAGCCATCATGTCTATTGACGACAGGATATGTAAGCAATCCCTCAGGCTCTCATCAATGAATCCATCTTTGTCTGCCGCCTTATTGAGTGACTTTTCCACAGGTAGTAGATTACCGGGATAACGATGAGTGTCAATATTGTCGAAGAAATCATTCCTCCCACCATTGGGGCCACGATACGCTTCATCACTTCCGAACCTGTGCCAGTGCCCCATAGAATCGGTAACAGCCCGGCCATAATGGTGATGACAGTCATCATCTTGGAACGCACACGGTCAACAGCACCTGCAATGATCGCGTCGTAGAGGTCCTTCAACGAATTCATCTGTCCCTGTGAGAGCTTTTCCCTGTAGGCTTGGTTCAGGTAGATCAGCATAATCACTCCCGTTTCAGCGGCGACACCCGCAAGGGCAATAAAACCTACGCCAACTGCCACACTGAGATGGTAGCCCAGTACGTAAAGCAACCAGATTCCGCCAACGACCGAAAACGGTAAGGTCAGCATCACGATCATACTTTCGGTGACACTTCTAAAATTCAAGTAAAGCAGCACAAAAATGACGAGCAGGGTGATCGGAACGACCACCTGAAGGCGCTGCCGGGCACGTTCGATATACTCATATTGACCACTCCATACAATGCTGTATCCCTCGGGGAAGATCACTTGCTCATTGATGGCCGTACGGGCATTGTTCACATATGTGCCCACGTCGGTATCTCGAATGTCAACGTAAACCCAAGACGTCTTGCGCGCATTCTCGCTCTTGATCGCCGGCGGCCCCTTAACAATATTGAAATCAGCCACATAACTGAGGGGAATCTGGGCTCCCGTGGGTGTCGGAATCAGAACTCGATTCAGCGCTGGCAAATTGTCGCGCAGTTCCCGACTGTAGCGAACGTTGACCGGATACCGTTCCAGGCCCTCAACGGTCTGCGTAATGTTCATCCCCCCGATGGCTGACATGATCACATCCTGTACGTCACCTACAGTGAGCCCGTATCGTGCAGCCTCTTCACGGTTGATCTTATAATCAAGAAAGTTGCCTCCAACGGTTTTATCCGGAAACGCGCTCAGCGTACCCGGAATCGTCTGCACAACGGCAGCGACCTGTTCACTCAGATTCGAAAGTACCGTCAAGTCCGGACCCCTGAGCTTGATGCCCACGGGGGTTTTGATTCCTGTTGAGAGCATGTCAATGCGGGTCTTGATGGGCATTGTCCATGCGTTTGTCAAACCGGGAAAATTGATTGCACCGTCAAGTTCACGGATGAGCTGGTCCATCGTCATACCTTCGCGCCATTCACGCTCCGGTTTTAGTGTAATGGTGGTCTCCAGCATCGATAGCGGGGCCGGATCGGTCGCAGTTTCGGCCCGCCCGGCCTTACCCATGACGTGTTCAACCTCGGGAAAACTTTTGATGATCTTGTCGGTCTGCTGCAGAATTTCTTTAGCCTTGGTGATGCTGATACCGGGATCTGTGGTAGGCATGTAGAGAAGATCTCCTTCATTCAAGGGCGGCATGAATTCACTTCCGAGTTTTCCAAGCGGGTAAATCGTGGCTCCGAGTATCACCAGCACGGCTGCGACCGTCAGCCATCTGAAACGAAGGACACCCTGAATCACGGGGCGGTAAGCCCCGATCAATAAGCGGCTAAGTGGATTCTTCTTTTCGGGCAGGATTTTGCCACGAACAAAATATCCCATCAGGACAGGGACAATCGTGATGGACAAAAGGGCCGAAGCAGCCATCACATATGTTTTCGTAAAAGCCAAAGGCTTGAAGAGCCGCCCCTCCTGCGCCTGCAGCGTGAAAACAGGCATAAAAGAAAGCGTGATGATCAGCAGCGAATAGAACAGTGCCGGGCCAACCTCCTTAGTCGCATCCACGACAATGCGCCAGCGATCTTTTTTGCCCTTGTGACGCTCAAGATGCTTATGGGCATTTTCCACCATCACGATCGCAGCGTCTACCATGGCCCCGATGGCGATGGCGATCCCGCTGAGCGACATAATATTTGCGTTCAGGTCCTGGATGTCCATGACGAAGAATGCAATGAGTATGCCCAAAGGCAACGTGATGATAACTACAAAAGCACTTCGGACATGCAGCAGGAACAGCATGATCACGAGTGCGACGATGATGCTTTCTTCCAACAGCTTCTCTTTGAGGTTGGTAATTGCTCGTTTGATCAGGCTACTGCGGTCATAGGCGATCTCGATCGTGATCCCTTCCGGTAATCCCCGTTTTAATTCCTCCAATTTTTCCTTGACAGCGTCAATTGTCGTGAGCGCGTTTTCTCCATAGCGCATCACGACAATGCCGCCGACAGTTTCGCCCTCACCGTTCCAGTCAACTAGTCCGCGCCGCAGTTCGGGACCTAGGTGTACATGAGCGATGTTACGGATGAGTATCGGGGTGCCATTCTCGTCTACCCCGACGGGTGTATTCTCCACATCCTCAATAGATTGGATGTACCCTAGGCCACGTACCATAAACTCGGTTTCGCCCATCTCAATCAGGCGACCACCCACATCACTGTTACTTCGCTGCAGAGCTGTGCGAACTTTGGACAACGGCACGTTGTAAGCAATGAGCTTGTTGGGATCAACCTCCACCTGGTACTGCTTCACATAGCCCCCAATGGAGGCTACCTCGGCCACGCCTGGTACACTCATTAGTTCATACCGAAGAAACCAGTCCTGGATAGAGCGTAGCTGCTGGAGATCGTGACGATTGTCGCTGTTAAGTACGTATTCAAATACCCACCCTACGCCGGTGGCGTCCGGCCCCAATGTAGGGGTTACGCCACTCGGCAGCCGATCACCTACATAGTTCAGGTATTCCAATACGCGGCTTCGTGCCCAGTACGGGTCTGTTCCGTCTTCAAATATTATGTAGACGAATGACGAGCCGAAATATGAATAGCCACGCACGACCTTTGCGAATGGGACTGCGAGCATAGCTGTCGTCAGAGGATAAGTAACCTGATCTTCAACGACCTGCGGAGCTTGCCCTGGATACTCTGTGTGAACAATCACCTGAATGTCGCTCAGGTCTGGGATAGCATCTACTGGCGTCCGAAATAGTGCATACACACCAGCGGAGCCGATCAATAGGGTTAGCAGGACGACCAGAAAGTGGTTTTTTACCGATCCCTCAATGATTCTTTCTAACATGATGATCTTGTTTGAGCGTCCAGAATCGCCTGTTCAGGCTTGACGAGATATCTACTACGATCCATCTCAATGATGCATATGTTCTTCCGGCTCGGTCACTCTGGAATGCATCCCTGCCTCCGCTTCTTCCGGGGATGTCTGTCCTTGAAGCATCTTGCGAATCGCTTCCTGCAAGCGGCTCTCGCTGTCTAACATGAACTGGGCGGAGGTTACAATCTCCTCACTTCCCTGCAGCCCTCGTAGGATTCGGATATAGTTGTTGTTGGGGCCACCTTCTTCGCCAAGCGAGACTTCGCGGGGCGCAAATCGACCCTCCCCACGGACAACAAATACAATAGCACGTGCTCCTGATCGGATTACCGCCTCGGACGGTACGACAACCGCATCGGGAATGACTTTGCCATGGAGCTGTACATTGGCATACATGCCCGGTTTTAAATCCAGATCCGGGTTGGAAAAGATCAGACGAACATGGACATCACGGGCCCTTTCTCTCAGATATGGGTACACATAGGATACCCTGCCGGTATAGGTCTTGCCCGGCAAATAGGACAATTCCATTTCGACTGGCTGCCCATCACTAATCCACGGCACTTCATTGTCATAGAAGCTGGCATGCACCCAAACCGTCCGCAAATCAGCGATCCTGAACAGATCTTCGCCAACCTCAACATATGCGCCTTCAATTGCATTTCTTTCTACAACAATTCCTGTTGCCGGAGCGGTGAGAACAATCGTTTTCCTGACTTCGCCGGTTTGTGCCAAGTGCTCGATCTCTGATGCAGGAATGTCCCAGTATTCGAGACGCGTACGGGCTGATGCCAGTAGTTTCTCGGCATCTTCTATGACTGAGGCCACGGTGCTCTGAGAGACCAACTCAAAGTTCTTAAGTGCCAGCACATACTCTTGCTGCGTCGTGACCAATTCCGGTGAATAGATCTCAAGGATCGGATCTCCCGCCTGGATCTGGTCTCCCACGAAATGGACATAAAGATTTTCTATCCATCCAGAGATCTTTGTATTGACCACATAGAGCCGTTCTTCGTCGTATTGAACCTCACCGACCGTACGGATAGTGCGCGTGAAATCCAATCGCTGGACATGTCCGGTTCGGACTCCCATATTCTGCACCACGGCAGGGTCAATGGAGACGGTACTGTCAGACTCTGTTCGGTCCTCGTCTGCGTAGACGAGAACCAGGTCCATTCCCATCTTCGACTTGCCGGGACGGTCGTAGATCTCCTCCGGATCCATGGGGGCCTGCCAATAAAGAACCTGTCTTTGTTCAAGTGGAGGTGATTCTTGAGATTCCGTTACTCCTTCGTCAATCGAAATGCGGCCGAGGAAAAAGCCACAAACGAGAATAAGTACGAGAAGCAGAAGAATCCATATATGTTTGAAATGTTGTTTCAATTTCATGGCAATTCGTGTTAAACAGATGCCGGAGACATCTTAGTGAGTGATCAGATCGGCGAGAGCATCCACACCGAGAGCCCGTTCAAGTCCTGCAGTTGCCCGGAGGTAGCGGGCAAGTGTATTGTCGTAACTCATGCCTAGTGAGAACAGTGTGCGTTCCGAATCAAGCAGGTCCAGGAAATCGGTGCGTCCCGTCGTGTAAGAGTTGAGGGTAGCTTGGAGTGCAGTTTCAGCCTGAGGGATCAGGGCTTCCTTGAAGAGCTCCAGCTGTCGTGCTTCCCCGCGCAATTGATGCATTAGGTCCGCAACTTGAGTCACTATCGAGGTAGTGACAGCTTCCTGGCGGGCATGGACTTGGCTGCGACGCACACGGGCTTCTTCCAACTGAGCCCGCAATCGGTTGCGCTGAAGGGGTATGCTTATCGTTGCACTGATTCCGAGGGCATCGCGGCCCGAAGCCGTGGATGGCACATCAGCACGGCCGACATCGAAATAAGTGATACCGAACCGGAAATTTGGCTTGAACTGTTTGCGTGCAAGTTCAATTTCTTCCTCGGCACGTTTTGCGGCCGTGCCCAAAGCACTGACCTCGGGTTGCTGATCGAGAGCTAGTTCAAGTAGATCGATTGCATCAATCTCAACATAGGATAGACCCTCAACAGCTACAGAGACTCTGGAGTCGGTGGATATGGGACGATTCAACAAACGGGCCAGGGTCTCAGTAGCTGTTCGTCGTTCTATGGATAACTCAAGTTGCAAGCGGGATAGGGAATTCTTCTCCAGTTGCGTCTTCAGAATTGCCTGTTGAACACCGGCACCCACTTCGTATCGCGTTGCGGCGGCTTCTTCAAAGTTTCGGAGTCTGTCCGCGAAGGCGAGAATACGTGATTCCTGCTGTTGGATACGATAGAGCTCAAAGTAGGCGTGTTTGACCTGGAGTAGAAGGTCTACTTCAAGGGTTGCGGCTGCAAAGCTTTCAATATCCGCAGTTAGATCTGCGATGGATCCCCGAAGTCCCAATTTGCCGGGATAGGGAAATTCTTGCTCTATACTCCACTGGCTACGTATGGTACCGTGCGCGGTTAGAATGGGCACAGGCCGGTAGGCGATTGTCACCGATGGATCCGGGAGTGCGGATATCTGCGCGCTTCGTGTAGCCAGTGCTTTCGCCTCTAGGTGTGAAGCGTTTAGCAACGGATTATTTGTCCGTACTTCTGCTAGGAGATCTCCAAGCCGTAGCAATGTGTCGGCCGGTGTATCAGGTGGATCTTGGCCACGGACTTGGATTGGCAGTAAGAGTAATAGCAGGCTGACGCAGGTTACGCCAGCGAAATGGATTAACTTCATGACTTCCTGAACAATAGGTCTAATTGTGCATCAACACGGAGGTGCAGCGAACCTACACCCCATGAAACAGGCGCAACCAGAAGCCTATCAGATCAGAAAGGTGCTGTGTATGGCTTGCCTATCAGAGGAAGGGAGACAGGCAGAGCATCGTAGTGCAGAGATGGGCCGAATTGAACTTGTCCTGGAGCCCACCTCAGATAAGGTATCGGGGAGGCGGGATAAGATCTGTTCACCCGATGAGGATCGAGAAGATTCAATCAGTATGGTTGCCATCTTGGCGGCAGGCACTGCTTGAAATGCACAGCAAGCCACAGTGTGCTGCGGACAAGGCACTGATTCCGCGGGTGTGGAATCGTGGTCGGGTGGACAGGGGAGATCCTGTCCATGAGTGGAGGCCTGGGAATGCATTCCTGTGGAATGATGGTCCGCAGGCATGTGCGAGTTGTGATCACCTCGCGAGCAGTCTGCCTGTAACAAAGGTCCGATAGCACTGAGTAGTAGGCTCAGGCTTAGTACTACAGGCAATAGTCGGTGGGTTCGCATCGCAGAAGTTGTTACCCAAAACGAGGACACTCGCCATGGCAGAAGGCTGAGACATTTAAACCACTTAATAAGTTCCAAGCGCGTAAGTTAGATGAATTTTGCGTAGACCCCATGTCTTGTGCCACGCCCGATTCCCGACAGATTTTCGCAGAGCAAATCGAAGTGTCCGCTTCTCTTTGGGGGGCGAATCAATGGCGCGACAATTAATCCTGCCGTTCAATAAAGTAACCGGTATATCGGAGATCGCGATTTTCTGGACAAAGCGATTGAATTGGTGGAAGAAGCGATGGCACGTCTGCGAACGATGATTGACCCCCTTTCCAAGGTGCTGGGTACAATGGAGCGCAAGATCAGGCAATGGGAATTGAACGTGAAGCACTCAAGTCGTAGGTGGAAAAGAAATAACTTGCTACACCTGAGGAGTAAATCGAGAAATGAATAGCAAAAAACTACACTGGGGAATTCTGTCGAGTGCACGAATAGCCCGGCAAAAGGTCATACCCGCCATTCAAAAGAGTCAACGTGGCACAGTGACGGCCATTGCCTCCAGAGATGTTGCAGTGGCCCGCCAGGTTGCCCAGATACATCAAATCCCCGTTGTCTGCCCATCATATGAGGATCTGATTAATCTGAGAGAAATTGATGCCATCTATATCCCGTTACCTAACCACTTGCATGTTGAATGGGCCTCCTTAGCCTTGGAAGCAGGGAAACATGTACTCTGCGAAAAGCCCCTGGGGATGAATGAGATGGAGGTAACAAAACTCCAGCGAATCTCCAAGCAATATCCAAAGCAATTGGTTTCGGAGGCCTTCATGTATCGATACCATCCTCAGTGGAAGCGTACACGCCATCTCATTCGCTCCAAGAGTATCGGAGATCTTCAAAGCATCCATGTACATTTTTCCTATGACAACAAAGACCCAGGCAATATTCGGAACATGCTGGCGTTTGGAGGAGGTGCCTTGATGGATATTGGCTGTTACGGAATCTCCGTTGCACGCTGGTTATTTGAAGGCGAACCACGGCGAGTTTGCGCACGCATGGCGCGGCATCCCGAATTCGGAACAGACACCTTTACTACGATCCTTATGGATTTCCCGCAAGGGAGTGCAACAGTCGTGTGTGCGACGCAAATGCAGCGCTACCAGCGTGTCATCCTGGTGGGCAGCCATGGTCAAATCACCTTACACACACCTTTCAATGCACCGCCTGACGAAACCGTGCGTATGGAGTACCAGAATGGCAGCGAGTACAGCATCCATGAAAGTGGACCGGCAGATCAGTATGCAGAGCAGTGCGATCACTTCGCTGCAGCTGCGATTGATGGTGAACCCCTTCTTGCCCCCATTTCTGACGCTATGTGTAACATGCATGTTATTGACGCTTGTTTCCAGAGTGAGCAAAAAGATGTCTGGGTGGACTGCTAAAGACGATAGCTGGATAACTGGCTTGGTCTGTTCGCCCCCGACCTCAGCCGCCTTGGTCATTACATTCCTTAAAGACAACCATTTATATAAGAACAGCTATTCGTAGATTGTAGACCACCATTATCCCAATCCGAAATGTCCATCAGCCGCCGCGACTGGCTTCGCCTCAGTGCCGTTGGTGCAGCACTGCCATTCTTGCCTATTCCTGGATTTGCAACGCACAGAAGCGACAACCCGATTCGTCTACACAGCAATGAAAACCCGTATGCACCCGCACAGTCCGCACGTACGGCCGTAGTTGATGCCTTGAACGAAACCAATCTGTACGCAGGATCTGCCGTCGCTCAGAACCTGGAAGCTATGATTGCAGCTCGCGAGGGGTTGAGGCCTGAACATGTAGTCCTTGGAGCTGGATCTACCGAAGTCCTTCGCATGGCGGCGCTGGCTTATGGGCTCAGTGGCGGGGAGGTCGTTACGGGTTATCCGACCTATGAGGGTATGGAGACATCGGCGAAATCCATTCAAGCACGCGTGCATCGTGTGCCGCTTAAGTCCGACAAGAGCCTCGACCTGTCCGCCATGGATATGCGCACAACCAAGGATGTGAAGCTGGTTTTCGTGTGCAACCCCAATAACCCAACGGGCAGTATCTGCGACAAAGAGGAGCTGAATGACTTTTGTTTAGAAGTCTCCAAACGATGCACAATTCTGGTTGATGAAGCCTATTACGAGCTGGTCAATCACTCCAGATACAGTACTGCTGTGCCCCTTGTAAAGGCGGGCGCAAATGTCATTGTTTCGAGAACATTCTCGAAAGTGTACGGCTTAGCCGGACTACGTGTGGGATACGCAATCGCACGCCCCGATATCGCCGAGCGACTTCGTACACATCGTACTCCCATGGCCGTTAATATTCTGGGACTACGGGCTGCAATTGCCTCTCTTAATGACGAACGCTTCTTGCATTACAGTAAGACACAACTTGAGGCCGGTCGCAACCAAATCACGGCTGCGCTTCGCGGCTGGGGACATGAAGTCATTGAGTCACATACGAACTTTGTATTCTTCCATCTTGGCCGAGGGATCGAGGAATTTCAAAGGTCCATGGCTTCCCAAGGTATCCTGGTTGGACGGCCATTCCCTCCATTTCTGGACTGGTGTCGCCTCAGTATTGGGAATGAAGAGGAGATGGCAAGATTTACGGAGGTTTTCCCGAAGGTTATGAGCTCATCAACGCGTTATTAGCAACCGCTGCGGGGAATATGTTCAACCGGATCCTGACTTTATCATCAGCCCTGCTGCTGAGTACTACCTGTGCGATACAGGCAAATGGACAGGATTCTGGCTTTCAATTTGCAAGAGTTTGGTACGAAAGTCATCCGGGATATCGAAGCAATGCCTGGGCCACAGACTATCCAACAGCAGAATACAACCTGCACGAAGCAATCAGTCGGACAACCGGGCTTCGATTGGAGGGGCCGCCAGTGGTCGTCGCACTGACGGACGACCGAATTTTCGAGTACGCCGTGCTGTACTTAACTGAACCTGGATATTGGCGCACGAACGAAGAAGAAGTAGCCAACTTGCGCCGCTACCTTGATCGGGGTGGATTTCTCATTATTGATGATTTCCATGACTATGGCCGCGGGTATGTCGGACCACAGTGGAGTAACATGTACGACAACATTAAGCGGGTTTATCCGGATCGTGAGCCGGTGGAATTAACTGCCGATCATCCAATCTGGCAGATCTACTACGATGTCGACCCGGATGCCGCGATTTCAACAAAGAATGGCGGTAACTGGCGATGGAGCGAGACGCGTTTCTCCCCGGAAGATGACATCTACTATGCCGTATTTGATGATGCAGGTCGACCCGCAATCGTCATATGCTATAACCAGGACATTGGTGATGGATGGGAGTGGCCCGGCGGCCGCAATCTGGGATCTGCCTCAACCGTGAGTTTCCAGATGGCTATCAACTTCATCTTCTATACACTCACGCATTAGTACCTGATTTCGGTCAGATTCGCTGCTCAGTGCAACCCTACCCAGTAAGACCTATAGCGCAACGGAAATGAGCTCCACTACGTCGCGCTGTTATTCGACCTCCTTGATTCCTGTGATGGATACTGGCGGGAACATTCCCCAAATTAAATACATTCCAACTGCACACAGCCGGTAAAGAGATGCAGTTGGCAATACTGATCCTGGTTTTTGTTCTCCTTCTGGGCGCTCTCGCTTGGCACGGTGGCCGTGATTTATGGACGCAAAGGAATTCCCCAAAGTCCAAGCTTTATTACACCATGGCAGTTGGTTTGGGATTTGGTATGCTTTGGGCCATAGAAATTGCCGAAACTTCTGAATTTACGATAGAGCCATACTTTATATTCGCAGTGGTTATTGCGAGTGGTTTGTACCGCCGCTACCAGATGTACTTACAACAGAATCCAGTCTGAGTCTGCTGTACTTGGTTCCTCTGCCATGCCAGTGTGACTTGCAGATATCACCTATTCCGATACCCCTTATAAGCCTCTAGCGCCCGCTGCCTCCCGGAACTCATGTCAATGATCGGGCGAGGGTACTCTTGATCCGGAGTCAGGGACCACGACTTGGGTGCAGCTTCAAAAAAATCCAATGCATTAGGATGAGGCAGTCTGCGACCCTCGGCTAGAAATCTATCCCTGTACCGCCTATCAGCATCAAACTTCTCGGCCTGGAGCTCAGGATTGAAGATCCTGAAATAAGGGGCAGCATCAGGACCCGAACCGGCTACCCACTGCCATCCCATTGCATTGGACGCGATATCCCAGTCGATCAAACACTCGCGGAACCATGCCTCTCCGACCCACCACCCGGTCATCAGATGTTTGGTTAAAAAGCTGGCCACTAACATGCGGGCTCGATTATGCATAGTACCTGTCGTATACATTTCACGCATAGCGGCATCGACGATCTCAGTGCCCGTCATTCCGCGTCGCCAAGCTTCTGCATCCTCGTTGTCATTCCGCCACGGAAAATTATCCCACTCGGAACGCCAGTTCGCTTCAACAATATGCGGAGTATGATAGAGAAGGTGATATGCGAATTCTCTCCATGCTATCTCTCGAAGAAAGTACTTGGCTTCTGCGGCACGCTCGCCCTCCATGGCATTTTTCGCAGCATACCAGAGCCTGTGTGGTGATATTTCCCCGTAGGTCAGATTTTCAGACAGCTTTGAAGTTGAATCCTGCCCCAAATAGTCCCTCTCGGATTTGTAGCACCCTATTGCGTCTACGATAAAACGATCAAGCCGCTCATTGGCCGCATGCTCTCCCACCTTTGCATAGCGGGAAACAATGGCCGCTCCGCGTCCCATTTCAGCACCAAGGCGCCAATCAGAAAGCTCATCGCTCGCGGGCCAATTGTCAGGCGGAGAAAGATCATCTGGGGAGCCTAATGGTTGCCCGATATCCCTGTGCTGCACAGCTTTCCAAAAAGGCGTGAAGACCCTGTAGAACTGCCCCTGCTGCGTCTCAACTGTCCAGGGCTCGAATAACAGACCGGAGTTTACCTCGAAGACCCTAATGCCCTGGGCATTCAATTCCGATTTTATTCTCTCGTCTCTGTCAATTGACATGGGATCGTAAAGTCTAGACCACACAACGCGCCGTGCTCCAGTCTCCGCGATCAAAGACCGCAAGACCCGCAAGGGATCTCCGCGTCGAAGCAGCAGCCGACTCTTATGCTTTCTGAGACTACTTGCCAATGACCGCAAGCTTTCTCCCAACCTCCACTTAGGTGCTGCTCCGTAGGTCTTTTCAATGAGCGGATCAAGAATAAAGACCGGCCAAACAGGACCATCTTCTTCAAGTGCCGCCCTCCATGCAGGCTGATCCCGCAACCGGAGATCCCGACGCAGCCACAAAACGGTTCCTCCTGCTAGAGTATTCCGCATACCCCATGCCATGCATTTTGAAGCGTCTCAAGCCTTCGGTTCACCAAATTGAATCCGTCTACACGATTCACAACCGGGCAGTTGAGCTAATAATATCAAACCCCGGACAGGCGAGCATATGGGGCTGAATTCATAATCCGCGAAAGTAAACCTCAGTCTGACAGAGTAACCGACTGTTATGCTACTTAACCTTGATCGTGATCGGTTCAGACATCACCGGAGGATCGTGTGGTATGTGGGCATAGTCACCCAATACTAGTTGGAGTGTGTACGTGCCCGGGCTGAGGTCCAACGTGGTTTCCGTCTGACCAAGGCCAAAGTGGAGATGTACCGAGTCCGTAGGGATTGGCATATCCATTGGCGGCAACTCTTCTGCATTAACCAAAAGATGATGATGCCCCGAGTTGTCAAATTCTATACCTGCCGGTGCAACCCCCATTCCAGATAGTCCAAACTTGACCGTAACCGCACCACTCTGTACAACAGATCCATCCTCTGGTGCGATGATGTACACAGCAGCCCCCTCTGCGGATGTAGACGGCATGTACGCCTCCGCCTGCGTAGATTCTACAGGAGGTTCAACCTCTGCCTGGCAAGCGGCAAATATCAATAACATAATAATCCAATTCCACTTCATCGAGAAATGCATTCGTAATGGTTGTCTGCTAAGATACGCCAGTTAACGCAATCTCACTAACCGAATTGGCAACCGCACATAATCATCAGCGTTGCACAGTTGCTCAGAATTCTGTACGGCTGGTTACTCTTCTAACTTTTGGTCCCAAAGAAACCCACGCTTTGGGTCAGTGGATTGGCGCACGATTGCCCGACGATGCTGTTGTTGGTCTGGATGGGACCCTGGGGACAGGCAAAACCTGTTTCGTTCAAGGACTAGCCCGCGGACTCGGCGTCCGTGCAGATACCCACGTAACCAGCCCTGCTTATAATCTGATTCAAACGTACACGATCGGTCGGCAAAAACTCACACATATTGATTTTTATAGACTCTCAAGCCTATCTGTGGACGATTTTATGCTGTTTGAGGAGGCATTCTCGGGACCGCGAAATATCGTGGTCGCCGAATGGGCATCGGGGTTTATAAAGAACTTTGCACAGGAGTTCCTGCACGTTACGATCTCAAAGGAGCCCGAGGAAAATACGCGGCGTATTGAGGTGTCTTCATCCTCTTCAACCTACGCACAGTTGCTCAATAAACTGTCCGACTATGCGAACATTGATAATTGATACATCAGGTCAATTCACAACCGTTCTGGTTGCAAAAGAGACCAATCTTATTAGCGCCTCCATTCTACAAGGACGCCCCGCTGAACATTTGCATGAGCAAGTTCAGACCTCTCTTTCCAGTTTGCATATTAAACCCTCAGACCTGGGTCGCATCGCAGTCGTCGTAGGGCCTGGTTCGTGGACTGGCCTCAACATTGGAGTAACCGCTGCAAAGACATTCGCACAGGTATTGGATATACCCCTCTCACCGATAAGTACGCTGGATGCGTTGGTCGCCGGCCATTCAAAGCCTATCTGGGCCATCATGAACGCGGGGCGGGGGCAATGCTATTATGTGCGCTGCACGTGTTTTACACACGACGTACAACCGGCAATGGCCGTGGCTCCACTGGATACAGTTTTCAATCAAATTCGGACTGACACCAGCGCGGTCACAGTCCTTGAGTATGGCAATACGTTCGAGAACCTGTTGTGCGGAGACCACAGGTACCAATCCGCAGCACGCTTACTGCCTGAATCACTGATCTCCACAATGAATCAATCCCCCCTCCTAGAAGGAGATGCAATCAAGCTACTCAAACCGGTCTACCTCCAGCCTGCCCTGGCGGAGCGTGGTACAATCAGTTAATGGTCTTCGATGCTGATCCTTGGTATAGATACTTCCTGTGACGATACTGGTGCGGCTGTGGTGCGCGATGGGCATGAAGTATTGTCAAATGTTATTGCATCACAATACAAAGCTCATGACCGATTTGGGGGTGTCGTACCTGTGATTGCAGCACGGGAACACACCGCCAAGATCAGTTTTATCCTTGAGTCCGCATTAGAAGAAGCTGGTATCTCATTTACGGACCTTGATGCAGTCGCTGTTTCACATCATCAAGGGCTTCTCCTCGCGCTTGTCGTTGGAGTTTCAGCTGCAAAATCAATAGCACTGGCCTGCGACATTCCTTTGATTGGCATCCATCACCTGGAAGGACATATCTATTCCAACCTGATGGGACGCTCCAAAGTGCTCAAGTTTCCGTTTCTTTGCCTCACAGTTGCAGGAGGTCACACTCTCCTGCTAAAAGTAGTCTCTCATGGGACCTATGAACTACTTGGCCACACGCGTGATGACGCCGCAGGTGAAGTTTTCGACAAGGTCGCGCGGCATCTTGGATTAGGGCATCCGGGAGGCGCAGCCATTGAAAAACTGGCCGAGAAAGGCGATCCCGAAGCCTACAACTTCCCCCGGCCCCTTATCAACCGAACCGATGGTGAGTTCAGCTTCAGTGGCCTCAAAACAGCAGTAGTTGCAGCAATTGACCGAAATCCCAACCTGAACAAGGCCGACCTGTGCGCCAGCTTCCAACAGGCCGTCGTGGACCTACTTGTCTCAAAAACCATACGCATGGCCGGCGAACATCAACTGCAGCAGATTACATTGGCGGGTGGAGTGGCACTTAACTCTCCCCTGCGAACTGCGCTTAAACACGCTGCTGACGATCACGGGTATCAAATCTTTACACCATGTGATGATCTGTGTATGGATAATGGCGCCATGGTAGCTGGCGCAGCCTATTTTCTATATAAGGAGCGCGGTCCAAACCCAATTGGTATTGATACACGCGCCAACGCTCCACTCGGATCTAAGGGTATTCGCTATCGCCACGACAGCAAGTACAGGTAACCAGCTACGCGTAGTAAAAGTCCTTCAACCTTGGATACAACCCCGTGAACTGTTCATATAATTCCAAATACTTTGATTCAGACTTCCCCGGCTCGGACAGTTCACGCGTACATACCGTTGCATCGCACGCTTCCTGCACGGAAGACCAAATGCCACTCCCGGTTCCTGCAAGAAGCGCAGCGCCCATCGCCGCACCTTCGGTTACCTCAACTACGTTCAGGGGATATCCCATTATATCTGCCAGTATCTGTCTCCACAGTGGACTCTTCGCACCTCCGCCGGAAATCCTGATCCTCTCGGGTGCAGGCAGTCCCGAGGCACGGAGCAGAAGAAGATTATCTCTCAATCCATAAGCAACGCCTTCCAGAACAGCCCTCGTAAGATGGCCCCGGCCATGACGGGAGGTGAGTCCGATAAAACTGCCTCGAACGAGCGGATCGGCATGTGGGGTACGCTCACCGCTGAGATACGGCGAAAAGAATAAACCCTCGCTTCCAGGTTCGACATCCGCCGCCTCTGAGAGCAGTTTGTCATAAGAAGTGTTGCCCGCAAACGTATCGCGATACCACTGGAGACTGCCTGCTGCACTCAACATGACCCCCATCATGTGCCAGGTCTCCGGAAGCGCATGCGGAAATGCATGCGCGCGCCCAAGCGAGTCTATACGTGGATGATCGCATGGTGCGAACACGACCCCTGAGGTTCCCAGCGTAACCGCCCAGGTACTGGGGTGTATGGCTCCTACCCCGACTGCCTGCGCTGCCTGATCTCCGCCCCCTGCATATATAGGCACCCCCTCTGGAAGCCCGGTTTCCGATGCGCAAGTATGACTCACCTTACCTGTGGTTGTGGTGCCCTCATATGTGGGGGGAAGCCATGCCTCTGGAATATTCAATTCCTTGAGTAAATCTGAGGCCCAGGTACGCGACGCTAAATCCAGCATCAGAGTTCCGCCTGCACCTGCCTTATCCGCAGCATATTCTCCGCTCAGTTGCCAGCGGATGTAGTCCTTTGGTAATAATACCTGGGCAATCCTGTCGAAATTTTCCGGTTCATGATCACGAACCCACAAGAGCTTGGGGGCTGTGAATCCGGTGAATGCATCATTACCTGTAATAGCAACTAGACGCTCAAGTCCGATCTGCGCGCGAATGGCTTCGCACTGCGCCCCGGCCCTTCCGTCATTCCACAACATAGCCGGTCGCAAAACCTTGCCATCTGAATCTAGGATCACCAGGCCATGCATCTGTCCAGTTAGCCCAATCGCCTGCACAGCTTTTGCATCCACCGACGGCAACGCCAAAACGCCTTGAATACTCTTGCACATTGCTCTCCACCAATCTTCAGGAGCCTGTTCGCGCCATAGCGGATAAGGGCTTGACAGCGTATGATCCGTCGCAATTTGTCCAAGTACGCTGCCCTCTGCGTCTATACAAACAGCTTTGGAGGCTGTGGTGGATACATCAAGTCCGAGAATGCAGGGGGCAGATGTCATAAGCGTCGAGTGACGTTAACTGTTTGTAATGCATTAGTTTTGTTCAATCATGAAGATAGCACCGCCATACGGATTACGACAACGCGTGGGCCTGTTCCTGGGTCCACTTTGGCTGTTGGGGGTGCTTGTTCTTCCTCCCCCAAACGGACTGGAAATTGAAGCTTGGTACACAGCGGGCGCAGCCCTGTTGATGGCCACATGGTGGATTGCCGAATCCATCCCAATTCCCGCAACTTCCCTTCTCCCGCTTATCCTGTTTCCAATCATGGGTGTGAGCACCATGCAGGATACCGCAGCGCCCTATGCACATCCTATCATATTTCTGTTTATGGGAGGCTTCATCATCGCACTGGGAATGATGCGATGGGATTTGCACCGGCGCATCGCAATCTGGATTATTTCCCGTGCGGGTACGGGACCACGAGCCCTGATTGCGGGATTCATGACAGCAACCGCGGGACTTAGCATGTGGGTCAGCAACACCGCAACGACCTTGATGATGCTACCCGTTGCACTCTCTGTCATAACGCTGGCCGATACCGAGGGAACAGTAGAGCGGTTCAAGCATCATTTTGCGGTTGCTTTACTTCTGGGTGTTGCCTACGCGGCCAACATAGGAGGGATGGGTACCCTCATCGGCACAATTCCAAACGCCTTTATCAGTGCATTCTTCGAAAGTGAGTACGGATACACCATAACATTCATAAAATGGCTCTCGGTCGGGGTACCGGTTGTAATAGTTGGTGTACCCTTGGTATTCCTTGCAATTACCCGACTGCTTTACAAATTTGATAAACAGGATCTGATTGGAAGTAAATCAATCATCGCAAGGGAAAAACAAAAACTCGGCCCCATGAAGAAGGGCGAGAAAATTGTAGCTATAGTGTTCACTACTACCGCGCTCCTTTGGATCACACGTCCTTTACTTGCTCCAATAATCCCCGGGCTGACCGATGCAAATATCGCGATGATTGGAGGATTATCACTGTTCGTAATCCCGGTGGATTTCAAGCGAGGCATCTTCGCACAGGATTGGGATACCGCCAAGAAGCTTCCGTGGGGGGCGCTCATCCTGATTGGAGGCGGCCTGAGCCTCGCGGGTGCCGTTTCCAGTAGTGGTCTTGCTGCGTGGCTTGGCGAGTCACTCCACCCACTTCAACAGTATCCCACGATCCTTATTGTCCTAATCACAACGGGTGTCATTGTTTTTCTTACAGAGATCACCAGCAATACCGCTACCACAGCAACGTTCCTTCCCGTGCTTGCCGCCCTAGCCCTGGCCGTTGGAGAGAGCCCACTTCTTCTGGCGGTGCCGGCCGCCCTAGGAGCCAGTTGTGCATTCATGCTACCTGTTGCTACTCCTCCCAATGCTATCGTTTACGGCAGCGGACGCGTATCGGTAATCGAAATGGCACGGGCCGGCTTTTTGCTCAACTTTGCTTTTCTCTTGCTGATTACCATTTGTGCATACTCTATTATACTTTGGGTGTTTGGGATCGATGTTGGAACTATTCCAGCCTGGGTAGCACAAAGCCCTACACCATGACAGTAAACGTACATACGTGTCAATTTCAAAACAACATCAGATCATAAATGAACCATTGCGTCACATTCGGCGAAATCATGCTGCGGCTTTCCCCGCCCGGGTTCCAGCGATTCGTGCAGGCTTCCTCATTTGACGCGCGCTATGGCGGGGCCGAAGCAAATGTTGCGGCTTCATTGGCCGGATTCGGGATCCCCGTTCAGTTCGTCTCACGCGTACCCTCCAACGAGTTAGGAACCAGCGCAGTGCAGGCTGTGCGTGCGCTCGGGATCGGAACACAATTTATCCAGCGCGGAGGCGAGCGCCTGGGAATCTACTTCCTGGAAACCGGTGCATCTGCACGTGCAAGCAAGGTTGTTTATGACCGCGCATACTCGGGCATCGCTTCCATTGAACCGGGAATGATCAACTGGGATGATGTCTTTGCGGGGTCAGGCTGGTTTCACTGGACTGGAATCACACCAGCAGTTTCTGAGGGTGCAGCACTGGCCGTAGAAGAAGCCCTCGCAGCAGCACGGCGTCACAACGTGACGGTCTCCGTTGATCTCAATTACCGCGCTAATTTATGGACGTGGGGGAAGACCGCCGCAGAAGTAATGCCCGAATTGGTTGCTTTATGCGATGTTATCGTAGGTAATGAGGAGGATGCGCATAAGGTCTTTGGTATTCATCCTGAGGGAGTTGAAGTAAAGAGCGGCCACCTGGATGCTTCCGCCTATGAATCGGTCGGCCGGCAACTCATGGAACGATTTCCGCGTTGCCAGCGGGCTATCATTACACTGCGAAGCTCCATCAGTGCCTCACACAATGCCTGGTCCGGTGTCCTGTGGGATGGATCAAAACTATTGTACGGGCCCGAGTATGATATCACGCACATCGTTGACCGTGTTGGAGGGGGGGACTCGTTCGTAGGCGGCTTAATCTATGGGCTCATAGCCTTCGATGGGGACAATCAAAAAGCGTTGAACTTCGCTGTGGCCGCGTCCTGTCTCAAGCACACTATACCCGGGGATTTCAATCTGGTGAGCGTGGCTGAGGTGAAAAAACTGCTCTCTGGAGATGCCTCCGGTAGGGTTACCCGCTAGGCAATGCGTGCAATTATCGGTGGACCTTCCGTATCCACCGACTGTATGCCCGGGAGGATTCGAACCCCCGACCTTCTGATCCGTAGTCAGACGCTCTATCCAGCTGAGCTACGGGCACGCTACAGCAGGCCCTGCTACCCTATTCACTCAAAGCTGTTCCAGGATTGTGGAAGAACCTAGTTTCGATGTAGTTGTTGCCGGTGCTGGACTAGGCGGTGCGTGTGCAGCTTTGTGGCTCTCCACCTCCAATCGGGTATTACTGTTGTCGGGGACTGCTCCAGCTGCGTCCGGTGTTGCGGCGGGGCTGATCAATCCGTTTGCCGGCCAGCGCGTTGTCCCGTCCTGGCATGCTGACCTTGCGTACAAAGACCTTCTGGACACGCTTGCGCAGGCTGATGCAAGCGATACTTATGACGCATGCGGTATTTTGCGAACGGCCCTGGACGAGGCACAGTCCGTAAAACTGCGTTCGCTGGTTCTGGAGCATGCTGACTCATTCACTTGGCTACCGCCTTATGAGGTACATGCCCGCTATCCGTATGTGTCCGCCCCTTTTGGTGCTGCAATTACCACCGGCGGAGTGGTTGATACGCCTAAAATGCTCGAGTACACCCACGGGACGATAGCGTCTCGCTGTACTGTCCTGGCTTCTGATATTGTTGGTTGGGAAGACACCGGATCCGGAGTGAATGTTGCCCTCAAATCAGGATCTTCCCTCCGTGCCTCAAAACTAGTCCTTGCGCTCGGAGCAGGCTTCAAGTCCTTTCCTGTACTCTCTGCATTGAATCTGCATTGTATCAAGGGCCAAATCGTTCGCGTACGCACTCCAGAGTCTTTTTCACACTCCATTCCGGTGAGCGGATATGGTTATGTAGTTCCAATGCGAGACACACTGATTCTTGGGACCACCTACGAGCATACCTTCCAGAATGATCAACCCACAAAAGTGGGATCCAAAAACATTCTCGCGCTAACACAGCAAATGGTACCCTGCATAGAGACTGCAGATATACTTAGTACAGCAGCGGGGATTAGAGTAGGAGTCCCCGGAACCCGGTTGCCGATGGTCGGCCCACTGTCTGGAAATGTGTGGGTCCTGATCGGACTTGGATCACAAGGGTTGTTGTTTGGCGCACACATCGGCCGCAACCTAGTAAACTGGATTACCAATCCTGAGCAAGTTCCTGATGAACTGCGTGTGCAGAAAAAAAGACGGATTTGAGTAACTTTTTCCTTCGAATAGTCGTTAAAAGCCCGGATACCCCTAATTTTGGGGATCTGTAGTTTTCGCAACCTAACCTACAAGTACAACCATGTCTGAAGTTTTGAGCACCGATACCGCTGCTATACTCGAAGATTCTGCTGAAAATCTCTTAACGCATAAGTGCGAGACCATCCCGCAGGAAAATCTTTATTTGCCCGGCCCGAACTTTGTGGATGATGTTTGGGCAGCATCTGATCGCACCCCTCGTGTACTGCGTTCGCTCCAGACACTTTTCGGTTCGGGCCGACTTTCTGGAACAGGCTACGTCTCCATTCTTCCTGTTGACCAGGGAATTGAGCATTCTGCCGGCGCTTCCTTTGCCAAGAACCCCATTTACTTTGATCCCGAGAATATCGTCCGTCTGGCTATTGAAGGGGGCTGTAATGGAGTCGCCTCAACCTATGGTGTACTGGGATCCATCGCACGCAAGTATGCGCACAAGATCCCTTTCATCTTGAAGTTCAATCACAACGAGTTATTAAGCTATCCGAACTCACACGATCAGGTACCCTTTGCTAGCATTCAAAATGCTTGGGACATGGGCTGCGTCGGCGTAGGAGCCACCGTCTACTTTGGCTCCGAAAACTCTAACCGCCAGCTACAGGAAGTGTCAGAGGCGTTCGCCCTTGCGCATGAGCTTGGCATGCTAACGATCCTGTGGTGCTACGTGCGCAACAGTGCCTTCAAGGTAAACGGCGTCAACCACGAGGCTTCTGCGGATCTCACTGGGCAGGCCAATCATCTGGGTGTGACCATTGAGGCGGATGTCATCAAACAAAAGCAGCCCACCTCAAATGGAGGTTACCGTGCCCTGAATTATGGCGGCTCCAGCTATGGTAAGTTTGATGAGCGTATTTACACGCATTTGGCAAGCGACCATCCAATTGATCTGACCAGATATCAAGTGGCCAACTGCTACATGGGACGTTGTGGGCTAATCAACTCCGGCGGTGCTTCGGGTTCAAATGACTTGCAGCAGGCTGTAAAGACTGCTGTAATCAACAAACGAGCCGGCGGAATGGGCCTTATCTCTGGGCGCAAGGCCTTCCAGCGCCCGATGAAAGATGGTATCAGCATCCTGAATGCTATTCAGGATGTCTACCTCGACAAATCTGTAACCGTCGCGTAGAAGCCTGAGTCAGCTATTTTAATGACGCGAGGGTAAACCCTCGCACTCTATTCTTGAACAGAACAGGTCTAATGAAAAAGCCGTGCGCTATCTTGCGCCCGACTTTTTCGTTAAATATCAGGTGATGGCATGATACGTAAGGACACTGAGAGAAGACCTAACTCCTAGGAAAGGCAAAGAGGAAAAACCGTCTGAAACGGGGGCACAAAGAAAATTGACTATAGCCCAGCGTTACGACATTCTCCAATCAAGCTGGGATAAGTCCTGCAAAACAGTGCGCCTGTTAGACCGCGCCCTAATCTGGGGGCTGTGTTCAACGACAATTAGAATTTAAGTCGACGACAATTAGAATTTAAGTCGG
>JAPPGC010000055.1 GCA_028875125.1 Bacteroidota bacterium | reverse complement strand
CCCATACCCTAATTTTAATTGTCGTCATACCGTAATTTTAACTGTCGCTAGATATCGTGAGACGATAAGATTCTCTGATGGAATTATCTGCCCCAGCAGCGGGTAAGTGGCTGTAGTGCCATTCTTCGGGGCTGAACTCTTTGGTGGGGCAGCTAAGAATATCCTGGCTCCCGTGAACACTCCCATCCCGACCGCAAATGGGATGATTCACCAGAGGACCCTGTGGACGTGCTTACGGATTTGCATTTGAGGGCGGGACAAATTTTATAGCGCAGGATTAAAGGATTGCAGAAGTCTCCATCTGACAGTATCTCGTTGTCGGCCTTGCGGTAGACATAGCCGTTAGCAGCCCCAATAGGCGTAAACGGGACTACGGCTGTGCGGTCGGGGAACGCTCCCACATTGCTGACCACTGCGATGCCCGATTGCAGTAGCACATCTGGTAGACGCCATTCTGTTGGCAGCCTAGTATAAACAATCATGCGGGTAGTGTTATCGATCGCCATAATTCCCAAATTGGTTGGATACTCATGGATCGCATCTACCTTGGCTTGCAAGTCTGGCTCACCCCCAATGTCCTGGACCCGCTTGGTGAAGAATACCGGATCAACTTGGGCGAAACTGTCACGGCTAAATACCGGTAATGCATCGGACCATTCGGCATACCTGTAGTATGGGCCATCTGCAAAGCACTCCATCGATCGCCCTGCAAGGCCCTTCCAGAGTGCGTTAAGCCGCGGGAATTCAGGCTTCTCAATCTGCCACATGTCCAGCATCTCCAAGTCTCGTGTTACAGCATAGACCTCGGGCTTGAAGAACAGTATATACCCTGGCTGCATGAGAACGGAGTCCCCAATCGCACAGGCTCCCTCTATGCCAATTGGGCGGCGAAACTCGGTCGCTGCGCAACCTCCTGACTCGTCAAGGACTGCCACCGACCCATCACCACCCAAAAGCATAACTTTCCCGCCGCCTATAAACCGTGCAAGCCACACGCGCTCGTCGGTGTGATCGGGCTGACAGGTGCCGATCAAGTACGTCTGAATGTGCTTCCCAGAAGCCGGAAAATGATGCGTGCTCAATGAGATTTTATCGGCTATCAGCAAATGTCCTTCTTGGCTCACATCCAGGAAGTCAACAGTTCCGACCACAACTTCAGAGTCCAAGCGAATCGTGTCCGGGGAAGCGAATAGGTCGCCAAATGGCGCAAGAGGCGGCTCAGCGGTGTTCTGCAATGGCGAATCGGAGGTGGCGCAGCCGGCTGCCACCACCATCGCAACGGACAGAATAATCCCCGGCCTCAGGTCGGGATAAACTGGAGCGCTCCAAGTCATCCAGGAGTTTATTCAGCAAAAAGTGAAACTATTGGCCATAGAAGCTGCCTGGTCGTCTTCTGGTCTACCTGAAAATATCAGAAGATCTTACTTCGAAGGCTCTGTTGACGAAAGGTCAAATTGGTGAAATTGCCAAATCTCAAGCGTTCTGTTGCCAATCTCTCCCGATGAAAGCAGTTCATTATCTCCTTGGACATACAGAAACCCGTCCTTGGCTAGCTTGATGCCCCAATCAGTTGTGGTACTTACACTGGTTTGAGTATCCATATTTACGATGTTCATTTTGGCTTCGGCAGGATACTCAAACTCACCAGCCGGTGATCATCATCCAACTCGAAGAGACCATTCGAGTACGTAAATTCCTTTCTGAGATCCATCAGATCGCCTGTGATATTCTCGCTGGTTGCATCCCTTTTGGGAGGACGATAGAACATTGGACGATGTACTACGGGATCGTCGTCCAAAAATAGAGGTTCCCCGTCACTGCTTTCTGCATAGCGGTAGAAAACGCCGCGCTCAAGGCATGCGATCTGGCTTCCCCTATAGCCTCTTTTCACACCAGTTGTTCTTGGAAACTGAGGCACTCTGAGATCATAGTCCCGAATCGTTCCCGATTCAATGGAATAGGCGTGTATTTGTGGCCGTGGTCGGCGAGAGGGACTAATAAAGTAGACCGTATCCTGCCGTTCGCAAAACGAGGCATTATCGCGAATTAGGGTTGGCAAACTCTCCTTGCACGACCCGTCTGCGTTGAAGGTATAGACCCCTCGAGACGTAACTGCGATCATGTTACCATTTTCCAAAAATTTGGCAGAGCGAGGACGTAGATCGTCTTCTGGATTGCACTGCGTGACCTTGAATGTGCGGATATGATTGCCAGAAGCCGTAAAGACATGCAACGCTTTCATCATGCCGTCTGTCAGCAAAAAATCACCGTTGCCCGATATATCCACAAAACTAATAATCCCAATGACCACCGAAGCGTCAAAACGAATCGTGTCCACAGGGGTGAAGAGATCCTCAGACTCCACGAAGC
The DNA here is from genome assembly GCA_028875125.1 of Bacteroidota bacterium. Taxonomy (GTDB): domain Bacteria; phylum Bacteroidota; class Rhodothermia; order Rhodothermales; family Bin80; genus Bin80. Next base: position 9,753 of record JAPPGC010000055.1, on the reverse strand, counting down.
CCGACGAATTAACCACACTGTAGCGCACTTCCTCAGGTTGACATGCCGAGATGTACGCCAACCCAAGAATGCAAGCAATCAAAGGTATCCTACTTGTCACAATGCAAGCAAGACCCACTTTCTTCTGGAGCCCCTGCAGCGCAGTACTCTTCCTTTTCATCGCAATCCTTGCGGCATTCAACATAGGTCTCGCAAGGCTCAGGACCGAACAAATCGCGCCGGCCACTGCATAACCGATTGTTTTATTTTGGGACATGGAGTTAATGAAAGATTGCGTGACAAGAAACCCGCGAGTCACAGGTCCGGACTTACTGCTTTATCATTCAATTTCAAACTAACCGACCCATGAAATAGTACCTACGTACTCGTCTGAGAGGATATGTTCCTAAGCACTGGGTTAGCTGGCGAAATTCAGAATCTAATCGATGCCGGAAAACCAAACAGATGATTTCGAAACGCCAACACAAGCAATCAAACATTGAACAGCAGCCAGCCCGTGGGCAAGCTGTAGAATAGCGGATCTTGTGAGCACGGCCGTGCTTGAAGACCTGAAAATCAACGGCATGATGTTAGCGCAAGAAGGGACCAAAGAGAACCCGGTAAAGGAAGTAGGGCAAAAACCTGCGCTTCCCCGGTCAACACTGCAAAGGGGTTGGTATTAACTTGAACAGATGTTAGGTTCCAAAAGTCAATCGCTGCACAAGGTAACCGCGACGCATACGAGTCAGCGTCGCAGTCGGTACGGACATACGCATGCTGACATCAGAAAGGCATGGAGCAGTTTTTAGTGTCTGGCCTGCAGTCATATGGACAATGCGGATCTTAGTGGGCTGCAATATATTAGCCTTCGGGTTTGGGGCACCTACATGGCGAGGGGCGTTCGGGTTACCGAATTCTGAGACCCGCGGAAATGATTCACGACGTTCCGTTAAACTGGTACATTTATGAAGTGAATTCACGATAAATGCATCAACTCAACCGTCGGGCGCCCACAACAAATGGTGAAGTACTTGACCAGTATTTCACCAAATCTGAAGTAGTGCGCCGTTGTTTGGTCCAGTTGGGCAGTCTGTCCAAGTACGACCTTGTCGTGGAGCCGTCCGCGGGTAATGGTACGTTTCTGGAAGCAATTGAGCATGAGAACAAGATTGGGCTTGACATAGATCCGCAGCACAATTCAGTTACCCAGGCAGACTGGTTTGCGTATGAAGTGTCAGGCGAGTATGCGCGAGTCTTGGTTGTGGGTAATCCACCGTACGGCCAATACCACAGGCTGTCGTCTGCTTTCATTCGGCGCGCAATGTCCTTTGAGAATGTTTGCACCATTGCATTTATACTGCCAAATGTGTACCGCAAGCACACTCGACAACGCATTATCCCGCAGGACTGGCGAATCGCATCAATACTGGACCTGGGCCGTGACTGCTTTACGTTGGATGGGAAAGACCACCATGTACCCACCAGTTTTTTTGTGCTGGACCGTTCTGAGGGGCAGGACCTGCGTGTACGCGTCCCACCGAAAATCACGGGCACGAGGGATTTTGACTTTGGAACGGCGAAGGACTTCGATGTATTCGTGTTCGGGGCTTCTCCGAAGCGTATAGTTACAAATCCCAAACCCAACAACAGGGGACACTACCTGAAAGCCAAGATGCCAGTCGCAATGTTGATTGATCGAATACGGGGTGTGGACTGGAAGGGCAATTCATGCGCAAAAGGAGGCGTCTACTGGTTGACGAAGCACGAGTTTGTGGAGCAATACGAGAAGCGGTACACGCCACACTGAGTAGAGCACGTGAGCCTGGGACTTAGCAGTTCTCCTCAGAAAGCAAAAAAGCTAACTGTTCGCGTGAATTACCCCGGATGGACGCCATCACTCAGAGAGGTTGACCAGATCTGAGCATGTCGGCTGCGAGGACGACCCTACCGACCCACTGCTTGGAGACGCTCTAGCCAGAACACACCCCCTCCCTGGCTGCACCGCCTGGAGTGGTCAGCAAAAACAAGGGTATCTTCACGCTTTGTGAACAGCCTCCTATTCTTGGGCAGTTACCTTCAGGTCGCTGACATGCACGTTGAGCGCATGATTGATTCGTAAGCCCACAACACCATCTGTCATGACCTGATCGCGGGCAGCGCTCGCAACCTCGGTGCCATTTACCGAAAAGGTCACAGTCTCACTCCCCACATTAACCAGCAAGTCGTTCTTGACGGAACCGTCAGTTTCGGGGCCAAAGGTACCTACAGCTTCATTGGCCGTCCAATCTTGAATAATGGACGTTTCCGCACCCGTGCGGCGTTTAATCAAGGTCTCACCGGAATTGCGAAGGAGAAAATAGTCGTACGAAATGTCGTCTCCCTCCAGATTCTGGCCACCCATAAACACACCGTAAGCCTCAAGACGCTCACCCGGATCAAACAAATGAATGGATGCCTCCAAAGTATAGTTACCCTCCGCCACAGCATCTGGATGGTAGAAGATTCCAGCCGGACCAGTCGTAATGTGCCAGCCGGGTGTCATATTCACGAACCATACGTCCACAGAATCTGAATCTGAACCAATAACCACTTCTGGATTAGGGCGATCAAGACGCACTTTCCAGCTTTCTGGGGTCTTCAGGTTCTCGCCATCAGGCGTGGCAGGATCTACCTGAGCCAATACAGCGAGCGGGAGAAAAAGAACAGTCGCTGCAAGTAAAAAACGTTTCATGAAACCAGAATTGTATTTTAAACGGAACCCAATTTACGAAACCAGAGCCATCTTGGCAAGATCTCTTCCGAACAATTGAGGGTATATGTGCGTTTTCAGGGGTTCGCCTGAGCGTATAATTAGTCTGGCAACGTAGTTGTGCAAAAAACGCTTCCCATACTCGAAAATATAGATACGGTCCGGTTGCCACGGACGGAGTGCGACGGTCCTGCGTCCGTATATCTCGAAACCTATGGGTGTCAGATGAATGTATCTGACTCGGAGATCGTCGCTTCGGTTCTGCGTGATGCCGGATATGGATTGACTCATGATCCGCTCGAGGCAGACGTTGTTCTGCTGAATACGTGTGCAATCAGGGAAAATGCCGAGCAACGGGTACGCAGACGTCTGGAATTCTTTCGTGCCCGCAAACGCAAGCATAATACCAGCCTGAAAATCGGGGTGCTTGGATGCATGGCCGAGCGCCTGCGCCATAAACTGCTGGAACAGGAGCGACTGGTGGACATCGTCGTAGGCCCCGACGCCTACCGTGACCTCCCTCGACTACTCCACCAGGTAGACGAAACCGGTCAAAGTGCGGTTAATGTGCAGCTCTCACGGGAGGAGACCTATGCGGACATTGCGCCGGTCAGATATGATTCCAACGGTATCAACGCCTTTGTTTCCATTATGCGGGGTTGTGACAATATGTGCGCATTCTGTGTTGTGCCCTTTACGCGTGGTCGCGAACGCAGTCGCAACGCAGGAACCATCGTTCGGGAGTGTCAGGAACTCTTTGATGCCGGTTACCGTGAGGTAACCCTTCTCGGACAGAACGTCAATTCGTATCGGGATGGCCCTGTAGATTTTGCAACGTTACTTTATCGCGTAAGCCTGCTTTCGCCAGAATTGCGTATTCGCTACTCGACCAGTCATCCCAAAGACTGCTCCGAAGCATTACTGGAAGTCCATCGGGATCGCCCGAACGTATGCAATTTTATCCACCTCCCTGTGCAGCATGGTAACTCGGGGGTGCTGCAACGTATGCGCAGAGGCTATTCTGCCGATGAGTATCGGGCGCTCATTGAACGTGCACATCGGATTTGTCCAGGCGTATCCCTTTCCACCGATATTATCGCTGGGTTCTGCGGCGAGACCGAGGCCGAGCATCAGGATACACTCGCGCTTTTGGCAGAGATCCGGTATGACCATGCCTTCATGTTTATGTACTCGGAACGCCCGGACACCTATGCAGCCCGCAAGTATACCGACGATGTGCCCGAGGAAATAAAAAAACGGCGGTTGAGTGAAATAATTACACTCCAAAAATCAATTTCACACGAGAATAATCAAAAGGAAATCGGACGCATCCATACCGTGCTCGTGGAGGGGGCAAGCAAGCGAAGCGAGGCGCAGCTGTGTGGCCGTACGGATACAAACAAGATGGTCATCTTCGACCGTGGCAATCTCAGCGCGGGAGTGTACGTAAAAGTGCGTATCACAGGATGTACGTCCGCTACACTCTTCGGCGAAGTTCTTGCCGGATAATCTGGGAAGAAAGTAATAGATAGCTGCGTAACCAATCAGCTAAAAAAGTAATGCCGTCACAGGTATCGCTTCATGAAGCCCTTAGTGTGGGCGCAAGTATTAAGATCTCCGGGATCGGGTCTACCGTGCAGCCAGGGATGTTCGGGTTGCCGATGAACCGTGACATTCATATGCGCGTTGCCGCTCATGGTGGTTACTGCCGCAGATAATTCCCATAATCTGTCGTGGCTGAGTTAGCAAGCAATTATTCGCCTCATGGACCGACAAGCAGTACAAGCCCGATTTGGCATCATTGGTGAATCCCCTGGGATTCATCATGTGATTGACCGGGTTCGTCAAGTTGCGAGTACAGACATTTCTGTCCTTATTGAAGGAGAAAGCGGCGTTGGAAAGGAACTGGTTGCACAGGCTATCCACGCGCTGTCACAGCGTCGACATAGCGCGCTCAAAGTCATCAACACCGGGGCCATTCCTGAGGGCCTGATAGAGTCCGAGCTTTTTGGCGCGGAAAGAGGTGCATATACCGGTGCTACCGAGCGCCGGCGCGGACTGTTTGAGGAAGCCGATGGAGGAACAATCTTTCTGGACGAGATTGGCGAAATGCCACAGTCCACCCAGGTTAGGCTGCTCCGGGTGCTTGAATCAGGTACGTTCAACCGTGTTGGTTCTACCACCGTCCGACGAACAGATGTTCGTATAGTCGCAGCAACGAACAAGAATCTGGGACATGAGGTGAGCGGAGGCCGGTTCAGGGAAGACCTGTATTACCGCCTCAGCACCGTTATCATCCAAATCCCTCCGCTCCGTGAACGACGGGAAGATATCAGGCCGATCTTTGATGCCTTTATTTATGAATCCACGCAAAAATATCAATCACCTCGACGAAAGCTAAGCCCGGAAGCGTACGCGTTGCTTGAATCTTATTACTGGCCTGGAAATGTGCGTGAATTACGAAATGTTGCGGACCAGATTGTCGTACTGCACCGTGGAACTGACGTAGATGTCGATGCCATTCGACCTTTTTTGCGCGGGGTGACTGCTGGCAGCGATTCCACTGCACTTGTGCCTGTGAGGGATGAACCCGGCAAAGAATCCGCGCTTGAACTTGCGGTCATTTACCGGGCATTACTTGAAATCCGCCAAAGTGTACAGGATTTGCGTGAAGACCTCAAAAGCGCATTCAACGAGCGCGTACGTAGCAGGGAGACTGAACCGCTATACCGGGAAGAGATACAGGTTGACAGCTCTCGTGCTGTGCCTATGTTGTCCAGCCCGGATCATAAACGGGATTTGGACAGTCTCGTCTATGAAGTTGAACCGGGAGATGAGCCGAAGACTATTCCAACACTTGAGCAGGCAGAGCAGGAATTAATCCAGCAGGCAATGAAGCATTTTGACGGAAGTCGCAAGGAGGCTGCGGCTGCACTTGGTATCAGTCAACGCACACTTTATCGTAAGCTTCAGAAACTGAATGACCAAATGGCTTAGGCTCACGCTTCCCGGGCTTCTCCTGTGTATGCATGGCTGTTCATATTACAGTTTCAGCGGAGCAAGCATACCCGCTCACTTAGCTACGATTGCGATCCCGATAGCTGAGGATCAAAGTACGAGCCCCCTGACGGTCCTGGATGAGTCACTGACAGAGCTCATGATTGACAGGTTCGTCAGACAAACACGACTGACTCTGACCGAAGACGAAACGGACGCTGATATATTGCTTACCGCACAGATTACACGTTACAGCAATGCCCCTACTTCTGTGACCGGACAAGAACGCGCTCAGTACAACCGAATTACTATATCTGTCTCTGCCCAGTATGCCAATCAGGTGGATGGAGATGTGCTGGAGCGGACCTTTAGCGGGTTTGATGACTACGATCCCTTGGAGGGTGGATTGGAAGCCGAAGAGGCTGCTGCGTTGGCTGCCCTGGAAAACATTGCCGACGATCTCTTTACCGCAGCCACTTCCAACTGGTAAGCAGTATGATTGCCGTACTGTACGCGGGTGCTATGCTTGTGCTCGCTTTCTATGGCGCCAATCTGCTTTGGATGAGCATTGTGGTTGCTCGTAGCGAGGCCGCGCCCTCGGACCCGCTGCAGGACATCAACGGCAAAAATGGTGCGTGGCCCCACGTTACCATTCAGATCCCCCTATACAATGAGGCGCTTGTTGCTCGTCGGGTGATTAATGCCTGCGCAGCCATTGAGTACCCTAGAGATCTGTTGCAGTTACAGGTTCTGGATGATTCCACCGATGAGACCGTCGAAATAGCCAGACAATGTGTGATTGACTGGCAATCCCGAGGACTCAACATCGTACACATACAGCGCCATCATCGTGAAGGATATAAGGCAGGTGCGCTTGCGAATGGTTTGCAGTCGGCAACCGGAGAACTCCTGGCAGTGTTTGATGCCGACTTCGTGCCATCGGAGGATTTTTTGTTGCGTCTGGTTCCATTGATGGAAGAGGATGGGCTAGGTATGATTCAAATGCGCTGGGGTCACATGAATGCGCAATCCTCGCTTCTTACCCGGATACAGGCATGTTCACTGGATGCACACTTTGCCGTTGAGCAGATCGCACGGAATACTTCGGACTGCTTTATCAACTTCAATGGAACGGCAGGTCTCTGGAAACGCAACTGTATTATGGACGCGGGTGGTTGGCATGGAGATACACTGGCAGAGGATTTGGATTTGAGTTATCGCGCACAGCTTCGTGGCTGGAAGTTTCGTTACATCAATGAACTGGAGGCTCCGGCGGAGCTTCCGGCAACTCTGGCTGCACTTCGCGTACAGCAGTCACGCTGGACAAAAGGAACAGCCGAGACTGCGCGTAAGCTGCTTAGGAGGCTGTGGAGGGCAACCCTACCCATAAAAACCAAAATTCAGGGTACTGTTCATTTGACCGCTCACGCCGTCTATCCATGTCTCGTTCTTGTAACGCTGTTGCATCCGCTCCTGCTGTATCAGGAAGCACAGGGGGCTGGTCCAGGTCAAGTCTATTTTGGAGTCATGGGACTCGGTTTGATGGGTTTACTGGGATTCTTTCTTGCACAGGTTTTTGCTCAGCGTACGCTTTACCCCGACTGGTCCCGTCGAATATGGTTTTTTCCCATCTTTATGGCAGGATCGATGGGGCTTGCAATCAGCAATACAAGAGCGCTTTGGGCAGCATGGAGACGTTTCTCCACAGACTTTGAGCGGACCCCAAAGGCCAAGGGACGCTATAAAGCCAGCACTTCGCCCTTGATTGTAATGATTGAAGCATCAATGGCCGTATACTCTGTAGTCGGACTCTGTTATCTTTTATGGAATGGGATCTGGGCCGCTGTTGGATTCCAAACATTATTTTCAATGTCCTACATTTTCGTTACGCGGTATAATATTATTGAGCTTCTTGACCGAACCTAAGCATGGCTTCTCTGACACTGATTGATGCGCTGAACTTCATTCAAGAAGGTCGCTCGGCGCAAATCCTAGATCAGCTCTACCACTTGCGCAAACAAAACCCCAAGGATATAGCTACCAACTATGTTCTAGCGCATGCCTTGGAGGCGTGCGAAAAGGGTACACGCGCGGAATCCATCTGGAAAACAGCCGGTCTCCTGCAAGCCGAAGATGAGAGCCCTGTGATCCCTGAGCCGAGTGATATCCCTGCCTTTGAGCATACCAGCACTTTAGCCGCAAGATTGGACGAAATTATTGGAGAAGAGGACGACGAAATTCAACAGCTGATAATGCAACTAGAGTCAGCGGGTCGCCCCGATCTAGGGTCACACGAAAGTATTATTGATGAACCTGTAGAGGAAGAAGAGTTTAGCGATACGATCACCGAAACCTTCGCACGCATCCTCGTAGCTCAGGAACAGTATGCGGAAGCATCATCCGTCTACCGTTCACTCAGTGAGCAGCATCCGGATGAACGGGACCGCTTTCTTCAGGAAGCAGAGAGACTGGAGGCCAAAATCAATTCAGAATTAGCCAGTGATTCCCCCTAAGGACCGCCGTCGTGTTGCCGGCGTAATGAGCGGCACATCTCTGGATGGGATTGATGTCGTTATCGCGGATTTGCAGGGACACGGACGACAACTCCGAATCATTGACTGGTACGGTTCCAGTTTTGCCTTTTCAGAAGAATTGTCTGACCACTTGGCAACGGCTGCCAGTGAAGAGTCTATCGGCGTGGCTGAACTGAGCCAGTTGAATGTGCGACTGGCGCACGAATATGCACAGGCGATCACTCAAACGCTGGCAACCAGAGAGGACTCTATCCAAAGCCTGGATCTGGTGGGTTGCCATGGCCAAACGATTCGACATCTCCCGGAAAAGGCACCCTACTTAGGGATACAAATACGTTCAACACTCCAGATCGGTGATCCCGCTACATTGGCACAGCTCCTTGGCCTACCTGTGATCGGGGATTTTCGGTTGGCAGATATGGCATGCGGGGGGCAGGGCGCACCGTTGGTGCCGTATTTTGATTATGTAATTTTCACGCATGAAACGGAAGTTCGTGGTTGTCTGAATCTTGGTGGTGTGGCTAATTTGACGGTTCTGCCCTCTGGCGCATCTGTTGATCAGGTCTACGGCTTTGACACAGGGCCGGCTAATATGATTATTGATGCTCTTTGCAGCCGTTTGCTGGGTTTACCATTTGATGAGGGGGGAGAAATAGCCAAATCCGGCAGGGTTAATGAGGCTTTGCTTTCAGAATTGTTGCTGGACGACTATTTCCTGTCTTTGCCTCCCAAGTCGACTGGTCGAGACTACCTCAATCGCAGATTTCTGCGACGATTGCTTGATCTGTCGAATCACATGTCGGCCAAGGATTTGATAGCCACGGCCACGGCCTTGACGGCAGTGTCCGTGTGGAGGGCCTACAAGGCCTTTGTGGAACCCCAGCATGCAATCAATCGGCTCATCGTATCGGGAGGAGGTGCACACAATCAAACGCTCATGGACCTTCTCAAAGATTGTTTTGCACGTAACGGGTGTGCGGTGGACATCGAGACCTCAGACTCTTACGGTATCGGCGTGGACAGCAAGGAAGCGCTTTGTTTCGCAGTTCTTGCTCACGAAACTGCAAATGGGATTCCGACCAGCATACCTTCTGTTACCGGAGCTGATCGTACGGCCGTGCTGGGTAAGCTTTGTGTTCCGTAGGGGTTGTATCTACGGTCTCGACCAGACAAGTGGTGTGCAAGAAATACTGCTAGGCACCCGCCTAAGAAACTTAGGGATGCTATCCAGATGGTCTCGGGTATATAACCGAGAATTTCCTTTGTTTTGTTTGTCAGGGTGTGTTTGCGTTACGCCCACTTTATGAACAAGTTGACGCCCGCGCCGGGGTTCATGTTTGCTGAATTGTTATCTTTGGATATAATTCCCATAAAGTACGATCTTACGGGTTCCCAGAGGAAGAATGTCAGTCCCTTGAACCTCTTTCAAATTCCTTCAAAAAATAAGGGAATTATAACTCAAACTGTACATCGTTTCCCGAAGATTTGAACTTT
>JAPPGC010000117.1 GCA_028875125.1 Bacteroidota bacterium | reverse complement strand
CTGAAAACAGGGCCTTTTTGGCCTTCAGAGAGTTGCAAACTGTCGAAGTCAGGAACCTTCTTAGGACACCTGAGTTGGTCCAATCCCGGTCGCTCACGTCGGCAGCAGACTTAGCGGATTGGGATGTGAGCGGCCAGCACACCAAAGTGACTCATCGGTAGAATGGGCTTGGCACGCACAAAGATTGTCACACTCGTAACGTAACGGACAAAGATGATTCTTTTGCCATTATTTAAGAAAACCTCCCTCATCACGAATGTACGCTCGACTGCCATCGTAATTTGTGCTCTTGCATTGACCTTCACGTTGCTTGGCACCGGCTGCAGTTCAACTAGCACTGAACTTGGTGGAGGCTGGCCCGGCGCTATTGATACGCTTGCTTCCGGAGAGATCATAGTTCAAAATACCGACGAACCGCTCTGGTCATCGGCAGGGACTTGGCGGGTAGTGGAGGAAATGAGGATCGGAAGTGACGCGGGTGACGACGCGATTCTATTCGGCAATATTCGCTCCTTTGATGTGGATTCACAGGGGCGCGTTTTCGCACTTGATGGCCAATCGCAAGAGATCCATGTCTTCGACTCGGATGGCGTCCACATATACACCGTAGGGGGCAGGGGAACTGGGCCGGGGGAATTTGAAGATGCCAGCGCGGTTGACCTGAGCCGTAATGGAGAGATCTGGGTCATGGAAATGGGAAGGGGTCAGCTTTCCATACTGGACGCATATGGGGATTACCTTAGAAAAGAATCGATCGGTGGCGTTGGTTGGAGCCAATGGCCATATTCGGGTGGCTTCGATCTAGTAGGCCGGTACAACGCTTTGATCGGATCCTTCCACGATGAGGGCTCGACGGAGTCATTCGCCCGGTTTGATCAGTCCCTGACCCCACTGGATACGATCCCGGTCCCGGAAAAACCTGACGCTGAATACTTCAGTAATGAGACTGGAGACATGCAAGTGGCTGTTCCCTTCCAGGGTCACATTGCTTGGTGCTTTGCTCCAAACGGTAATCTCTGGACGCTCCAAACCGATCAATACGAGCTTGCCGAAATCACTGGCCACGGTGAAACGCTCCGCAGGGTCACTAAGGAATATGAACCGATTCGGGTAACTGCTGAAGTCAGGACGGAGTTGGGCCAGAGCATGGAGTGGTTCACTGACCAAGGAGGGAAGATCGACTGGTCAAAGATTCCCAAGACTCGGCCGGTAGTGGGTGGCCTCGTCTGCGACGACGAGGCTAATCTTTGGGTGAGGCGAACCACCATAGAGTCCGATGATGATGAGGAGAGTAAAGGCCCACTTTATGATCTGTTTGATTCTGAAGGACGCTATCTGGGAATGCTGAAATTCCCGTTCGATTTGCGTTCTTATCCGATCATCCGGAACGAGATTATATATGGCGTAACAAGGGATGAACTTGGTGCTGACACTATCGTGAGAGTGCGGATTGAAAAGCCCAAAGCCTGACTCACGGATGTTGTACAGGCAGCTTGAGCGACAAAACTTGAGCCGTTAGGGCTCTGTTCTCTAACTCGGTGTGTTTGCAGCCCACAGTTAGCAAGTAAGCAGACTCTGTGTATTGCTGCGCCATCCCGACGTAAGGGATTTGGGCAGGCCCCGCTATAAGCGAAAAGGCACCGGTGTTCCGGTTTGGCACGCGTGGCTCTGTCCCAGTTGCATCGGAGTGAGAAAATATTTTCCGGTAGCCGCTCAGCAAACCGAAAGGCACACAATTCCCCCCGAAACTCCGCCAACGACACCGCAATTATGTGTCCAGGTGATTATGAGCATAGCAAGAATTACAAAAAATGCCTATTCACTATCAAGCACTACTCGATGCTTGTTTTCCTCACTCGGCTAGACAGTCCATATCCGAATGCAGTTCAATAATCGACCTCTCACCTGCGTGCTCCTTATCGCACTCCTTGCCGTATGTTCGGATCAGGAATCCTCAGGCCAGCCCTCCGAGGTGGGCCAAGTTGATGTCTCGGAAGTGCTGCGGCTGGGGGATGAAGCAGCTGGTGATACAGTGCTCTTCTCGCAGATTACGCATCTTGCGGTCAACAATCGAGGGGATATCATTGTGGAGGAATCACGTCGGCCGTCAATAAGGGCATTTAACAGCGAGGGCGCATACGTGAACGATATCGGGGGTGTTGGCCAAGGCCCGGGTGAGTACAGATACACCTGGGGAGTGGTTGCAGGGCCGGCGGATTCGGTGTATGTATGGGAGGTCTAAACTGATCGTGTAATGGTATACGATCCCAACGATTTTTCCTTTGTTCGCCATGTCACTGTGGAAGATGACGGTATTAAGGGGGCCGTAGGCATCATAGGGATTGGTGAGGCCGGGTGGATCATGCCAATACAAGCAAGGCCTTTCCAGCCGGGGGACGATGGGAAAATGACCGTTCACGAGGATACAGATTATGAAATCCGCAGGGTTGATCTGGGCGGAAACTATGGGCAGGAGATTATTGCTACTGTACGGGATAATGAGATGATTTATCACGTTTTTGAGGAGAGTGGTGGTTTTACGATACACGGTGTACCGTATGCTCGAAATGCGGCTTGGGCGATTGGTCCCAATGACATGCTTTACTATGGATGGGGCGACGCAATCCAGATCTCGGTGGCTGATGTTGATGGTTCAATCCAGACGCGTATTCATCATGAACATGATCCCGTTTTCATCACGGATGCAGAAGCAGAAGCTGCGGCGCAGGAAATGGTGAATGAGGAGCATGAGAGATTACTTGCCGCGCGAGGGCTCCACAAGACCAAGCCAGCATTCGAAACCTTTGTAGTGGACGAGGCCGGTAACATATGGGTCAAATTGAGTTCTATCGAAAACGCTACCACTGCAGACTGGCTGATCCTGGATATGGAGAGTGAGGTGGTTGGCGTCGCTGCGCTTCCGATTAACGTGACCCTCAAAGTGATTCGTAATGGCCGCGCTTATGGTACTGAGCAACTGGATGGTGAAGATATCATGGTCGTGGTCTACGAAGTAGAATAACCTTGTCTGTTCCCCCGGCTTCTGAATAGCCCCCAATTCTAGCAGTGTATCCGAAGGGCATCATCCCCGAGTGCCCTATACTCGTTCGTTTGTCGTGATTTTTCCACTAGCGTTACAAGTTTATGTGATTTCTAGGTTGATATGTTAAACATATATAATAATTTAATGTATATATTTCATAAATGATATGTGCAGAACATGTTTTTATGTGTCTCGGCCTATAACACGGATAGAAGGAGCTATTGCGGCCTTCTGTATCGGTCTCATTTTCCGGTACGCAGGGGGCCAGGTTTATTACATCAACCGAATCCTGGCTATCTGGACCGGACAGACCGAATGACAGGTTTCGGAAGCGTGTGGTACCGATCGCCGGCTAGCGACAACCCCATCTGCTCTGTTGCAAGCACCGCATACAGCGGCACTGGTTTTTATCTGGAATACAAAGCTGATCTATAAAAGGCTCATGACCAATTTTCCTCTTGCCAGTTTATCCCACGACATGAAAACCCCACTCAGTGCTATTGCACTTTACAACGACCGATTGCGTGATATGCGACCAGATGACCCTGAGCGTGATGCTTGCCATACCGTCATTACTGAGCAGGTCGACCGGCTCGTGCAAATGATCCGCAGTGTGTTGGAGAATTTCAAGCCATCGGCGCAGTATCAGGAAATAGACATCGGGGCAATGCTTCGGGATACTGCTGAAGTATACAGGCGACTGCATCCAGGCTACACGTTTGTTCTTCTTGCAAGAAAAGAGTTGCCTCCGGTCTGGGGCGATGGGCCCGCACTTGGGCGCGTACTCACGAATCTGCTCGACAATGCAGTTGCATACAGTCAGCCCACCGAGATTGTGATTGCTGCCGACTTGCAATCTGACGGCATACAGCTTCGGGTGCGCGACCGGGGGGCTGGTATTGCGCCGGAGCATTTGCCAAGCATTTTTAAGCCGCGCTTTCGAGCCAGTGACACAGTATCCGGCAGTGGTATGGGGCTCGCGATAGCGCAGGAAATTGTCCATGCCCACGGTGGGCGTATCGAGGTGGCCAGTACGGTCGGCGTAGGAACTGTGATGCGTGTGATTCTACCACAAAAAACAATCATTTAATACGATGCCCTATACAGCAGGCTCGGGAACGATCAACAATGTACTTGTCGCCGAGGATGATAGCGTGGTCGCGAGGGGACTTAAGCATGTCTTCAAGCAGCGGGGTGCACGGGTGACTGTCATCTCTAACGGCTACGATGCAATCAATTTCATCCAGTCTGAAGATTTTCTGGATCTCGCCATTGTAGACATCACGATGCCAGATCTAAACGGACTGGAAGTCATACGGCGAATACGGGAGTTCGGTTGTGAGACTCCCGTCATTATAGTTTCCGGTAAAGACACCATAGGGGACCGTGTACGGGGTCTGGAAGCGGGTGCAGATGATTATATGGGTAAACCTTTCAATACTCACGAACTGGTGACGCGCGCCAAGGCCGTCTGTCGACGTGTACACCACGGAGGCAGCCCTCCCCGCGTGATACAGGTGGGCGATACCCGATGTGATTTTGAGTCACGTGTAGCCCTCAAAAATGGTCAGCCGGTACATTTCACACCAATGGAGTGGAATGTGCTGTACTACATGGCCGCTCGAAAGGGGCATGCAGTTTCGAGGCCGGAGTTCAATGTTAAAGTATTAAAGATCCCGCACGATGTAAAAACAAGAACCACCGACCGTCACGCATACGCGCTGCGATGCAAACTAGCTAAAGACTCTTTGAATCCGAGACATATCCTTAAGGTGCAGGGCGTTGGGTATCGTCTAGCCGATTTTGACGTCATTGCGTAGCGGTGACTGAATGCGTTGCCATTCACCATCCCGACTCCAGATTTTCGGGATCCTGATTGTCTGCGGTTTTGTAGTCACTGCCGTGGTCATTCAATCCGCTCCCGCGGGCCGTGTGAGTTGGCCTCCTTTTGTTAATACGTCAGACTCGCTGCCGCTTGGGTTTTATCGTATAACAAAAGTGTTTGATCTCCAACGCGGATATGTGCTCCGCACATGCCTTCCTGCAGAGATTGGGCGGGCCGCGGTCCAACGGGGCTATGTTCGAAGGGGAACCTGTCCTAACGGTTCAGCACGAATTGGCAAGCCCATCATCGCCCTGCAGGGAGATACGGTAGTGGTCTCTGACGGAAGGGTCCAGATTCGGGGAGGAGGTGACCACGAAGCCCCCATATACGCGCATGATCGAAGAGGTAGAAGTCTGGCCAGTGCCGCGGGCACGCATATTCTGAAACCAGGTGAATGTTTTTTGTTGAGCATACACAGCCCATTCAGCTATGACAGCAGATACTATGGTCCTATTTCCTGTGGGGAATCGCCATACTTTATCCTAGTGGGGAATGGATCCCGAGCGCCTTAGTGCTTTAATTCGGCAGTACCTTGGTGACCAGATCCTTACGCTGGTTCAGAACCCCGAAATCGAAGAGGTTTATGTGAACCCTGATCTGTGTGTACGTGCAATTACCACGACTGGAAGCAGGATACCCGTACCTACCGATTTATCTTCGCAAGGCGCCGAAGCGTTTCTTCGCGCTATTGCGTCCATCACCTCCAATCGTTTTGATCGCGATCATCCCTCACTGGCGGCTGCTGTTTTGCAACGGGATCTCGGGAAATGCCGGATACAGGGATTTATACCGCCTTTGACTTCAGGGCCTGCCTTTAATATTCGCAAACCGTGTCGACAAGTCCCTTCACTGGAAGACTATGTGGAGGATTCAATGCTGACGCACGATGGATATTCTACACTGAGATCAGCCATTGAATCACGCCAGAATATCCTGGTTGCTGGCCCCACCGGTAGCGGTAAGACAACTCTCTGTAATGCCCTGTTGAAGTCCATTATCGATATTTTTCCCGAGGAGCGCCTAGTGATCCTGGAGGATACTACGGAGCTCAATGTTCGGGCAGCCGACACGCTCCAACTCCAGACTACCGCCCGGATCAGTATGCGTGAGCTCGTCAAATTCAGTCTGCGCGCAACTCCCAATCGGATTATTGTAGGCGAGGTACGTGATGCTTCGGCCAAGTCTCTATTGGATGCATGGATTACGGGTCATCCTGGTGGATGTGCCACGATTCACGGCGAGGACGCCGACAAGGCACTTGAGCGATTGAGTGATCTTGCCCGCGAAGGTGCACGCGGCATTGACCAGCGGCATCTCGTACTTCGTGCAGTGCATATTGTGGTATTGATCACGGGATTTGGGAAGGCGCGCCGCGTATGCCAGATTGTACGGGTCACCGGATGTACGCCAACGGGTTTTACAGTAGAAGCTTTGTGCACATAGGAATGAACCGATCCGCTTACAGGCAATGTACTAGAAGGGTACCGACAATTAACTGCGGATTTATATGCTGATCAGACAATGGGAATGGTACTAGTGGTCCAAGTAGTGGCTGGCTCGCCGCCGGGCCCACCGGAGCGCCGCACTTGCTACGATCGCCATCACCGCTGCTATTACGTTGAACAACATGTCCACCGGGTCCATAACCCGGCTGGGCAAAAACCACTGGATGCCCTCGTCGATGACGCCGATCACCGTTGTGATCGCGATTGCAAGCAGACCAGGCACGGGAACACGCCGTCCTTGGCTGGCCCGCTCCAAAAGCGCCTCGTGGACGAAGACGGCCACCACCCCATACTCGACCAGATGGGAGCGCTCGGTTGGCACCGCCATCCGAACGATGATCAGGAGGTAGGCAGCGATAATGCCAAGAGCGACGCCTATCTCCGCGCCACCCGGTCGAACTTTAAGGCCTTGCGTGATCACAGTTGCGAGCACAAGAATGCAGCCGAGGAGAAAGAGCCAGACCGACAAGAAGTCGCTCCCCAACTCGTCGATCAGGGTTCTTGCCAGCCCCAGAGTGGAGTAGATAGCCACCACGACCGCCAGCGAACAGAACCAGAGGCGTTTCTCTCTAGCCGATGTGAAAACAGGCATAACGGTAATCTAATTGCGCGCAATCCCAATACGAAGTAGGGTCACACGCCGATAAAAAAAATGGAATAAGACTAATGGCCCGTGATGTGACTGACCCGCCGCCGGGTCCACCGGAGTGCCACACTTGCCATGATCGCCATCACCACTACCAGCACATTGAACAGCATGTCTGTCGGATCCAAAACGTGGCTGGGCAAAAACCATTGTATGCCCCCGTCGATGACACCAATCGCCGATGCGATTGCGATTGCCAGCAGGCTCGGAACGGGTACATGCTGTCCCTGGCTGGCCCGTTCCAAAAGTGCGTCGTGGACAAAGACGGCCACCACCCCGTACTCGACCAAATCGGAGCGCTCGGTTGGCATCGCCATACGAACGATGATAAGGAGGTACGCGGCGACGATGCCAAGAGCGACGCCGACTTCTCTGCCACCTGGCCGAAACCCAAGGCCTTGAAAGGTCACGGTTGCAAGCACCAGAATGCAGCCGAGGACAAAGAGCCAGATCCAGACTGAGAAGATATAGCTCCCCAGCTGGTTGTCCAAGATCCGCGCTAACCCCAGGGTAGAGTAGATGGCCACTACTACGGCCAGCGTACAGACCCAGAGGAGTCTCTCTCTCGCCGACGTGAAAACAGACATAACGGGATTCCAGATACACGCCACAAGAACCGACGTAGGGTTTCATCGGTTCCTATATTGCCGGAGGTGTCCATCGTTGTGGAACACTGAGGCGGCGCTCCCGTGGCTGATGACCGTCGGAACCAATAGGCTGAGATCGAACCAGCGGGCGGGTGCTTTCATTTGATCTGAGCATTGTCCCGGATTCAAAAGTTCCTCCATAAGGAAACGTGAGACTTGGAATTCCAACGTTCTTTCCAGCGGCAATTCGCCACGTCTTTTTGGGACCGTAGGAGAGGTTATAGTGGCTGGTGAGTCGAAATATGTCGAGATCATACTTGGTTAAAAGTGTGTGATTTCTGGAAATTTGGAATTATGTCGATTGTGCTACACCCGGACGTCTAGATTGCAGCCGAAGTTGCCAGTTCCGCGAAGATAAAACATGATGTGATCATTTTGGCCGGGTGGAGTGCCAGCAATCCAATTATAGTGTCACTAATTTCTTGACGAGATACGGGCTGCTTCTGGGTCTGATCTGACAACCGATCCACAAACACTTGTATTCATTCACGGTGTACCGCGCCTTGAGTATGCATACAGGAAATTAATTTGAAGGAGAATGAAACTATCCAGACATTCGTGTCCAGTGACGGTTGGAGTTTTCAATCTGTTGCGGGTAGACC
Source organism: Bacteroidota bacterium (assembly GCA_028875125.1). Taxonomy (GTDB): domain Bacteria; phylum Bacteroidota; class Rhodothermia; order Rhodothermales; family Bin80; genus Bin80. Next base: position 3,911 of record JAPPGC010000117.1, on the reverse strand, counting down.
GAAAAGGTCTTTTGTGTATGCCGAGAGCATGGGCTGCTAGGAGCGTGGAAAATATTATTAGGGTACTGTCCTGAATTTTGTGGATAGAATCACACACGAGATTGTAGGGTAATATGGCAAGTAGTACGTGTCATGCTGAATCTCAGGATGTAATTCAATTCATTCTCACCAGCCTTGATAATACGCGCATGATTGTTGAACATGCGCCTATTATTCATTGCACGACCATGGAGATCCACCGGTCATTCGCTCTAGTAACGATAGGGCTCGTCCTAATCCTATTCTTCCGTTCCGGTAGGGTACTGGCTCAGAACGTCCCGGACGTCGTCCCCAATGTCGTTGTGGTTCAATTTGAAGCCGGGGTCTCTCTTCCCGCCAAGACATCCACAACCGGTTTACAGGTCTTTGATCGTAGGGCAGCCGCTTACGGGGTGCACACCATTGAGCGCATGTACCCATTTCTGGATCATGTGGATCCTACCCCCAAGACGCGTCGCAACCTTCTGGCGATGCGCCGCACGTTCTATGTGCGCTATAACGCAAATGTAATCCCTGAACGAGTATCCAGTGACCTGTCACTCGCCCCCGGCATCGTTTACGCCGAACCGGTGCCTGTGAATCGACTCCAGGGATCGGTCCGCTGGGAGCGCATTGACCCGAATGATCCCAGATTCAACGAGCAGCCGGAACTTGAATTGATGCGGTTGCCGGAGGCATGGGATGTGGTTAAAAGCTCAGACCGTATCCCGAGGGTAGTAATCGCGACCGTGGACGGAGGAGGCGAATGGCTGCATGAGGATCTTCGTGCAAATGTATGGAGGAATGGGGGTGAAATTCCAGGCAATGGGATTGATGACGACAACAATGGATTCATTGATGATGTGTTTGGTGTGAACTTTGCCAACGGCGACGACACGGACAACGACCCGACGGGACTGCCGGAGACGCCCGGGAGTGGTCTTCACGGCACGGCCGTTGCGGGTTCGGCCTGTGCGGTGACCAACAACAATGTGGGGTTGGCGGGGGCAGCCTGGAATGCAGAGATCATGCATATCAACGCGGGATGTGAGCGGGACGATCTTTCGATTTGCCATGGCTACCCAGGCATCCTTTATGCGGCAATGAACGGGGCAGATATCATCAATATGAGCTGGACCAGTGAGGTGACAGACGACCAAAAAGTGAAGCATATTGGTCAGACGCTTGATCTGGCTACGGACATGGGCGCCCTCGTGGTCGCTGCGGCTAGTGATGACAATGTCAGCAACGACCTCTTCCGGTACTACCCGGCCCGTTCTCCACGGGTACTGTCGGTAGGCGCAACAGAGAAGGTCACACGCAGGCGGGCGGGATTTTCGAACTATGGGAGACTGGTGAACGTGTTTGCTCCGGGCGTGGACATCCTGACAACCGGGTCCGAGAACAGCTATGTATCGATGGACGGGACATCGTTTTCCTCTCCGCTGACGGCTGGTGTGGCGGCGTTGGTGAAGACACGGTTTCCCACCATGGATCCAGACGCCCTGCGGGAACATATTCGGTTGACGAGCGAGAGCATTGACACGGAGAATCCCGGGTTTGCCGGTCAACTGGGCCGGGGGATGGTGAATGCGCTGGCGGCCGTTCAGGCGCCGACCTTGCCCGCGGTGCGCCTGATGCACTGGAGTTGGACGGACCAGGACGGCGACCACCAGATTGCCGCCGGTGACGTGGTGACCATCACGGCAACGGTGGTAAATTATCTTTCCGATGCTACCGGTCTGAGCGTGGGGCTAGTAGGCGCAGAACCCTATCCGTTCCTTGACATGACAATGGCGGAGGTGGAGGTCGGCTTTCTGGCCAGCGGGGATTCGACAGAGATCCAGTTTGAATTCAGGGTGGCTACGGATGCGCCCGACAATCAGCGGGTGCGCTTCTACACACGCATTCAGGACGGCGTACTTGAGGACGGAGCGGACCAGCTTTCGTTTCAGGTCAACCGGTCACTTGAGGTGCTTCACCGGAGCCTGAGTGCGTTTTACACGGCGACGGACGGAGACAATTGGACACAGAATGACAACTGGGACATCACGAGGGTACCAAGTGAGGAGGAGTTGGACACATGGTATGGCGTGATTTTTAGCGAGGGATTGCTGTCCGGGTTGGTCATGCGGACAAACAATCTCAGGGGGACACTGCCGCCCGAACTTGAAAACTTATGGAACCTACGAACCCTTACTCTAAGCGGGAATAAGGGACTGACCGGACCGATTCCGCCTGAACTTGGGAACCTTGCGCACCTGCAGGAACTGACCCTGATGAGCAATTCCCTTTCTGGTTCGATCCCGCCCGAACTCGGTAGCCTTGCGCAACTGCGGGAGCTGTGGCTGTTTAATAATTCCCTTACTGGGTCAATCCCGCCCGAACTCGGGAGCCTCGAGCAACTGAAGAGCCTGAATCTGCCTTCCAATTCCCTTTCCGGGGAAATCCCACCCGAACTTGGAAACCTTGAACAACTGCAGGGGCTGTGGCTGCATTTCAATTCCCTTTCTGGTTCGATCCCGTCCGAACTCGGGAGCCTTGAACAACTGCAGCAGCTGGCTTTGTCAAACAATTCCCTTACTGGGTCGATCCCGCCTGAACTCGGGAGCCTCGAGCAACTATGGAGGCTGAAAGTGGGTGCCAATTCCCTTTCCGGGTCAATCCCACCCGAACTTGGAAACCTTGAGCAACTGCGGGAGCTGTGGCTACATAATAATTCCCTTACTGGGTCGATCCCGCCCGAACTTGGGAAGCTCGAACAACTGAAGCAGCTTTGGCTGTTTGACAATTCCCTTTCCGGCTCAATCCCGCCCGAACTTGGGAACCTTGAACAACTGCAGGAGCTGGGCCTGTTTGACAATTCCCTTTCCGGTTCAATCCCGCCCGAGCTTGGGAACCTTGCACAGCTACGATGGCTGCACCTGAATGGCAATTCCCTTTCCGGGTCGATCCCGCCTGAACTTAGTAAACTTTCTCGGCTGGAGGCGCTTGACCTTAGCAGGAATGCCTTCACGGGACGGCTTCCAAGGAAGTTGATGCAATTGGATAATCTTGAGACATTCCACTTCGGTGACCAAAGCCTTTGTGCTCCTGCCGACGAGGAGTTTCAGATGTGGTTGAACAACATCCCAATTCGCTCGGGGCCTACATGTACAGCATTGCACTTCACCGGTGATATCGCGGATCAATCGTTCCAGCTTGGGCTACACATTACTCCACTAATCCTGCCAGAAGCCATTAGAGGTATTTCGCCGATTACTTACACCCTGACCCCCACGCTCCTCGCGGGGCTCGTGTATGACTCATCGACACGCACAATCAGCGGAACGCCTACGGTAGTGACTTCAGGTTCGATCCCCTATACCTTCAAGGCGACTGATTCAATCGGGGAGGCGGATAGCCTGGTGTTCAGTATTGAAGTCTTTAGCCCCGTCGCGTCGGACCGGGAGGAGCTACCGGAATCGTTCATGGTCCATGGAAACTACCCCAACCCTTTCCGGGAATCCACGCGTCTGGTCGTCGACCTTCTCTGGTCCGCCACCCTGAACGTGGAGGTATTTGATGTATTGGGACGGCGCGTACTTTCCCCGCCTCCGATCGATCTGACCGCTGGCTGGAGCCGGAGCATCCGTATTGAAGGCACGACGTTGCCCTCGGGCCTGTATTTGTATTGGATTCGGGCAGACTCGCCGGTGGGAATTCAAAGACAAGCCGGCCGCTTCCTGCGTGTGCGGTGATGAACGTTCAGGTGTAGTACTGCTTCAAAAGAGTCCGACAGGATGTATACAGGAAATACATAGCCGGCAAATAACCCTGAATCTCATGGGTCTTCGCATGTTCAACGACAATTAGAATTTAAGTCGACGACAATTAGAATTTAAGTCGGAGGA
>JAPPGC010000084.1 GCA_028875125.1 Bacteroidota bacterium | reverse complement strand
CTTTTTTCAAATTTTGCTGATTTGGACTTGCATAAATGGTAGGGAGTCCCCCCCTCGAATAGTAAGTTGGAACGAAAACTTCGCGTATGCAGTACGGCATTTCCCTTTTCCCATGATTGGGATTTATGAGCGAGATCTGTTGTTTCTTCAATGAGGCAGACACTGCACAAACGAAGTTGTTCTTCGTTGCTCTCTTAGTTTTTTGGTTGCCTTTATTGTGGGAAGAGTTCCAACCACGGCAATCCTTTCTGTAGAATACAGGTTGGTGGACAGACCCCGTACGAAGGGATGATAGCCCTCTTGTGCTTCCGCGAGCAGAGAAGAAATTCTAATGGTATAAATATAGGACCGCCCACCTGCGGTCTTGCGAACGGACCGGATGTACCTGCATTGATTTAGCGTGCAAAGCTTGCATTACGGCAGGAGGATTTTTCGAGAGAAGCCACATTTTCGGCAATAGGCGTTTCGATTGCCTGGAACGTAGGCATACATGTAAAATGGCCGTTTTAGGCCATATTCATAGTGCTGTCTGTGAAAACGTGCTTGGCGAAGAATCCTTTGCAATCCTGGCTAGCCAGTTTCCAATAAGAAATTACACCCCCTCATGGCACTTCCGGGAAATCGACCTAAGACTTCAAATCCCTCTCCGCGGCTAACCCCTAGATCCTCCGTGAGAATACTGGATACTGTATGGATATTCGCCAGGTCAGTTATCGCCAAAAGCCCCGGCTTCCCATCAGGTAATACACAGTCTGGGGCCTCCGGATCAACTATCTGAACTCGCATCCACGGCGGAGACCTATAAATCGAACCTCCTTGTGCATAAGCCTGACTCATAAGTTCACACATACCATACTCGCTCCAAACCCGCTGCTCATCAATACCGAACCCTGCCGCCAGGTGCGCGTGTAGTTCGTTACGAGTTATTGTACGCCGGTGTGTTTTCATGCCGCCAGTCTCAATGATGCGTGCATCCTTCGGCAGATGCCGAGGTCCTGCGTTGGCCAAATCTAAAAGACCGAATGCGGCACCAAAGAGCAGTATTGGTGCGCCTGTATCTGAAATGTTGGGTAACCTCTTACCCAGAAAAAATTGGCTCTCTCTGGTCCCATATCTCCGCATGAGAATATTCATCATGCAAACCAGTGACGACACAGGTGCATATCCAGGCAAATGGGCCCAGATTTGGAAGGGGCCCTCACCAAAAACGGCTTTGAAGGCCGCACATACCGAAGCTTCATAAACTGCGATTCGCCGCACAAAATGACGGCTCCGCAATGCGCCTCCGGTTGCACTGCTCTCAAACACACATTCTGCTTCTGCCGGTGGGAATGTGGTAACCTCGGCATGCTTGAAAGCAGCCACAGGCAAATACTTGTAACCAAAACGCTGGTAAACCGGACAATGCTGCCGCTGATAGGCCTCCAGTACACGTTCCATCACTGCGAACGACGTACCGCTTGCACTACCCAAGTCAGCAAACTGAACTTCTATATCCGCAGTAGTCACGGCAGTTTAATCCGACATCCAAAAGGTTTGGTGGAGGAAATATTCACTTCCTGACCACCGGTGAGCTGCTGTACGACATCCCGGAGCCAATGTGCCTGAGCTACCTGAGGATCTGCGGGAGCGTCGTCGATGCCTCCGACATAGACCAGCATGTTTTTATCGTCAAATGCAAACACGTGTGGCGTTCGCTCTGCCCCCAGTACCCGGGCCAACCCTGCTTGCGGATCCCGTACGTAAGTCAGATTGTATTGCTTTCCCGCCTCGGCCTCCTTGGGAAATACCTCAGGATCATTGCTGTTCACAAGGATTACCTCAACCCCCGTGGTAGCCAATTCTTCTACACGCTCTTCGTACTGACTCGTCCAGTTGCAGTCATTACTCCAGAATACAAATACCGTACCCTGGATGCCCATTAGTGCATGGGTAGTCGAAGCCGAACCTCCCCGCATGCTCTCCAGCGGTAAATCCGGCAGGGTGCTACCTATTGAGATCTGTGCCGCGGTTACATGCGGAAATAGGAACAGCATCAAACCAAATATTGATCGCACCATAACTGACTTATCTGCGGTTGTACAACATTGTCCAAGCATAAATCATAACTGATTGAATGAGCGCACACGTCCGGCCATCCAACGATTCAATATCAGGAGTACAGCAATTACCGTGCCCCACTGCACTACACAAGTCATTAAACTAAATGGATCCGTGGGGTCATACCAGGTTTCTGGGGCATAAACTGTTGCTGACAACCACAACCACCAACCCAACAATACGACGGCTAGGATGGGCACGACATAGTTCAGTATAGCATCCCATGGTCGACCTGCATTCCAATCCCCCACGGCTCCATCAATCTCGTTCTCCCGGAATGAGCGTACTCCCTGTCGAATGACAAGGATCGCCATGAAAGCCCCGGAAATTATAAGCGCCAAACCCCAGACAAAGTCCTGATTCTCAAAGAAGCCCAGATTCATGGCAGACGGGATACCCAGCACCAAACTCACCAACACAACACCAATAATCGCATAGGGCCGCGAGACACCAAGATCTGTCACCGAACGCACGACCATCTCAATCATCGAAATCAGTGAACTGAGTGCTGCACAGGAAAGCCCGAGGAAGAATAGCATTGCAAACACATGACCCGCCGGCATCTTTGCGAACAATTGGGGCATCCAGATAAAGGTAAGCCCGGTCGCCGCGGGACCGCTGGTTTTCATGACCTCGAGCACTTCTGTGCGAGACATTTCCTGCCCGAGAATGGCAAATACGGTTCCAAAAACAATGATGGCCGCAAGGATCGATACTGTATTATTGCCTATACCAGTTATAAATGCGTTTTGAACAACACCATACCGACTCTGCATGTAGGCCCCATAGGTGAGTACCAGACCCCAACCTGCCCCAGTGTCCCAAGCATTTTGTGTTAATGCTTCAAGCCAGATCCGCGGTCGACTAAGAGTAGACCATTCCGGAGTGAACAAAAATCTTATACCCTCGCTTGCGCCATCAAGGAAAAGTGTCCGAACCAATGCTATAAGAACAATAACCAATAGTGTCGGCACCAATATCTTGTTTACGCGCTCAATCCTTCTAACCCCCTTCCATACCGCCCAAGCTCCCAATCCGAGGGCTAGCGCGTGAAAAAACACCGGAAAATAAGTGCTCTGGAACCCATCCCATGCCCCCTGCGCAGCCTCATACGTGAGGTCGGGGCCCATGAATACCATTCGACCGAAATAATAGAAGCACCAGCCGGCAACTACGGTATAGTAAAAGAGGATTGCAGCAGCGACAAATACACAGAAGGCGCCCATCCAGCTGAACCGGTCACCTGCAAGTTTGGTGAAAGTCCCAACTACACCTAACCGACCTTTTCGACCCAATGCATACTCCGCTATAATGAGTGGCACACTCCACAAAAACAGGAATACAACCCAAGCAACAAGAAAAGCGCCTGTACCATCATCACCACTATTGGTCGCAGCAATTCGGGGAAATCGCCAGATGTTACCCGTCCCTATTGCCATGCCCAAAACGGTGATGAGCATTCCCCATCTAGATGTAAAACGCTGTTTGTGACTGCTCATTCGGCTTGGATTCGTTTGATTGACATGATAATTGCACTTTTTTATGCGGAAGTGTACCTAATCTGCCGCGCTCATTCTGAGTTATGTAACCGGAGGAACGCCGAAACAGTTGCCAACTCTCCGGCCTCCCTAGGTTTATGCAGTGGATAGTAGTCGTAATTCAGAAAAGCCGGGATGTGAAGATCATAGTAACGACTCATTGAATTACCACTTTGCCCACCTGCGTATATACCGACGCCGCTGGGAGGATCGGTATTGAAGTCCACTATCACCCGCCAACTTGCACTATGTGTTACCGTTATCCCATCTCCTGGTCCTAGTGTTTCGTCGTACCCGGGGTAGCTATATGGACCACGCCACAACACACTCAACGCTTCATTTTGTGTGAGATGCCTAAAAATCACCTGATGATGCGTACTCCAGCTCCAATCATTCCCATACTGGACTTGTAGCATATCTGCTGCTTCTTCAAGTGCCAAGGCCATAAGCATCGGCGCATCTTCGACTTCAGTCGTTCTCTGAATATCAAGCCATGGAGAACCCGTCTCCAGAATTGTCACCAGTACTGTCTCAGTGGGGAAAGGGATACCCATGAAAGGTGATTCATCCCACGTCAGCCGTTTAAGGGCCTCTAGGTACTCATGCAACGCAAGTGGCCCCGTTGTCTCTCCGACCGCCTTACCATTCCATTCAATGAGCGCAGCCCTGACCGCTTCACCTGCTGGCGTCAGTGCCCGTACGGAATCCAGCAGCGGCACAAAGGCGTCATATTGGCCAACATGAAAATCCGCTTGGTACTCCTTCATATTGTCAATCGTATGCCGGTCCGTGCCAGCAAGCAATGCGTCGATGCGTAATGATCGATATGCTGGCGGCCAGTTGTGATCTACATAGTAAGGATAGTCTGGTGTCGTCGGCTGTTGATTCGTTGAAGTGAGATATCCACGTATAGGGTTTGTGGCATACGGCATCTCCTCAAATGGAACTTGACCCACCCACGCTGTACCACTAGTGCTACCATCAAGAAGCCCCACCCCATCTCCCGAAGCGCGGATCGGCAATTTTCCTGCAACGCGAATCCCAATTTCCCCAGTGGTGTCGGCATACAGTACATTCATGGCTGGCGAGTGCCAGTGCCTTAGGGCGCCATCAAACTGGGCTGCGTTTTCAGCACGATTCATTTCCCAAAGTGCAGTCATTCCGTTATTCTTCTCATGTGCCACCCATCGTATAGCTACAGCCGCAGTTGAATCCATAATGACTGGACCGATATCCGACAGTACCAGAGTATCTATAACAGGAGCAGCATTTTTCACGTAAATCGTATCCGGCTGCTGCTTTAGGGACCGCCATTCCCCATCAAACCGGTAGCTGCTTTGATCTTCGCTTAATTGCAGGAGGTAGTGATCAATTGCATCTAGGCCTGAGTTTGTATAGGCCCAGGCCACATGATCATTGAAAGCCTCAATCGGCAAGGGCGCCCCCGGTGCCAACACGCCATAAGTGTTCATAGAGGGCGTTACGAGATGTACTTCATACCATATTGAGGGGAGCGAGAGCGCAAGATGCATGTCACCGGCAAGTATGGCTGAACCAGTCGCAGAACGATCACCTGTGACTGCCCAATTGTTTGACCCCTTGGAGGGTTGATAGCCTTCCAAGCCATGTTTCCTTAACGTCTTGTGCACATTGGTCAACAAGACCAATGCATCCGATGAATGCGCCGGTGATTTATCCGAATTCACGGAGACTGCCGATTCTTCGACTTCTGTTGGAATGATCGGTTTGTAACGCGTCGCATGGCGCGGGTACAACATAGCATATTCATCTGCCCCCAAACGCTCCCTGGCAAGCCCATATGCCGCCTCCTCAGAATTAAATGAGAGGTCATAATTGAAATACTGCATCAGGAGTACAGTATGCATAGGCGTATACGGCTCAGGTGCGTAATCAAAGAGTTTGAATTCCAGCGGCCATTCGGCGTAGGGTAGCTCACTCAGATAAGCGTTAACGCCTTCGGCATACCAGGTCATTATTTCGTAATCAAGGCCTCCCTGTTCAGCAAATGCAGCCATGATCTGTTTGGCTGCTCCATTCATCCCGAGAGAGCGCAGAAATCTATCCGCATCTAGTGAGGCCGGACCGAAGATTTCGGAAAGCCGCCCTGCTGCAACACGACTAATGAAATCCATCTGAAAAAGCCGATCCTGTGCAGTCACATACCCAAGTGCAAGGATAGCATCCCTGTCTTCTTTGGCAAAAATATGAGGAACCCCCCGTTCATCCCGCTCTACAGTCACCGGAGCGGAAAGTGTGGGAATAACAACTTCGTCATGCGCAGCGTGCTCGGCTATACGTGCATTGTGATACAGTCCACGGACAGGGTCAAGGAGATTGACCAAGGGTGCAATACCACTCGGTGCATAATGCAGTCCCCAAAGCAGCGCAGCAGTCAGAATCGCATGCAGCGCAAAGCTCAGCAATACCTTACTATTAGCGTTTGATCCCATAAAATACCGTTTCATTCCTGGATCGCCTCATCCACTGAGACGAATCGTCTCCTATCCCTCAGAGTCCATTTTTGTCTCGAATACAGGGACAACCTCATTCCTGATCAATTCATCCACGACGGCTGAGTAGTCTTTCGCCCCGCGGGAATTCATATTATTGTCAAATACCGTCTTTCCACCATGGCATTCAACCGCAACCGATGCACAAGTGCGGACTACGGTGTCCATTACAAGCCTCCCATGCTCCTTCCGCATATAATTGGCATACTGACGATGCACCTTCTTGCGGCCATGTACATTGGTCAACAGGAACATCAATCTCTTCAGACCCGGATTCAATCTTCCCTGGACTGCACGCGCCGACTGCCAAGTTTGCTCCGCACCATGAACTGACTGAAGCTCAGGCGTGACGGGAATCATTAATGTATCTGCTGCCACAAGAGCATTCAAGACGTAGCTTGAGAGAGCAGCGGCCGTATCCAAAATAATTACGTCATAAATATCCTGGCCACGGAGTGCCTCCTTAACCAAAAACAGGTCAATCGTACTGGTTAATTTCTTCTCACGCGTACGCATACCCTCAGAAGAGGGGAGTAAATGAAATGAGGGAAGTGGAACGGTCTCTAGCTGGGCCAGGCTGGTATCAACATCAAATAGGCGAAGAGACGTATCCACCACACTATTCGTATCCACACCCATCATTCGTGTCAGGAATCCCTGCGGATCGAGATCAATAAGGAGTGTCTTGTATCCAATTAATCCGAATACGGCCCCGATATGTAACGAGGTTGCTGTCTTACCAGTACCTCCCTTATGATTACCAATAGTGATTACTTCCATTAATCAATTGTACCGTTGTTGGGTATCAGTTGGACATATGCCGAACCAATTACGTTTAATCTAGCTCGGCATTCAACCCATGCGTATTCATACTGATTTTGTTCTGGCATCCCAGTCTCCACGAAGGCGAAAACTTCTTCGTCAAATGGGAATATCCTTTTATTGTATCCCGGCCAATGTGGATGAAACTGCTGAACCCGTCCGCGGGCCCAGAAGATTGGTCGAATGCCTGGCGCTCAAAAAAGCTACGTCCGTTGTGGGCAGGAAACCTGGTGCGCTTATCCTCGGAGCAGATACAATTGTAGCATACCGGGGACTCATTCTCGGTAAACCTAGTGGAGCCGTTGAGGCGGCCGCAATGCTTCGCCAACTGAGTGCGTCTACCCATACTGTGTATACTGGAATAGCTCTGATTCACGCGGATTCGGATCGAAAAGTTACCGATGTGGAGTCTACCGAGGTTACCTTCGGACGTTTGAGTGAAACTGAAATCTCGAACTACATCAAAACTGGCTCCCCGTTGGACAAAGCAGGAGGGTATGGGATCCAGGACGACATGGGGGCTATGTTTGTAAAACGGATCAACGGAGATTTCTACAATGTGGTCGGTCTTCCGATTCGGAGGCTGTATACACTGCTGAAAAAACACTTCAGCGATCTGATTGAGTTCTAAGGTCTTGTGCACTTTTCCGGTAAATCACCTCGGCACAGTCCACCGCTCCACCCACAGAGGGGTTTCTTTTCCGAACTGCAACTTCAACATACTCTATTTGAGTCGACAATTCCCAAACCTGATGGGCAATCATGTAGGCAAGCCGTTCAATTAACCGAAATCTTGTTCCCGTAAATACGCGTTCCACTATACTGTAAACATACTCGTAGTTCACGGTTTGACCCAGAGCATCCTCCTCGGCGGCCGCTTCAAAGTTAAAGTTAACACTCACATCCACCTCATATCTCCCTCCAATCTGCTGCTCCTCGGAGCTCACACCGTGGTGGGCAAAGAATACAGCATTCATCAACCTAATCGTATGCATGTGCCTACAGGCCCAAATGATTCAGTAATGCGATAGCGGAAGAGTCTAGAGAACCTGCCGTGCGCTGTGCTCGAAGATTAGAAACGTAAGCCGTCGCATACAGACCCAACAATGTATCGCTTCTTCGAGAATGCTCGCTGAAGAACTCAGCGACTGCTATGTCTCGCGGTCCAGTGTACCACTTTCGGACGTCACCTGGAGCATTGGCCGGCTCCAGCGGCCAGCTTTGTTCGGGTTCAAAACCTTTATTGCCAAAATGACATCCTGCACACTGCGTCGGCGTAGCCAGCGCTCTATCATTTGGCAACGTATGGGAAGTAAGAGCTCCTGTACTGTCGTACGTAGCAAAATCCCAAAATCCATCGGATCGCCGAACCATTGTTGTTGTTTCGACGACTCTAGCACCTCTGAGGTGTTCAGCCTTAATGGCCGTGCCTACAGCATAACGGATTTTTTCTCCGTTCTCATAGTAGTACCAGATAGCACTCTGCAATGCGGATTCTGATAAAGTGATTCGCCGCAAGTACTTGGTGACAGGACCATGCACTTCGAATGTGATTGCGTTGTCAATGACCCACCGATTGCTGAACTCCGATAGTCTTTCCGGTAGGTTACGTGCATGGTAGTATGTCATTTGTACTGCGGTCCGCAGGCTGTCTGGGCTCACGACCCCACCTGATGCCATGGCATTAAGTTCCTGAGCTAATTCCGGCCCGTATTCTCGAAGTACAGCCAAATCAACATAAAATCTGCCCCCTCGCTCATTTAGCAAGCCAGTTTCAAAGGGATCTTCACTCGTATAGCTGCCAAAGTAAAACCGCAACAATCGCTGTGCACTCTCTCCCTCCAAAGTTACTTCAAGCTGCTCCGCCGAAGAACAGGCGGCCACCAACAAAAACAAAGCGACTACGCGCATTAAGCCTCCTGTCTTTCGTGAGATACCGGCCATTCCGTCAACCCTCGAAATAGCTTGGCTCGTTCCTCAACAGCTGCCGGAGGTGTTTTTACCAGTTGGAACGGACCAAGAGTCTCGACACAAAAAGAAGCCACACTGGCTCCGTAAATCACCGCGCGCTTGAGCGCATCCAGACCAATGTGAGGTTCACACGCCAGGCTGCCAGCAAAAGCTCCCAGAAACGAATCCCCTGCCCCTGTGGGATCGCTTACTTTGTCAAGTGGAAATCCGGGCACGGTGAAGATCTGCTCGTCAGCAAACAGCATAGCACCATGCTCACCTTTCTTTATTACGAGAATGCGTGGGCCTAATGTTAAGATCTTACGTGCAGAAAGAATCAGATTGTGCTCGCCAGTCATTTGATAGGCCTCCTCGTCATTGATCAGCAAGCAATCAATTTGTGCCAGTATTTCTCTTAGAGCCTCTGGTGTATTCGTGATCCAGTAATTCATAGTATCGCATGCTATGAATCCTCTGGTATTCAACTGATTCAAGGTTGCGGCCTGGATATCTGGGGAAAGATTGCCAAGACACACAACCTTACTGTTCTGGTAAACATCGGGCACAACTGGATCAAATTCAGCAAGTGCATTGAGATGTGTAAAGAGTGTATCCCTAACATTGACATCATCGTGATAGCGTCCTCCCCAGGCGAAAGTATCCTGATCACTGAACTCTTGCAAACCCGAAAGATCTATACCCTTCGATATCAGTAATTGCTTATGTGCCTCCGGAAAATCTCGACCGGCAACAGCAACCATACCCACCGGCTCTGTAAACAGCCGGGCTGCAACCGAAATGTATGTTGCACTCCCACCAAGGACCTTGTCGGTTTTATCCCAAGGCGTCTCAATGTAGTCCAAAGCCAATGTGCCGACTACCAATACACTCATTCAAGTCTGTGATGCATTATTTCCATTGTATATGCTCAGCGGCCCAATTTACGAAGCTTGTGGAGATCCTACCTAATCGACCAAATACTGAAAGCTGTATTTTGCCTTACTTTCATAGATTTAACGAAACTATCGGTTACTGCTGCCGTGACTAGCGAAAAGGTACTTACAGAATTTACCGCGATTGTACGTGAGTTGTTACTCCAACACGATCGTGCAGATATATCAGGTCTCGGCACACTGAAAGTTGAGTCTATCCCCAGTGCGCACGAACTCTTGGATGATGGAAAGTTCGTTGTGCATCCGACCAGCCGACGCATTCTTTTCGAAGAAAACCCCGCAATAGAATCAAGCCCTACGCTGGTTCCGTCCCTCGCTGCCAAGTTGGGAGTTGCTGACGAAAGGGCTTCTGAGGTCCTGACTTTACTCGTAACCGCAATTCTATCACAGGTACCAGTCCGCATCCCTGAACTAGGTACATTCACGCGTTCAGACGATGGTCTTCGGTTTACAGCTAATCCTGACTTAGCTGCCGCTGTGTCCGGGATTTATACCGGACTCTCCTCCATCACTGTTGAACACGAGATTGCGCCTCAGCCCGTTCAACGCCGTCAGAGATGGCCCTGGGCAGCCGCGGCGATGGTTGTAGTTGCAGCCGGGGTTTACTTCATTACGCAAGGCAACAATGAATCAAACGGTCCTGCCGAGGAAACAAGCGCGATCTCTACGCCAGTTATCCCTGATCCCGCTTCGACTGACTCAATAACGACTGTGACCATTGAAGACAGCGTATATCAGGAACCTCCAACCATTCCCGAACCTGAGACAGAAACGGGTCCGGAGACGCTCACATTGGACCACGAAGCGGGTGGCTATACACTCATAGTGGCTTCCTTTCCCGAAGAGTCCACGGCATTGGAAGTAGCCGAGCGCTATCGAAATATCTATCCCGATATCCCGATCGGCATCCTCAGGAGCAGTGATGATGCGAATCATCGTGTCGCCGTTGGTCAAGCCCCTACAATACCTGAGGCCCTGGATCTTAAGGCCCAACTTAGTGATCTTCCGCCGGAAGCGTGGGTGCTGTCGATTCGCGATGTCGGAATCTGATTGCTTTTGCGTACATGGCAGCAGCCTCTGATTATTTTCAGTTGACCATTGAGCGTCTGCAACGGCTTTGGAAAACGCAACGTGAGAAAATTGAAATCGCCGCCGAGTTGTGCGCAGAACGAATTAGCAATGGCGGCCTAATTTTCTGTTTTGGATCCGGCCATTCCCGTATGATGTGCGAAGAGATGACACCCAGGCAGGGAGGATTTGTCGGCTTTTATGCGCTCGTTGAACAGGCACTCTCGAACCATGCTGCAATTGTAGGACCTAACGGCTTACGTGGCCCGCTTTATCTCGAAAAAATTGACGGATACGCAGATGAGATTCTCCGTAGCTTCCGGTTTGGTCCACATGACGCGTTCATTATCATTTCCACCAGTGGTGTTCGGCCGCTAATCGTGGAAATGGCTCTCGGTGCAAAAGAGCGGGGCATGCCCGTAATTGGTGTTGTCTCAAAGGAGCATTGCGAGGCAACCAACGCGTCCCATTCCACAGGGCTAAAGCTCATTGATGTGGCAGACATCGTGTTGGATAACCATTGCCCACCCGGCGACTGCATTATTGAGCTTGACGGCCTTGAATGGCGTACAGGGCCCGTATCCACCGTGACAGGAGGAATGCTGATAAACATGCTGCGTGTTTCTGTGGCAGAACGTCTGCTTCAGCGCGGTCACAAACCGGTCATTCTGCCCAGTCACCAGTTCATTGGAGATACGACTGCGGAGGAACAGCTTGAAGATTTTTACGAAGCTTACAGAAAAAGCCTCTCTCATCTGTTCGCTGAATGACTGAATATGTGATCGGAGTGGATGTTGGCGGCACGCGCATAAAGGCGGGGGCCGTGCTACGGGATGGTACACTCATGGCGGAGCGTGCACGTTCATCGGGGTTCGCGTTGACAGCTGAGGCTCTAGAGGCGGCTGTGATTGAAGAAATTTCTCGAATTCAGTCCGATACAGGATATGCTCCTCTAGGAGTAGGACTGGGGTTTCCGGGAGCAGTAGATCCAACGCAAGGCGTCATCCTTCTTCCGGGAAAACTTCGCTTGGAAGGATACCCGATCGTCCCAAATATATCCGACATCTTGAAGCTGCCTGTAATTGCTGATAACGATGGGCGGCTGTCGATTGTGGCCGAAGCTTGCTACGGTAAAGCACAAGGTTATCGATGGGCTGCCTCAATCACACTAGGGACCGGCGTTGGCTCGGGTATTATGCTTGACGGGCAGATACTTCGCGATCCTCATTTTCAGTTTGGTACACAAGCAAGTCATATCGTTCAACAATCAGGCAGTGACCGACTCTGCATTACACGTGCCCGTGGAACAGCCAATATCCTCTGCTCTGCAACAGCCCTGGCCGTCATTGCTCGGGATGGGTTGATCCGTGGATTACCCTCCGTGCTTAATGAGCGCTATTTTGACGACCCTCACAGTGTAGATTTTGCGGCCGTGATTGATGGGATCGCCCAGAATGATGCCCTGTGCCTGGATGCGCTAAAAACCTGGCAAACCGAATTGGCTTGGTTCCTGGTCAGTGTGGTTCACATGTATGCGCCAGAAATCATCATCCTGAGTGGTGGTGCGGCTTCAGCTGCACCCTATTTTCTGGACGATGTGCGGAAGCATGTTAATCGACATACTTTCCGGTATCCTCCTGGAGAAGATATCCTGATTGAGGTTTCCGATATAGCTACCTACAACGTTGTATTGGGAGCGGCTTCAATAGCATGGGAGAAGGCGGGGAAATGGCCTGGATCTTAACACAAGAATTCTGGGGATAGTCCGGCTAAGATAGCCTCGTGAAAATTCTGAAGGGCTTGTTTCAATCATTGGGGAAACTTGATCTTTCCAACTGACAGGAAT